>NZ_JAMYBY010000002.1:0-354200 GCF_024126555.1 Pseudomonas sp. VE 267-6A
TGACCACCGGGCCGTACACCGCGCACGCGGCGAACTTCGCCCATGTGGGGCCCAAGAGCCTGGCCGGGACCTTCCCCGAGCCGCCCAAGCCGGGCAAGGGCAACCTGGAGCTGTTCAACCTGTACGCCAATGCCAAGGGCATCCAGGCCGGCGATTACGAAGTGACCGATGCGCTGGGCACGGTGCTCGAGGGCAGCCTCGATGGCCAGGGGTTCAATGCCGTGTCGGGGGTTGCGCCGGGGCCGGCGTGGGTCAGGTTTGGTCTCGATACGGTCAACACCTGGAGCCTTGGCAGTTTTACCAAGGGCCTGCCCTGGCCGAGCCTGTCGGCCCTCGAAGAGGGCACGCCGTCGATGCTCGGTGCGATGCTCGACAAGCTCAAGCCTGATCCTGGCGGCAGCCTGATCGAAGAGGCCAAGCAACTCGCCGGCAAGGGCATGCATGCAGCAAAGGCCGGCAGTGACTTGCTCAACACCGGCCAAAGCGCGCTCCAAGGCATGCAGCAGATGCGGGGCGCAATGCAGGGCGGCATGGGTGGGCTGGCACAGCGGGTCAGCGCTTCCAGTGCCGTCGGTTCTACGCTGCCTGCCGCCTCGGCCGCGCTGAGTGCGGCGGGCCTGGCCGGCCTGCCAAGGTTGCCAGTACCCAAGCTGGCTGAACTCAAGGCTCACAGCTTGAACACTGTTACCGATTTGCTGCCAGGTGAACTGATCTCATGACTGAACATACCTACGCTTGCGACGACCACTCCCGCGCCTCGCAGGTAGCCATCACCCCGCTTCGCGAAATCCACATAGAAGACGTTGGTCGTGGCGCCGTGGTCTTCGATGCCTGGCTACGTGAGGTCAGTGCCAGTTTTGCCACCCTTGAGCGCATCAGCGGTGTCGCCGGCAGTGTGCCCATGGCAGGCAATATCATTGCCTTGGTCGACGCGCTGGGGGATGTTGTCGCGCTGGCGCGCAGCAACGTACCTGAGCCCTTTGATTGCGCGAGCTTCGGGCTCAACCTGATCGGTCTGGTGGCTTCCCCTGCGAGCATGACCGCAGCACGCATGGCCTTGCGCCCGATGCTGTTCATCGTGCGCCAGGAGGGCAAGCGGGCGCTGGGTGATGCGCTGATGGAGCTGATGGCGGGCCACTTGAATGCTGACATCGTCGGTAGCCTGGATGACTTCGTCGAGCAGTCCCAGGGCAATCTCAAGGAGGCGTTGGCCCAGGCAGCAATCCTGGGCGAACAGATCATTCTCGACATCGCCTCAGGGCTCGGTGCTTTGGTTGCCGGCACTGCTGTGGGTGTGGCTAGCCCGGTCTCGGCGCCAGCTGGAAGCCGGCTTGTCCACGACCCGACGGCGAGCATCGACAACTATCTCCGGGCAGCCTTTGATGCCTACAAGGCGGCCGGCAAAGGCATGACCAGTGCTGCTGTCAGCGTTGCACTGGGGGACGAGGGCAAAGCTGGCCTACTGGCGCAGATTGCGCGCCTGCGGGAACTGGCGCCACAGGTGCGTGCTGAAATCCTTGAACTTTCCGATCCCGGCTGCCCTTGCTCCATTGAAGGCCTGCGCATGAAGCTGGCCAGCAGCGTAGAGCAATGGCGCACGCGCAACCCCCAGGTTGTGGTGGCCAACGTCAAGACCGCGGCCATCAGCACGGCCCAGCACCAGGCTGCCGACGGTAAGGTCGAAACGCAGAAGATGCAGAGCCCGGCGAGCCTGGAGGCCAACCAGTGCAAGAATGGCGCGCCCACCAGCACGTGCAACCGCATCAACTTCGCCTCGGGTAGCGAGACGCTTCAGCACATCGACTTCAGCCTGCCGGGGCCGTTTCCGATCGTGTGGACGCGTACCTATCATTCGCGCCTCGATGCCCTCGACAGCGCCAGCCTGGGCGCACGCTGGATCACCGAATTCACCACGTGCATCGATGTGCTGGATGACGGCGTGCTGTTCCACGACGTGGATGGCCGCAGCCATGCCTACCCGCTGCCCAAGATCGGTATGTCGCACTATGACCCGGTGGAGTACAACGCCCTGGTGCGCACCACCGACAGTCAGCTGATTCTCATGCGCGGGCTGGGGCGCAAGGAAACCTATGAGCGGGCAGGGGGGCGCTTCCTCCTCACGCATATCGTGCTGCGCAGTGGCGCAGGAGCCATGCTGCATTACGAGCACCGTCATCAGGGGCGCCCGGTACTCTCGGACATCAACACCTACCAGGAGAATGACCCTGCCAAGGTACACCTGCAACTCGGCACCGTGCTTGACGGGCATGGCCGTATCCAGGGGCTCTGGCAGGTGGTCGATGGCAAGCCGCTGCGCCAGCTCTGCGCTTATCACCACGATCGGCTTGGCGACCTGGTAACCGCCCAGGACGAGCATGGCGCTGCCTGGCAGTACGCGTACCAGCACCACCTGATCACGCGCTATACCGACCGTACCGGTCGTGGTCTCAACTTGCGCTGGGACGGCAGCGGCCCTCGCGCCAGGGCCGTGCACGAATGGGCAGACGACGGCAGCTTCGAGACTCGTCTCACCTGGGATGAACACATTCGTCTGACAACGGTGACTGACGCGTATGGCCAGCAGACCCGTCACTATTACGATGCGCAGGGCTACACCTATCGTATCGAGTACCCGGATGGGCGCTCGGAGTGGCTGTTTCGCGACCAGCGCAAGAACCTGATTCGTCACCTTCATGCCGACGGCAGCCAGGATCGTTTTGCCTACGACGAGCGAAGCAACCGGCTGCAACACATTCGTGCCGACCATAGCGTGGTGCATTACGCGTACAGCGACGATGATCAGCTGATCAAGGTTCGGGATGCTGAAGGTGGGCTGTGGCGACGGGACTACGACGAGCGCGGCAACCTGGTAGAGACGGTCGACCCGCTGGGCAACAAGACCGAGTTTGCCTACACCGCCACAGGCCAGGTCAAGGCAATCAAGGATGCTCACGGCAACGAGAAAAAACTCGGGTACAACGAGGCCGGGCAGATGCTCGAATACACCGACTGTTCGGGCAAGACCAGCCAGTGGCACTACAACGAATTCGGGCAACTGGTGGAAACCGCCAATGCGGCGGGCGACAAGACGCAGTACGAATACAAGGCGGGGCAGTTGGCCAAGGTGATTCATCCAGACAAAACCGAAGAGCGCTTCGAGCGTGACGCCGAAGGGCGCTTGCTCGCGCACCTGGATGCGCTGGATCGCTGTACTACCTGGTCCTATACGGCTGCCGGTCTGTTGGCTGAACGGGTGGATGCGAAGGAGCACACGTTGCGCTACCAGTGGGACAGGCTGGGGCGGTTGCTCAGCCTGGAGAACCAGAACGAGCAGTGCGCGTTTTACCAGTACGATCCCATGGGACGTCGAGTGGCAGAAACCGGCTTCGATGGTGTGACCGTCCGTTATCGGTACGACCCCTGCACTGGGCGCCTGGCGAGCAGCCAGGTGGGGCAGCGCCGCATCGATTTGCACCACGACCGCATGGGTCGGTTGATCGAGCGCACAGCGCGCCTTGGCGATCAGCGCCAAACAGAGCGCTTTGCCTACGACGGCAATGGCAAGGTGCTGCAGGCGATCAACGACTCCAGCACACTGCAATGGTTCTATGACGACGCGGGCAACCTGACCCGTGAGCACCAGCATTACCTGGCAACGGGTACGCCGATGGTAGCGGTGTGGCTGCACGAGTACGACGCACTCAACCAGCGAATCGCCACCACGCGCCCGGATGGCCACAAGGTCAGCTGGCTGACTTACGGCAGCGGCCATCTCTTGGGCATGCGACTTGACCAGCACGAAATACTGGCTTATGAGCGCGACGATCTGCATCGCGAAGTCGCCCGCCATCAGGGCAACAAACTAACGCAAACGCAGGTATGGGACGCGCTGGGGCGTCCGCAAGAACAGTTGCTCACCAGTCATGACGGCCAATCCATTCTGTGCAAGCGCGAGTATCAATACGACCCGATCGGTCAACTGACAGACATCCTCGATACCCGTCGTGGTCACCTGGCCTACCAGTACGATCCGCTAGGCCGCCTGCTGCAGGCCAACAGCCGCCTGGGTGAAGAAACCTTTGCCTTCGACCCGGCCGGCAACCTGACGGACAAGGCGCGGCAACTGCATCGCCCGCTGGATAACGATGCCAGCTCCCACAAGGTGATGGACAACGTGCTGCGCGAATACGCGGGCAGCCGCTACACGTATGACGAGCGCGGTAACCTTGTGCAACGCTTGCACAACGGTGTGCCTGCCCACTTCAGCTGGGACTTGTTCAATCGCCTGGTGCGCTACAGCGACGACAGGCTCAGTGTGGAATACAGCTATGACGCCCTTGGTCGGCGGTTGCACAAGCATGCCGTCGCCCATTACAAGGACAAGCCCGAGGCCGGCACCGGCTGGAATGCAATGCAGCGCAGCAAGCGTCAGCGTGAGCTGCACTGCGGTTTCACGCTGTACGGATGGGACGGCGAAACCCTGGCCTGGGAAAGCGCATTGCCCCTCGACGAGGGCGACACAGGCCGTACCGTTCACTACCTCTACGAACCGGGCCGCTTCGTGCCGGTGGCTCAAGCGTTGCACAAGCGCTCGATACGCCTGCTCAGGCAACCCGACTGGCAGGGCCGTCAATACGACATCGACCAGGACCCACTCTGGCAGGCACTGCCCACTGCGCCAGCGTTCGACGTCATTGCCTGGTACCACTGCGACCACCTGGGCACACCAATGGAAATCACCGACCACAACGGCAATGTTGCCTGGACGGGGCAGTACAAGGTGTGGGGTGAGGTTCGTGAAGAGCGCTCGTCGTGGGCCGCGCAGCATGGCGTGGGCAATCCGATTCGTTTTCAGGGGCAATACCACGACCCTGAAACGGGGCTGCATTACAACCGATTCCGTTACTACGAACCCCGCATGGCGCGCTATGTGTCGAGAGACCCGATCGGGATGCTGGGTGGGTTGAACGTGTACAGCTATGTGAGCAACAAGCCTGTTATGCGGGCTGACCCGTTGGGGCTGTTCGACCTGAACATGCCAGGCGTCGCGGAGCGCGCTTCACTGGGAAGTTGGATGTTGCAGAATGGTGCGACACCGGATGAGGTTTCCCGGGCGATGGCGCCGCCGCCGGCCAAACCTATTATGACGGGGGAGTGTAGGGCTTCTGCTACTGCTGCGGTAGGCACGGGCGTCTCGTTCGGTATGAGTGCAAACGAAAAAACCGGTGCGGCGGGGCAGGTGGCTATACCCGTTATGAGTGTAGGTGCTCGTGCGACTGCTAGTTGCGGTTTCAAATTCTCTGATCCTGACTCGAAGTCGTTGCCGGCGGCAGCGGGAGTTGGGGTAGCGCTAGGTATCATCCAGATTGATGTCACGCAGACCTCGACGTGGCCAGAACTGTATGTAGGTTTCGGGGCAGGAGTGGGGCCTGAGATCAAGACGCCTGCCAGCCCCGCTGTTTCAATTCCATTGTTCTAGGTGGTTTATGTGTGATGTATTGCAGTTCTTCCGTATTTTTTTATTTGTCCTCGGTGGGGTGTTTGTGGCGGCATCCGTCATTTATGCCAATCATTGTTGCAAGAAAAAAGGTATCAATATGAATACCTTTTCAGGCCTTTTTGAAATGTGGGGCATGGTCTTCAGGTTTGAAAACAAAAAACTGTCGATATTGATGCTGACAGCCGCCTTTGGGGGGCTGTGCGTAGCAGTCATTATTCTCGTGTTAACTTTGTGGGGGCAGAGCCAAGGGTGCATTTTTCCAATCAATGACAGATCAATGCGTTAAACATATGGATCGGAAGCCATCATGTGGTTTGGAGGTTTCTGATCCTGATGCAAAGGAGTCAACGTAGGTGTGGGAGTAGGAATGGCGTTGATTCAGGGGTGTTTTAGGCAACCCTCAACCAGTCCGAGCTTTATGTTTATGGGTGGCCCTGAAGTTAAAGCTCCTGCCGGTCCAGGTGTTACGTTTTTTTAGGTAGTAGGTTATGTGCGACGTAATACAGTTCGTTCGGATTTTTTTGTTTGTTATTTGTTGGGTTTTGTTGGTTTCTGCTGTGTTGTATGCAAGCGCGTACAGTAAAAAAAATGGCATCAACATGAATGCGTTCTCAGGTATGTTAGAGGTGTGGGGCAAGGTTTTTAAGTTTGAGAGCAGGAAGCTGTCCATCCTCCTGCTGACTGCGGCCTATGGGGGGCAGCTATAGGTATCGTTATTCTTGCGTTGACAGTATGGGGGCAGAGCCATGGGTGCGACTTTAAACTTAATTATAGATCAATGCGGTAAGCAATCAAGTTGATGAAAGGCGGAGTGTAGGTAGGGGCTTAGGTAGTTGCCGAGGGCGCATGATCCTGATCAGGTTTAGGCGAAGGTACCGCGTCGAAGGCGCAACGCATTAAACTGCCGCCGACAACCGCCACTGCGACATTAACAAGGGACCCTTAGATGACGACATTCACTTATCAGGACGGCCAGTACGTTGAAGTTGCTGGGGCGCATCTCTATTTCTCACTGTAATTATTCCACTGAAGGATTGAGGGTGTATTGTGTGTTTTTGGATGGCTTTATTGATAGAAACAATTTTCTGGTTTTTGTTTGGGGTGGTTTTTTTAACGGTTTTTTATGCGAATTCATACTGCAAGCGTAATGGCATAAATATGAATACCTTTGCAGGGCTTTTTGAGGTTTATAGGCATGCTTTTTCATTTAAAAATAAGATGCTTTCGTGTGTGGTCCTTACAACTGTTTACGGCGGAGCAGCCGCAGGAGTCGGGCTAGCTTCTCTGGTGTTTTACGCGCGATCTCAGGGGTGTGCGCTTGATGTAGTGGTTCATTTAGGGTGAGTGGAAGGGGGAACAAGAGCTGAAGTTTGGCTCGGCAAGTACTTTTGCTGGTGCGTGTTTGGCGCCGAAGAACTGTGCTTTAAGTCTGTGCTTTGTAGTTGGTGGTTGGTTTGGTGGGTGGGCCATATTTCAGCAGTGCCATGCGGTGATGTAACGCAGTTCGCTTTATGGTCAATGTTCTATCTTGGCGGGCGAGCTTGGGGGTACTGAAAGTTTATATATTGTTTAGGGTATGCCATTATAAATGTGTAGCATGATCCAGTTTTTTCGCATTTTTTTGTTTGTTTTTTGTGGTCTGCTCATGGCGGTTGCGGTGATTTACGCAAACCAATGCTGCAAGAAAAAAGGCATCAATATGAACACTTTTTCTGGCATGTTTGAAATGTGGGCGATGGTTTTCAAGTTTGAGCATAAAAAGCTGTCATTCATCATGTTGACTGCAACCTATGGCGGGGCACTCATGATTGTCGCTATTTTCGTACTGACCCTTTGGGGGCAGAGTAAGGGTTGTGTCTTTCCGATCAATGACAGGACGATGCGTTAAGCAAAGGACTTCATACCTGGCAATGAGGGCATCGGGGTACCGCGTCGAAGGCGCAACGCATTAAACTGCCGCCGACAATTGCCACCGCGACACAAACAAGGGACCCTCAAATGACGACATTCACTCACCAGGACGGCCAGTACGTCGAAGTTGCCGGGGCACGCCTCTATTGTGAACAGCAAGGCAACCCACAGGGCCCGGCACTGGTTTTTCTGCACGGTGGTTTTGGCGACATCGAAACCTTCAATGCCATCACGCCAGCCCTGGCCGAACGTTATCGCCTGATCGGCATCGACAGCCGCGGCCAGGGCAAATCGACCCTGGGGCACCTGCCGCTGACCTACCAGCGCTTGCAACTGGATGTGGAGGCGGTTGCCCGGCAGTTGGGGCTTGAGCGCTTCAGCCTCGTCGGCCACAGCGATGGCGGCATTGCAGCGCTGCGCATCGCGGCTGCCGGGAGTGCTGGCATCGACAAACTGGTGACGATCGGTGCCCACTGGCAACTGAAAGCGGATGATCCCGTGCGCGGCATGTACAGCCGCGTGACCGGCGCGCGCTGGCGTGAGCTGTTCCCGCACAGCTACGAGCGCTACCTGCAGTTGAACCCCGAACCCGATTTCGACCGCCTGGCCGTGGCGTTGCGCGAGCTGTGGCTGGATTCAGGCGAGCAGGGCTACCCGAATGAAACGGTGTGCGGCATCACCGCCGATTTGCTGGTGATTCATGGCGATGAAGACCGCCTGGTAACGCGGGCCAACGCCTGCGAGCTGGCCGATCGGGTGGCGAATGCGCAACTGCTGAACATCCCGTTTACCGGGCATTCGCCGCACGAGGATCACCCCCAGTGGGTAATGCCTGCGCTCAAGGCACTGCTGGGCCTGTAACATGACGCTGCCGTTTGCGCGCCGCGCGGCTTGATCCGGCCTTAAGTGTTCAAGGAGTACCCACCATGCAAGGCTTCCATTGCGCCACCTGTGGCGAGTATCACGACGAGCTGCCCACCACCTTCGGCGCGCCAGCCCCTGCCGCCTGGTATGACCTGCCGGAGGCAGAGCGCGAGCAGCGTGCGCCACTGTCCAGCGATCAGTGCATCATCGATGACACCCACCACTTCGTGCTCGGGCGCCTGGAAATCCCGATCATCGGCTCACCCGAGCCGTTCGTGTGGCTGACCTGGGTGACGGTCAGCGAGGCGGATTTCTACCGCACCAGCGAACTGTGGGAAACCCCAGGTCGCGAGCGCGAACCACCTTATGCGGCACGTGTGCAAAGCGAGTTCCCCTATGAGGTTTCGACCCTCAACCTCAAGGCTACGCTGCAGACCCAGGCCCTGGGCGACCGCCCACTGGTGTTCGTGGACGCGGGCGATCACCCGCTCGCCCTGCAGCAAAACGCCGGCATCACCCTCGATCAGGCCCGGCAACTGGCCGAACGCTGCCTGCATCCGTGAACAGGTCAGCGCCTCACGCACTGTCAGTTACAGTCATTAACTTGTAACTTTCGGTCATTGAGCCTCACTTCCAGGCGCATTACTGTCCCTCACAGATAACCGACGGGCCCCGCTGCACGCAGTGAGGCGCCCGCATTCCGTGATCAGTTCGCTGTGGAGTTCACCATGACCGCCGCTCAATACCCGCACCTGCTTGCCCCGCTGGACCTGGGCTTCACCACCCTGCGCAACCGCACCCTGATGGGCTCGATGCACACCGGCCTGGAGGAGAAACCCGGCGGTTTCGAGCGCATGGCGGCGTACTTTGCCGAGCGCGCCCGTGGTGGCGTCGGCCTGATGGTCACTGGCGGCATCGGGCCCAACGAAGAGGGCGGTGTGTACTCCGGCGCGGCCAAGCTGACAACGGCCGAAGAAGCGCAGAAGCACCGTATCGTTACCCAGGCGGTACACGAGGCCGGCGGCAAGATCTGCATGCAGATCCTCCACGCCGGGCGCTACGCCTACAGCCCCAAGCAGGTGGCCCCCAGCGCGATCCAGGCGCCGATCAACCCGTTCAAGCCCCGCGAGCTGGACGAAGAGGGCATCGAGAAGCAGATCCAGGACTTCGTCACCTGCGCCACGCTGGCCCAGAGCGCCGAGTACGACGGCGTCGAGATCATGGGGTCCGAAGGCTACTTCATCAACCAGTTCCTGGCCGCCCACACCAACCATCGCACCGACCGCTGGGGGGGCAGCTACGAGAACCGCATGCGCCTGGCCGTGGAGATCGTGCGCCGGGTGCGCGAAGCGGTCGGCCCGAACTTCATCATCATCTTCCGCCTGTCGATGCTCGACCTGGTGGAAGGCGGCAGCAACTGGCAGGAGATCGTGCAGCTGGCCCAGGCCATCGAGCAGGCCGGCGCCACGCTGATCAACACCGGCATCGGTTGGCACGAGGCGCGTATCCCGACCATCGCCACCAAGGTGCCGCGTGCCGCGTTCAGCAAGGTCACCGCCAAGTTGCGCGGCGCGGTGCAGATCCCGCTGATCACCACCAACCGCATCAACACCCCGGAAGTCGCCGAGCAGATCCTTGCCGAAGGCGACGCCGACATGGTGTCGATGGCACGCCCGTTCCTGGCCGACCCGGACTTCGTCAACAAGGCCGCCGCCGGGCGCGGCGACGAGATCAACACCTGCATCGGCTGCAACCAGGCCTGCCTGGACCACACCTTCGGCGGCAAGCTGACCAGTTGCCTGGTCAACCCGCGGGCCTGTCATGAAACCGAACTCAACTACCTGCCGGTGGCCCAGCCCAAGCGCATTGCCGTGGTCGGCGCCGGCCCGGCCGGCCTGGCCGCCGCTACCGTGGCCGCCGAGCGTGGCCACCAGGTGACCCTGTTCGACTCGGCCAGCGAGATCGGCGGGCAGTTCAACGTGGCCAAGCGCGTGCCGGGCAAGGAGGAGTTCTTCGAGACCCTGCGCTACTTCAAGCGCAAGCTGCAGACCACCGGCGTGGAGCTGTGTCTGAACACCCGCGTCAATGTCGAGCAACTGGTGGAGGGCGGCTACGACGAGATCATCCTTGCGACCGGCATCGCGCCTCGCCTGCCGGCCATCGACGGTATCGATCACGCCAAGGTGCTGAGCTACCTGGACGTGCTGCTGGCGCGCAAGCCGGTGGGGCAGAAGGTCGCGGTGATCGGTGCCGGCGGCATCGGCTTCGATGTGTCGGAGTTCCTGGTGCACCAGGGCGTTGCCACGAGCCAGGACCGCGAGGCGTTCTGGAGGGAGTGGGGCATCGACACCCGGCTCGAAGCGCGCGGCGGCGTGGCGGGCATCCAGGCCGAGCCCCATGCTCCGGCGCGCCAGGTGTACCTGTTGCAGCGCAAGAAGACCAAGGTTGGCGACGGGCTGGGCAAGACCACCGGCTGGATCCACCGCACAGGCCTGAAGAACAAGCGGGTGCAGATGCTCAACAGCGTCGACTACCTGAAGATCGACGACGCCGGCCTGCATATCCGTATCGCCGAAGGCGAGCCGCAGGTACTGGCGGTGGACAACGTGGTGATCTGCGCCGGCCAGGACCCGCTGCGCGAGCTGCAGGATGGCCTACTGGCCGCCGGGCAGTCGGTACACCTGATCGGCGGCGCGGACGTCGCCGCCGAGCTGGACGCCAAGCGCGCGATCAACCAGGGTTCACGCCTGGCGGCCGAGCTGTAAAGCGGTGGCGGGGGTGCGCTGGTAGACTGCGCGCTCCCGTTCTGCCGAGCCTGTTCGATGTCTGCCGCTTTCGATGACCTGCCACTGGCACCCCTGCAACCGCTGGCCCTAGGCTGGCTGGCGCGCGCCGGGGTCGAGGTGGCAGTGCTGCGTCTGGACCTCATCGACCCGCTGATCAGCGGCAACAAATGGTTCAAGCTGCAGGGGCACCTGCGCCTTGCCCATGCCCGTGGTGCCCCGGGGGTGATCAGCCTGGGCGGCGCCTATTCCAACCACCTGCATGCCCTGGCGGCGGCCGGCAAGCGCTTCGGCTTTGCCACGGCCGGGCTGTTGCGTGGGCACCCGCACAGCAATCCCACCGTGCACGACCTGCAAGCACTGGGCATGCACCTGCACTGGCTGGGGTACGCCGGATACAGGGCGCGGCATCAGGCGGATTTCTGGCAGCCCTGGCAAGCCCTCTACCCGGCATGGCATTGCGTGCCCGAAGGCGGCGCGGGGCCACTGGGCACCGAAGGCTGCGCACAGATCGTGACCCAGGCGCGGGCGCAGCTGGCGGCCGTGGGCTGGGCCGATTACGACGCCTGGTGGCTGGCGGTGGGCAGCGGTACCACGCTGGTGGGGCTGGCCCAGGCCGAAGCGGGCGCCCACCCGGTGCACGGCGCGCTGGCCGTGCCGCCGGGGCATGGGGTGGAAGGCGAGGTCGAGGTGCTGGCGCCGGGCACTTACCGCCTGCACGACGCCAGCCGGGGCGGCTTTGCCAAGGTCGACCCGGCCTTGCTGGCATTCATCCAGGCCAGCGAGGCCGAATCGGGCCTGCCACTGGAACCGCTGTACACCGGCAAGGCGTTGTTGGCCCTGCAGGAGCGTGTGCTGGCTGGCGCGTTCGTGGCCGGCACGCGGCTGATCTTCGTTCACACCGGCGGCTTGCAGGGCCGCCGCGGGTTCGCCTAGTCAGTCACCTTTTTGCGGCAGCATGCGCAGCAGGGTGTTATCGCGGACCACGTAGTGATGGTAGAGGCCGGCCAGTGCGTGCAGTCCGATCAGCCAGTAGCCCAGTGCGCCGAACCACTCGTGCCAGCCCTTGACGAACTTGGCCAGGTCGGTGTCCGGTGCTACCAGGGCGGGCAACTCCAGGCCGAAGAACGGGATCGGCTTGCCAGCCGCGCTGAGTATCACCCAGCCGGCCAGCGGCAGGCCGATCATCAGGGCGTACAGCGCCCAGTGCATCAGGTGCGCAAGACCCGTCTGCCAGGCCGGCGGCTTGGGTTCGATGCGCGGGGTGGGGTGGGTGACCTTCAGGATCAGGCGCAGCCATACCAGCACGAACACGCTCAGGCCGAGCATGAAGTGCAGGCTTTTCATCAGGTCGCGCTCGGCGCTGTCCTTGGGGAAGATGCCGCGCAGTTCGATGCAGGCGTATACCACCGCCAGCAGAATCAGCATCAGCCAGTGCAGGGCGATCGACAGGCTGCCGTAGCGTGCCTGCGTATTGGTCAGGGTCATGGTGGTTCCTCATATCGGTCAATCAGGTCAATGGCCGCGCTCTTGATGGCGCTGTGCGGATAACTCTAATCGCTTGCGCGTGCCCTGCACCTGCGCTGGGGCAAAAAAGTGTGCTAGCGGGCCTTCAGACCCTTGCCGAGCAGGTAGTCGACCAGTTGCGGGTCCTCGATACGGATGGCCAGGTCCATCAGGTCGCTCCTGTCGTCGGCCAGGCAGTAGGGTTTGTGCGGGTCGCAGTAGGTGCCGGTGCTGCTCATGCCGCGCTCGAGCAGCACGCTGAGGATGTCGTAGCTCACGTGCGGGGCGTCGGGCCCGTCGCGACCCTGGCGCGAAAGCTCGACCAGGATCGCTTCCATGGTTTCGCTGCCGGCCTCGGGCAGTGGCAGATGGCGGGCGACGGCCCGGCGCGTGGCGCTGTGCTCGGTCAGCACTGCGGCGTCGAAGGCGTCCATGTTGCTGTCGCTGCGCGTGAAGTAGGAGGTGTCGGCGCCGGCCTTGACCAGGGCGTCGATCAGCGAGGCATCGGCGCCCTGGGCGATGGCCAGCAGCAGCGGGCGTGGGTTGTGGTAGTCGCCGGCTTCCACCGGCGCGCCCTGGGCCAGCAGCCATTCGATGGTGGCAGTGGGGTGGTTGTGCTTGATGGCCGTGGACAGCAGCGATTCGGGGTAGTCGCCGAGCCCGACCATGGCCGGTAGCGCGGCACGCAGGTGTTGCAGCATGGCCAGCGAGGCGTTGTTTTCGAGTGCGAGGTGAAAGGCCGTGGTATTGCGGGTGACCACACCGGGTGGATACTCGCCGGGTTGGCTGCGCGGGGCCAGCCACGTGTCCAGGTCGGTGGGCGTCGCCTGGCGCCAGAAGCTGTCGCTCAGCAGGGCGAGGTCGTTGTCCTGGTCCAGACCTGGGGCAGGCGCTGCGCTGGCACTTGCGGGCCAGGCCAGGGTGACGGCGAGCGCCAGGGCGAGAAGATTGCCGGGCACGGGTGGGTTCCTTGTGCGGGTGCTGGGTGAGGGGGGGCGAGGTTAGCAGAATGTTGTCAGCGCTGGCCCCTTCGCCGGCAAGGCCGGCTCCCACGGGGGCGTACGTTCATGTGGGGGCCGGCCCAGCCAGTGCATGCTAACCCGCCAGGTTCGGCCAGGCATCGGCCACCAGAAACAAGCGTTGGGCCTCTACCCAATCCCCGCGATCCCCTGGCACCAGCCGCACCAGCAACTGCGCGGGGGCCATCGGGTCCAGCGCTTGCAGCCAGGCCTGGAACTGTTCCGTGCCCCAGGCCTGTTCCTGCGTGTACCGCGCCGGCGCCAGCCATGCCTGGCGCGGCAACGGCTGCCAGCGCCCGGGGTCGGCCTGCGCCGCAAACCGGGCCCAGTCGCGCTGATGCAGCCAGCGCCCGCGCAAGTGTTGTGGGTGCGCACCCGCCGGAGGCTGCGCCGTCCCCGGCCATGGATACAGCAGATACCCGCCCAGCCAAAGCTGAGCCGTGAAGCTGTCTATGTGCAGCGCCGCCAGTGCCTCGCGCCCCTCGGCCCGCGCCGAAATCGGCAGTTGATGGTCGTTCAGGTGCGCCAGCTTGCGGTCCAGCCGGTCATGGCAGCCAGGCCCAAGCCACTGCGCCGGGTTACGCCCGTCACCGTGCTGCGGGCCCAGGTACAGCTTGATGGCCAGCTCCAGGTGATGCACCCCGTCGCGGTCACGCAGCAGGATGTCCAGCTCGCCCAGGGTGTGCCCGCCGTCGCGGATCGGCAGGTTGGCCGCCAGCAGCTCCACCCCCGGAGCATGGCGCAACGCGAACTGCCACAGCCGCTCGTAGTACAACCCCAGGCGCCGGCTGGCGGCCTGTGCCAGCCAGGCCTGCAGGTCACGGCTGTCGTGGTCCAGCGCCAGCAGCCAGTCGCGCAGCAGCGCCGGTGCGGCCACCCAGTCGCTGCCGGCCAACGGGTGGCGTTGCGGCCAGGGCGTCACTGCGAGCATGGGGGGCGCAAGGATTACCCACGCCAGGTCCCGCACCGGGGGCTGGCGCAGGCGGTTGGGCAGGTCGCAAAGGTCTGTAAAGGGCATCATCCTGCGAGCATAGCCGCCCGCCCCGGCGCCTTGTGCAAAAAACTGCGGCGTTTGCCGCTGCCCGGCGCTTTCGCCCATAATCAACGCTTTGGCCAACCGGCCCATTCAACGCCGCAGTGCCCCGCAGGAGCCCCATGGAGCAATTTCGCAATATCGGTATCATCGGCCGCCTTGGCAGTTCGCAGGTGCTCGATACCATTCGCCGACTGAAAAAATTCCTGCTCGAGCGGCACCTGCACGTGATCCTCGAGGACACAATCGCCGACGTGCTGCCCGGCCACGGCCTGCAGACCTCTTCGCGCAAGCTGCTGGGCGAGGTGTGCGACATGGTCATCGTGGTCGGCGGCGACGGCAGCCTGCTCGGTGCCGCCCGCGCACTGGCGCGCCACAACATCCCGGTACTGGGCATCAACCGCGGCAGCTTGGGGTTTCTCACCGACATTCGCCCCGACGAGCTCGAGGTCAAGGTGGCCGAAGTGCTCGACGGCCACTACCTGGTGGAAAACCGCTTCCTGCTGCAGGCCGAAGTCCGCCGCCACGGCGAGGCCATCGGCCAGGGCGACGCGCTCAACGACGTGGTGCTGCACCCTGGCAAGTCCAACCGCATGATCGAGTTCGAGATCTACATCGACGGCCAGTTCGTGTGCAGCCAGAAGGCAGACGGCCTGATCGTCGCCACACCGACCGGCTCGACCGCCTACGCGCTGTCGGCCGGCGGACCGATCATGCACCCCAAGCTCGACGCCATCGTGATCGTGCCCATGTACCCGCACACGCTGTCGGGACGCCCGATCGTGGTCGATGGCAACAGCGAGCTGAAGATCGTGGTATCGCGTGACCTGCAGCTGTACCCGCAAGTCTCGTGCGATGGCCAGAACCATTTCACCTGTGCCCCCGGCGACACCATCACAGTGAACAAGAAGCCGCAGAAGCTGCGCCTGATCCACCCGCTGGACCACAACTACTACGAGGTCTGCCGGACCAAGCTCGGCTGGGGCAGCCGTCTGGGTGGTGGAGGCGACTGATGCTCGATCCCGCGCGCAGTTACGACCTGATCGGCGATGTCCACGGCTGTGCCCACACCCTGGAGCGTCTGCTCGACGCCATGGGGTACAAGCGTCAGGGCGGGGTGTGGCGGCATGCGCAGCGTCAGGCGATCTTCCTTGGCGACATCATCGACCGCGGCCCGCGCATTCGCGAGGCCCTGCACATCGTGCACGACATGGTCGAAGCCGGTCAGGCCCACTGCATCATGGGCAACCACGAATTCAGCGCACTGGGCTGGACCACGCCGGCGCTGCCGGGCAGCGGCAAACAGTTCGTGCGCGAGCACAACCCGCGCCATGCGCGGCTGATCGAAGAGACACTGACCCAGTTCGCCGACCACCCCCACGACTGGCACGACTTTCTCGGCTGGTTCTACGAGCTGCCGCTGTTCATCGATGCCGGACGCTTTCGCGTGGTACACGCCTGCTGGGACGCGCGCCTGATCGAGCCGCTGCGCCAGCAGCATCCGGACGGGCGCATCGACGAGCATTTCGTGCAGGCCTCGGCCGTGGCCGGCAGCTTTGCCCACACCGTGTGCAACCGGCTGCTGCGCGGCACCGACATGCGCCTGCCCGACGGCCTCACCCTGACCGGCGGTGACGGCCTGACCCGCGCATTCTTTCGCACCAAGTTCTGGGAGGAAGACCCGCAGACCTACGGCGATATCGTGTTCCAGCCCGATGCGCTGCCGGCCGAAGTGGCCAATGCGCCGCTCAGTCGCAGCCAGAAGAACGCGCTGCTGCGCTACGGTGACGACGAGCCGCTGCTGTTCGTCGGCCATTACTGGCGCAGCGGCCGGCCCGCACCCATCCGCGCCAACCTGGCGTGCCTGGACTACAGTGCGGTGCTCTACGGGAAGCTGGTGGCCTATCGGCTGGATGATGAAACCCGCATCGACCCGCACAAGTTCGTATGGGTGGATGTCGAACGGCCGGAGGCCAGTCAATGAGTGCGGCAATGGTGATGCGCCTGCCCCTGAGCGTCGACCTCAGCGGCTTTGTCGAGCTGCTCAAGCGCCTGCAGGTGCCGCACCGGGTCTCGGAGGAGGGCGAGGAGCAGGTACTGTGGACCGCCGACTACCTGGTGGAAGATGTTCGCCAGCTGTACCAGCGCTTTCCGGAGGGCAACGCCGATGTGCAACTGCCGCCCCTGGCGCAGCCCCCGGCCCCGCAGCGCCCGAGCCTGGCCGCGCAGGCGAAGGCCAGCAAGGCCACTGCAGCGGTGTTGCTGCTGTGCGTGGTGGTGGCGGCACTGACCGGCCTGGGCGACAACTTCGCCACCTTGAGCTGGCTGACCTTCCTGGATTTTCGCGTGCAGGGCGACTACCTGTATTTCACCCCGTTGCTGACCAGCCTCGATGCAGGCCAGTGGTGGCGCTTGTTCAGCCCGATGCTGGTGCACTTCGGCATCCTGCACCTGGCCATGAACGGCCTGTGGTACTGGGAGCTGGGGCGGCGCATCGAGCTGCGTCAGGGCACCCTGGCCTTGCTGTCGCTGACCCTGCTGTTCAGCCTGGTGTCGAACGTGGCGCAGTTCGTGTTCGGCGGGCCCAGCCTGTTCGGCGGCTTGTCCGGGGTGCTGTACGGCCTGCTCGGGCACATCTGGCTGTACCAGTGGCTGGCGCCGAACCCGGTGTATCGCATGCCGCGCGGCGTGCTGGTGATGATGCTGGTATGGCTGCTGCTGTGCCTGTCCGGGCTGATCACCCTGCTCGGCTTCGGCGCCATCGCCAACGCCGCCCACGTGGGTGGGCTGTTGGTCGGCTGCCTCAGCGGGCTCTTGGGCGGGGCACTGGCCCGGCGTAAACTGTCAGCTTGATTTTTGGAGACGCTATGTCCACTTTTGCGCAAATGATCGAAAACATCACCCCGGAGATCTACGCCAGCCTGAAACTGGCCGTGGAAATCGGCAAATGGTCCGACGGGCGCAAGCTCACCGCCGAGCAGAAGGAGCTGTCGTTGCAGGCCGTGATCGCCTGGGAGATGCAGAACCTGCCCGAAGACCAGCGTACCGGCTACATGGGCCCGCAGGAATGCGCCTCCAAGTCCGCGCCGGTGCCCAACATCCTGTTCAAGTCGGACGCGATCCATTGATCGAACTCGGCCGTGGTTCCATCAGCAAGATGACGGCGCGCCTCGCGCAGCCGGTCGTGCAATACGCGTTTCGCCTGGGCGACGTCGAAGTGCCGGTCAACCCCCTGCTTGGCAAGACCGTGCGTCTCGAATACCTGGGCGCGATCCACTGTACCCACTGCGGGCGCAAGACCAAGACCAGCTTCAGCCAGGGTTACTGCTACCCGTGCATGACCAGGCTGGCGCAATGCGACACCTGCATCATGAGCCCCGAGCGCTGCCACTACGAGCACGGTACCTGCCGTGACCCGGCCTGGGGCGAGCAGTTCTGCATGACCGACCACGTGGTGTACCTGGCCAACTCGTCGGGTATCAAGGTCGGCATCACCCGCGCCACCCAGCTGCCCACGCGCTGGCTCGACCAGGGCGCCAGCCAGGCCCTGCCGATCGTGCGGGTGGCCACCCGGCAGCAGTCCGGGCTGGTCGAGGACCTGTTCCGCAGCCAGGTGGCCGACCGCACCAACTGGCGCGCACTGCTCAAGGGCAACGCCGAGGCGGTCGACCTGGTGGCCGTGCGCGAGCAGTTGTTCGACAGCTGCAGTGAAGGTTTCAAGGGCCTGCAGGACCGCTTCGGCCTGCAGGCGATCCAGCCGCTGACCGACGTCGAGCCGATTGAAATCCGCTACCCGGTAGAGGCGTACCCGAGCAAGATCGTGAGCTTCAACCTGGACAAGAACCCTGTCGCCGAAGGCACCCTGCTGGGGATCAAGGGCCAGTACCTGATTTTCGATACCGGCGTGATCAATATTCGCAAGTACACGGCCTACCAGCTGGCCGTGCATCAGTAAAAGGACCGCCACATGCGTACCGAACAGCCGCAAGTGATCTACCTCAAGGACTATCAGGCACCCGAGTACCTGATCGACGAGACGCACCTGACCTTCGAACTGTTCGAGGACCACAGCCTGGTCCACGCGCAGCTGGTCATGCGCCGCAACCCGGCGCGCGGTGCCGGCCTGCCGGCGCTGGTGCTCGACGGCCAGCAGCTGGAACTGCTCAGCGTGGCGCTGGACGACCAGCCGCTGGGCGCTGACGACTACCAGCTCGACGACAGCCACCTTACCCTGCAGCCCACTGCCGAGCGCTTCACCCTGGACACCAGCGTGAAGATCCACCCCGAGACCAACACCGCGCTCGAGGGCCTGTACAAGTCTGGCGGCATGTTCTGCACCCAGTGCGAGGCCGAGGGCTTTCGCAAGATCACCTACTACCTCGACCGCCCGGACGTGATGAGCACCTTCACCACCACGGTGATCGCCGAGCAGCATCGCTACCCGGTCCTGCTGTCCAACGGCAACCCCATCGGCAGCGGGCCGCAGCAGGACGGTCGGCACTGGGCCACCTGGGAAGACCCGTTCAAGAAACCGGCCTACCTGTTCGCACTGGTGGCCGGCGACCTGTGGTGCGTCGAAGACACCTTCACCCGCCAGTCGGGGCGCGACGTGACCCTGCGCATCTATGTCGAGCCGGAGAACATCGACAAGTGCCAGCACGCCATGGTCAGCCTGAAGAAGTCCATGCGCTGGGACGAAGAGGTGTATGGCCGCGAATACGACCTGGACATCTTCATGATCGTGGCGGTCAACGACTTCAACATGGGCGCCATGGAGAACAAGGGCCTCAACATCTTCAACTCCAGCTGCGTGCTGGCGCGTGCCGAGACCGCCACCGATGCCGCGCACCAGCGGGTCGAGGCGGTGGTGGCCCACGAGTACTTCCACAACTGGTCGGGCAACCGCGTGACCTGCCGCGACTGGTTCCAGCTGTCGCTCAAGGAAGGCTTCACGGTGTTCCGCGATTCCGAGTTCAGCGCCGACATGAACTCGCGCACGGTCAAGCGCATCGAGGACGTGGCCTACCTGCGTACCCACCAGTTCGCCGAAGACGCCGGCCCCATGGCCCACGCCGTGCGCCCGGACAGCTTCATCGAGATTTCCAACTTCTACACCCTGACCGTGTACGAGAAGGGCTCGGAAGTGGTACGCATGGTGCACACGCTGCTGGGTGCCGAAGGCTTTCGCAAGGGCAGCGACCTGTATTTCGAACGCCATGACGGCCAGGCCGTGACCTGCGACGACTTCATCAAGGCCATGGAAGACGCCAGCGGCGTCGACCTGACCCAGTTCAAGCGCTGGTACAGCCAGGCCGGCACGCCGCGCCTGAACGTCAGCGAGGCTTACGACGCCGCTGCCCAGACCTACAGCCTGACCTTCAGCCAGAGCTGCCCGGCAACCCCGGACAAGGTCGAGAAGCAGCCGTTCGTGATCCCGGTCGAACTGGGCCTGCTCGATGCCCAGGGCAACGACATTGCCCTGCGCCTGCAAGGCGAAACGCAGGCGGGCGCGACCACGCGGGTGCTGTCGGTGACCGAGGCCGAGCAGACCTTCACCTTCGTCGACGTGGCCGCCAGGCCGTTGCCGTCGCTGCTGCGCGGCTTCAGTGCGCCGGTCAAGCTGAGCTTCCCGTACGACCGCGACCAACTCATGTTCCTGATGCAGCACGACAGCGATGGCTTCAATCGCTGGGAAGCCGGCCAGCAACTGTCGGTTCAGGTCTTGCAGGAACTGATCGCGCAGCATCAGCGCGGTGAAGCCCTGGTGCTCGATCAGCGCCTGGTCACTGCCCTGGGCAGCGTGCTGGCCAACGAGGCACTCGACCAGGCCATGGTCGCCGAAATGCTCTCGCTGCCGAGTGAGGCCTACCTCACCGAAATCAGCGAAGTGGCCGATGTGGACGCGATTCACGCGGCCCGCGACTTTGCCCGCCAGCAACTGGCCGAGCAACTGTTCGACGGGCTGTGGGCGCGCTACCAGGCCAACCGTGCGGTCTCGCGCGAAACCGCCTATGTGGCCGAGGCCGAGCACTTTGCCCGGCGCAGCCTGCAGAACATCGCGCTGTCGTACCTGATGCTCACGGGCCGGGCGCAGGTGCTGGAGGCGACGCTCGAGCAGTTCGAGGCGTGCGACAACATGACCGAACGCCTGACCGCACTGGCCGTGCTGGTCAATTCGCCGTTCCAGGACGAGCGCGCCAGGGCACTGCAAAGTTTTGCCGAGCACTTCAAGGACAACCCGCTGGTGATGGACCAGTGGTTCAGCGTGCAGGCGGGCAGCCCGTTGCCGGGCGGCCTGGCGCGAGTGCGGGCGTTGATGGAGCACCCGGCGTTCACCCTGAAGAACCCGAACAAGGTGCGCGCATTGATCGGTGCGTTCGCCGGGCAGAACCTGGTCAACTTCCATGCGGCCGATGGCTCGGGTTATCGCTTCCTGGCGGACCTGGTGATCGAACTGAACGGCTTCAACCCGCAGATCGCCTCGCGCCAGCTGGCGCCGCTGACCCGCTGGCGCAAGTACGATGCCGCGCGCCAGGCGCTGATGAAGGCCGAGCTGGAGCGCATCCGCGGCTCGGGCGGGCTGTCCAGCGATGTGTTCGAGGTAGTGAGCAAGAGCCTGGCCTGAGGTTGAGGGCAGGTTGAACAGGGGGCTGGCCTTTTCGGGGCAGCCCCCTTTTTTATGATGAAGGTGCGGGCGGACAACGCGACATCCACGATCCAGAGGCCGCGCTTAACAAAACATAACGCGTTGTACGTTGTCATCCATTTCCAAAGCCTGCTAGCTTGAGGCCAGCATTCGCGGGGCTCTAGATTGCCGCTTCCAGCCCCGCCAGTAGCACCGAATAACAATAATGTGGGAGAGGACTATGAATGTATTCACGGCCAGCGTCTTGCTGAGCCTGGGCCTGGGGCTGTTCGCCGCAACCGCCGGGGCTGCCGATGACGGCCCGACACCGCAGACGGTGTATTCACAGACCTCGAACAAGGCCTCCCACAGCCTGCTGATCGACATCGCCAAGGCCGGGCCGCGCCTGGTGGCGGTGGGCGAACGCGGGCATATCCTCTTCTCCGACGACCAGGGCCAGAGCTGGACCCAGGCCCGCGTCCCCAGCCGCCAACTGCTCACTGCCGTGTACTTCGCCGATGCCAAGCACGGCTGGGCAGTGGGCCATGATGCGCAGATCCTCGCCAGTAGCGACGGCGGCGCCACCTGGAGCAAACAGTTCGAAGACCCGTCCCGCGAATCCCCGCTGCTGGATGTCTGGTTCCAGGACACCCGGCACGGGCTGGCCGTGGGGGCCTATGGCAGCCTGTTCGAAACCACCGACGGCGGCGCGCACTGGCAGGACGTCGCAGAGCGCCTCGACAACCCCGATCAGTACCACCTCAATGGCATCGCTGCCGTGAAGGACGCGGGCCTGTTCATCGTGGGCGAGCAGGGCAGCATGTTCCGCTCCCGCGATGCCGGGCAGACCTGGGAACACCTCGACGGCCCCTACGAGGGCTCGCTGTTCGGAGCCATCGGTACCGCCCGCGCCGATACCCTGCTGGTCTACGGCCTGCGCGGCAACCTGTACCGCTCCAGCGATTTCGGCAGCACCTGGCAGGCCATCGCGCTCCAGGGCGAGCGCGGTGCGCTCGAATTCGGCCTGGCAAGCGCTACGCTACTCGAAGACGGCAGCCTGGTGCTGGTGGGCAACGGCGGCAGCGTGTTGCGCAGCACCGATGACGGCCAGAGCTTCAGCGTGTTCAACCGGCCCGACCGTATCGCCCTTTCGGGCGTGAGCGGCCAGGCCGATGGGCAGCTGATCCTGGTCGGCCAGGGCGGGGCACGCCTGGCTACCGCCACCGGCGCCGCGAGGGCGCAACCATGAGCAGTCAGGAGTCGTTCAACATGCAGCACAACCAGGACAAGGCGAGCCTGCTCGAGCGCCTGATATTCAACAACCGCCCGGCGGTGATCGGCATCTGTGTGCTGGTGAGCCTGTTCCTGTTCTGGCAGGCCATGCTGATTCGCCCGTCCACCAGCTTCGAGAAGATGATTCCGCTGGAGCATCCGTTCATCCAGAACATGATCGAGCACCGCAACGACCTGGCCAACCTGGGCAACACCGTGCGGATCTCGGTGGAGGCCAAGGACGGTGACATCTTCAGCAAGGCGTACATGGAGACCCTGCGCCAGATCCACGACGAGGTGTTCTACATTCCTGGCGTCGATCGTTCGGCGCTCAAGTCGCTGTGGAGCCCCAGCGTGCGCTGGACCGAGGTGACCGAGGAGGGCTTCGCCGGTGGCGAGGTGATCCCGCAGACCTACGACGGTTCGCCCGACAGCCTGGAGCAACTGCGCAACAACGTGCTCAAGTCCGGTCAGGTCGGCCGGCTGGTGGCCAACAACTTCAAGTCGAGCATCGTCGATGTGCCGCTGCTCGAATCCTACCCCGACCCCAACGACCCGGGGCGCCAGATCAAGCTCGACTACCAGGCGTTCTCGCACCAGCTCGAAGACCTGATCCGCAACAAGTTCGAGGCGCAGAACCCCAACGTCAAGATCCACATCGTGGGGTTTGCCAAGAAGGTCGGCGACCTGATCGACGGCCTGATGATGGTGGTGATGTTCTTCGGCATCGCCCTGGTGATCACCTGGGTGCTGCTGTACTGGTTCACCTGGTGCATCCGCAGCACCATTGCCGTGCTCATCACCACCCTGGTGGCGGTGGTGTGGCAACTGGGGCTGATGCACGCGGTGGGCTTCGGGCTCGACCCGTATTCGATGCTGGTGCCGTTCCTGATCTTCGCCATCGGCATCTCCCACGGGGTGCAGAAGATCAACGGCATCGCCTTGCAGTCCAGCGAGGCCGAGAACGCGCTGACTGCGGCGCGGCGTACCTTCCGCCAGCTGTTCCTGCCGGGCATGATCGCCATCCTGGCCGATGCGGTGGGCTTCATCACCTTGCTGATCATCGACATCGGGGTCATCCGTGAACTGGCCATCGGTGCCTCGATCGGCGTGGCGGTGATCGTGTTCACCAACCTGATCCTGCTGCCGGTGGCGATCTCCTATGTGGGCATCAGCAAGAAAGCCATCGAACGCAGCAAGAAGGATGCGACCCGCGAGCATCCGTTCTGGCGCCTGCTGTCCAGCTTCGCCAGCCCCAAGGTGGCGCCGGTGTCGGTGCTGCTGGCGCTGGCGATGTTCGGTGGCGGCCTGTGGTACAGCCAGAACCTGAAGATCGGCGACCTCGACCAGGGTGCGCCGGAGCTGCGTCCGGATTCGCGCTACAACAAGGACAACGCCTTCATCATCGACAACTACTCCACCAGCTCCGACGTGCTGGTGGTGATGGTCAAGACCCCGACCGAAGGCTGCTCGGTGTACAAGACCATGGCGCCGGTCGACGAGCTGATGTGGAAGATGGAGAACACCCCCGGGGTGCAGTCGGCGATCTCGCTGGTGACCGTGTCCAAGCAGATGATCAAGGGCATGAACGAGGGCAACCTGAAATGGGAGAGCCTGTCGCGCAACCCGGACATCCTCAACACCTCGGTGTCGCGTGCCGAGGGCCTGTACAACGCCGACTGTTCGCTGGCGCCGGTGCTGGTGTTCCTCAACGACCACAAGGCCGAGACCCTCGACCGCGTGGTGGATGCGGTCAAGGCGTTCGCTGCCGAGCATGACCAGGAGGGCCTGGAGTTCCTGCTGGCGGCGGGCAACGCGGGGATCGAGGCCGCCACCAACGAGGTGATCCGGTCGGCCGAGCTGACCATCCTGATCCTGGTGTACCTGTGCGTGGCGGTGATGTGCATGATCACCTTCCGTTCGTTTGCTGCCACCCTGTGCATCGTGCTGCCGCTGGTGCTGACCTCGGTGCTGGGCAACGCGCTGATGGCGTTCATGGGCATCGGCGTCAAGGTCGCGACCTTGCCGGTGGTGGCGCTGGGCGTGGGCATCGGCGTGGACTACGGGATCTACATCTACAGCCGCCTGGAGAGCTTCCTGCGCGCCGGCCTGCCGTTGCAGGAGGCCTACTACCAGACGCTGCGCTCCACCGGCAAGGCGGTGCTGTTCACCGGGTTGTGCCTGGCGATCGGGGTGTGCACCTGGATCTTCTCGGCCATCAAGTTCCAGGCCGACATGGGCCTGATGCTGACCTTCATGCTGCTGTGGAACATGTTCGGCGCGCTGTGGCTGTTGCCGGCGCTGGCACGCTTCCTGATCAAGCCGGAGAAGATGGCGGGCACCCAGAGCAAGTCGATTTTCGCGCACTGACACACTGCGTCGTTTTCATCGCGGGTCAAGCCCGCTCCCACAATGGCTACCGCGGTCCTTGTGGGAGCGGGCTTGACCCGCGATGCTTTTAAGGTTGGGGTATCATGCGTGTTTAATCAGGGATACCCCCCCATGACCACCCTTGCCCAAGCCCTTGAATCCTGCGACATGCTGTTGATCGATGGCCTGCACGCATTCGACTTCACCTTCGACGATACGGGCCTGCGCATCGAATTGATGGACGGCCGTGCGTTGAAGAAATGGCAGTTCAGCCCCGAGCAGATCGGCAACGCGACGCTTGCCGGCGAGCACTGGCAGCTCAGCGACGACACGGGCGAGCATCAACTAGTCTGCATGAGTGCCTTGCGCGCTTCTGAAGAGGACGACGATGAAACGCCAGCTGATGTCCCTGCTGACCGCTAGTGCCATGGCGCTGACGCTCAACGCCCACGGCCATGAACTGCTGGTGGGCACCCATGACGGGATCTACCGCTACCGCTTCGACAGCCAGCGCGGCCAGCTCGACCCCACGCCCCTGCAAGTGCTCAGAAGCAGCAACCCGTCCTGGCTGACGCTGTCGCCGGACCGGCGCAACGTGTTCGCGGTGAACGAGAACGGTGACGGCCAGGGCCAGGTCAGCAGCTTTGCCCGGGCGCATGACAGCGGTGAACTGAGCCTGTCGAGCCAGGTGTCCAGCGACGGTGACGAACCGACCCACTCGAGCCTGAGCCTGGATGGGCGTTATCTGTTCGTGGCCAACTACGGCGTCAAGCCTGAGCCGGGCGGCAGCCTCAGCGTGTTGCCGGTCGCTGCCGATGGCCGTTTGTCGGCGTCGGTGCAGCAGGTGCGCCATGTGGCCAGCGGGGTGAACCCCGAACGCCAGGCCGGGCCGCATGTGCATTCGGTGGTGCCGTCCCCGGACGGGCGATACCTGTTTGCCAGCGACCTTGGCGCCGACCAGGTGATCGGCTACCGCTACCAGCCCCAGACTCCGACCCGGCCACTGGGCGCGGCAACCCCGGTCGTCCTGCCGCCGGGCAGCGGGCCGCGTCACCTGGCGTTCGGTCCAAACGGCAAGCATGCCTACCTGACCCTGGAGATGAGTGCACAGCTGGTGGTGTTCGACTACCACGACGGCACGCTGAGCCAGCGCCAGATCCTGCCGTTGACCGAACAGGCCGATGCCGCGGCCAAGGCGGCCAGCGCGGTGCATGTGTCCGCCGACGGGCGCTTCGTGTACGTGAGCAACCGCGGCACCCGCAACGAACTGATCGTGTTCGCCATCGACCGTCAGGATGGCAGCCTGCGCCAGGTGCAGCGCCGTTCGGTGGAGGGTGATCACCCGCGCGAGTTCACCCTGGACCCGACCGGGGGCTACGTGCTGGTCGGCAACCAGCAGAGCAACCAGATCGTGGTGATCCGGCGCGATGCGCAGACCGGCCTGCTGGGCGAGGTGGTGCAGACGCTGGCACTGCAATCGCCTTCGGACCTCAAGTTCGTCGACTGAACTATCAATCGCCTTGATATTCGCTACTGGCGCAATGAATTTTTCAGTGCGCCGGCAGCGGCGTAGGTTTGAACCACGGCCCAACCGGCCACTTCAACCTGACGCTTTCGAGGGCATTGCCATGAACTTCAATCTTTTTTCGGTTATCGCGGCTTCGGCCATTTCTGCCTCCGTGGTGCTGCCTGCCGGCGCCCAGGTCGAGATCCGCGAGAAAAAATCCTCCACCCCGAGCTACACCCAGAAGTACCTGCAGCAAAGCGCGAATTTCTATGCGGCGCTGGATCACAAGGTCCAGCACTGATCGTTTCCGGTGCTGACCTTGTAGCGTCAGTACCGGCCCCTTCGCTGGTCAGCGTGCCATGATCGCCTTGAACAGCGCCGACTCCAGCCACCCCTGCAGCCACACGCGCAAGCGCGGGTAGGGCGCTGTGGCAAACCAGTCCGGCTCGACCCCGGCAAACTGGCGAACGAATGGCATCAGCGCCACGTCCGCAATGCTCGGGTGCGCCGCCACCAGGTAGGCCTGCCGCTCGAGGCGCTGTTCCAGGTCCAGCAGTACCGCCTCGGCCAGCGCACGATACGTCTCGCGCGACTGCTCCGGGTAACGCTCGGCATACTTGTAGTGATTGAGCTGCTGCTTGAACAGCGTGTCATTGCGCTCGATCAGTTGCGTGGCCTGCTGCGCTGCGTTCGGGTCGTCCCGCAGCGCCCAGTTTTGCGGATCATGCCGGGCCAGCGCCCAGTGCATGATCTGCAGGCTTTCCTCCAGTACCTCACCGTCCACGCTCAACACCGGCACCGTGCCCTTGGGCGACAGCGCCAGCATGTCGGCCGGCTTGGCTTTCAGGCTCACTTCGCAGATCTGCACCGGGCAACCGGCGTAGCGCAAGGCCATGCGCGCACGCATCGCGTAGGGGCAGCGGCGGAACGAATACAGGATCATCCGCTGACCTCCACCGTGCTCAACCCATTGCCCTGGCGCCGCACCTGGATCTGCACCGGGATCCGCTCATGCATTTCCTGCACGTGGGAGATCACCGCCACCTTGCGGCCCTGGG
This sequence comes from Pseudomonas sp. VE 267-6A, assembly GCF_024126555.1. Lineage (NCBI taxonomy): Bacteria > Pseudomonadati > Pseudomonadota > Gammaproteobacteria > Pseudomonadales > Pseudomonadaceae > Pseudomonas > Pseudomonas sp. VE 267-6A. The sequence continues at coordinate 27,449 of NZ_JAMYBY010000002.1, forward strand.
CCTGCAGGCCGTCCAGCGCGTCCATGGCCAGTTGCAGCGACTCCGGGTCGAGGCTGCCGAAGCCTTCGTCGATGAACAGCGACTCGATGCGCAAGGTGCTCGAGGCCATCGAGGCCAGGCCCAGCGCCAGTGCCAGCGACACCAGGAAGGTCTCGCCGCCGGACAGCGAGTGCACCGAACGCAGTTCGTCGCCCATCTCGGTATCCAGTACCAGCAGCCCCAGCGCGCTGCCGCCACGCTTGAGCCGGTAGCGCCGCGCCAGCTGGCGCAACTGGGCGTTGGCGTGGTGCACCAACAGATCGAGGTTGTAGCCCTGGGCGATCTTGCGGAACACGTCGCCGGTGGCCGAGCCGATCAGCGCGTTCAGGCGTGCCCAGCGCTGCCATTGGGCATAGGCCTGGGCGATGCGCTCGGCCAGGGCCTGGTTGGCCAGTTGCCGGCGCTGGTCGTCGGCCTGCTCGGCGCGCAGTTCGGCGCACTGCTGTTCGCTGATCACCAGGTGTTGCTGCAGCTCGCTCAGCGCCTGCTCCAACTGCTCGGCGGGTACCTCGCCGCTGGCCTGGGCCTGATGCTGCTGCAGGCGCTGTTCGCGCTCTGCGACGAGCACGCCGGCCTGCTCGATGGCCTTTTCTGCCTGTTGCAGGCGCTGGCGCAGTTGACTGACCTGCTCGTCATCCACCGCCAGCAGTTGGTCCAGCCCGGCATCGTCGAGTTCCGGGTGACCCTGGCGCCATTGCCCGATGGCGTGGTCGAGCTGCTGGCTTTCCTGCTCCAGGGCGCCCAGACGCTGTTCGTCTGCCTTGAGTTCGGCAGCCCGCTCGATGGCCTGGGCCTGGGCCTGCTGCAACTGCTGGCCGGTCGTTGCCTGCGCGCTGCGCGCTGCCTCCACCTGCTGTTCCAGGTGCTGCTGCCAGTGCTCGGCACCGGCATGCTCGCCAATCAGCGCGGTCAGGGCGTCGCGGGCCTGTTGCTGCTGGGTGCGCAGTGCATCGACCTGTTGCTGCACGGCCTGATGGCTGAGTTCGAGCGCCTGTTGCTGCACCTGGGTCTTTTCAAGCTGCTGCTGACGCTCGGCGTGCTCCTGCTGCTCGTCCTTTTGCCGGCCCAGCAGCTCCAGGCGCTGGGCCAGTTGCTGGTCCAGTTGCAGGAAGGTCGCGGCGGGCTCCTGGCGCAAGGCGTCGAGAATGTCGCCTGGCAGCAGCGTGGCAAAGCCGGCCAGCGCCTGCTCCAGGTGTTCGTCGTCGGCCTGCAGCGCATGCTGTTGCTGGCTGAGGTGCTGCGCGGCCTGCTGGTTCGCCTCGACGCTCGCCTGCACCTGCTGCTGCACACGGGCGGCGTCTTTCTGCAGGGTCAGCAGGGTAGCGAGGCGTTGCTCGTCGCGGGCGATGTCGTCGTTCAGGCGGCGTAGCTGATGCTCCAGCCAGGCCGAGCGCTCGCCCACATCCTGTGCCGAGAGTTGCGCATACAGCGCGTGCGCCTCCAGGCCAGGAGCCAGTGCCTGCTGCTGGACGGCCAGTTGTTCCTGCTGGTGCAGGTACTCCTTGATCTGGCCATTCACGCCGCCCAGGGTGCTGCGCAGTTCGTCGAGCTTGAGCTTGAGCGCCTCCACCGCCTGCAGGGCGCCGGCCTCTTCAGTCTGGTCGTGCCGGCCGAGGCTTTGCAGCAGGGCTTCGGGCTGGTGATAGGGGTGCTCCTGGCTGCCACACACCGGGCAGGGCTGGTCGTCCTGCAACTGCGCGCGCAGTTCCTCGACGCTGGCGCTGCGGGCCAGGCGCTGACGTTCGAGCACCTGGCGGGTGACCTGCAGGGCCTGTTCGGCGGCGGTCAGCTCGGTCTTGCCCTGCAGGCCTTCGGCGATCAGGCCTTCACGCTGTTGCTGGGCTGCCTGCTGGCGCTCGCGCAGGGCCTGGGCGCGTTGCGTCAGCTCCTGCTGGCTGGCCCACAGGCGGGACAGCTCTTCGACGGCGCGCTGCTGCTTGCGGTTGTCCTGCAGCAGGGTGCCGAGCAGGTCGATCTGTTCGGCCAGCGCCTCGGGCTCGGCGCCGGCCTCGTGGTAGAGCAGGGCCAGGCTTTCACGGTGTGCCTGCAACTGGCGTGCGCACTCATCGGCGCGCTGCTGCAGGCCGGGCAGCTCCTCGCGGCCCTGGCTGAGGCGGTTGCCGACCAGCATCAGTTGCTGCAACTGGGCGCGGTAGGCGTTCCAGGCATCACCGATGCTGGCCAGGTGAGCGCTCTGGCTCAACTGCTCGTCGACCTGGGCCAGGCGCTGGTGGGTGAGCTGCTGGCGCTCGATCAGCGCCTGGATCTGCTGCTGGCCTTGGCGACTGGCTTGTTCGGCGTGCTGGCATTGAACGTTGCGCTGGTCAAGCTCCTGCTCCAGGCGCGCCAGCGTCTGCTGCTCGGCGAAGGCCTGGCGCAGCAGCGGCGCGCACTCGGTCTGCCGGGCCAGGGCCGTGGCCAGGTGCTCACCGGCGGCTTGCTGCGCCTGTTCAAGCTGCTGCAGGCGTTGCTGCAACGCGGCCTGCTGCTGGCGTTGCTGCTGGATGCTCGCTGCCAGTGGGCTGAGCTGGCTGGCCAGCTCCCGCTGGCGGGCGAACTGATGGCGCTGCGGGGCGAGTTGTTCGAGGCGGCTCAGGTTCAGGCGTTCGCCCTGCAACTGCGTCCACTGTTGCTGCGCGCTGTGCAACTGCTCGCTGGCGGCGGCCTGCTGGTCCTGCAACTGCTTGAGTTCGGCGAACCAGCTGCGCTGCTGTTCGAGCAGGCGCAGGCGGGCCTGTTCGGCCTTGAGCTGGCGCTGCGCCTCGGCGAGGCGCTGGTCGAGCTCGGCGCGTGCCTCCTCGGCCATCGGCATCACGCCCTGGGCCTGGTCGGTGAGCGCCTTGTGCGCCTCTTCGGCCTCCTTGCTCTTGCTGTAGGCGCGCCGGCCCAGCTGGCTGTAGATGGCGGTGTTGGTGAGCTTTTCGAGCAGTTCGCTGCGTTCCTTGTCGTCGGCCTTGAGGAACGCGCTGAATTCGCTCTGCGCCAGCATCACGGCGCGGGTGAACTGTTCGAAGTTCAGGCCCAGGCGGGCCTCGATCATCTGCTCGTATTCGCGCTTGCTCTGGTTGCTCAGCAACTGGTTGCTGTCCAGGTCGTGCAGGCTCTGGCGGCTGCCCTGCAACTTGCCGGTGGGTTTGTCACGGGCGCGGTTGGCTTCCCAGCGCGCGCGGTAATGGCGCCCGTCGATGCCGACGAAGTCGACTTCGGCAAAGCCGCTGCCGGTGCCGCGGCGCAGCAGGGTGCGCGGGTCGCTGGTGAGTATTTCGCTGTCGATCTCGGGCAGCTTGGTCTCGCGGCCGATGTTGTTCAGCCGCGGCACCGCGCCGAACAGCGCCAGGCACAAGGCGTCGAGCAGGGTGCTCTTGCCGGCCCCGGTCGGCCCGGTGATGGCGAACAGGCCGGCGCTGGCCAGCGGCTCGCAGGTGAAGTCGATCTCGAACGGGCCGGCCAGGGAGGCGAGGTTCTTCAGGCGAATGGCAAGAATCTTCATGGCTGTTCCTCCTCCTGCTGCACGTCCTGCAACAGCAGGGCGAAGTCGGCCAGGGTCTGTTCGTCGACGCTGGTGCCGTAGGCCTGTTCCCAGGCACGGCTGAACAGGTCGTGGGGGCTGAGCTGGCCCAGCTCGATCAGGCGGGTGTCATCCTCGCCGTCGCTGGCGCCGGTGCCGGCGTATTCGGCGGCGATGCGTACCAGGCGCACGGCCTTGCCTTGCAGGCAGGCTTCGAGCTGCTGGCGCAGGTCGGGCTGCGGTTCGTCCAGGCGCACCCGCACCTCCAGCCAGGGCTGGCGTTGCGGGTCGTCGAGCAGGTCGACCTGGGGCAGTTGCCCGAGTTGTTCGAGAATCTCCACCAGCGGCGCCGGGCCCAGGCGTTGCAGGGGCACGGCACGCGGTATCAGGCGCGGTTCGACACTGGTCAGGGTGGCGCCGTCGAGTTCGACTTCGAGGATCTGGTGCTGATAGCCGATTTCGGAGAACGACAGCGGAATCGGCGAGCCGCTGTAGCGGATGCGGTCTTCGCGGTTGACCTTCTGCGGCTTGTGCAGGTGGCCCAGGGCAACGTAGCTGATCTGGCTGCCGAACAGGCTGGCGGGCAGGGCCTCGGCATTGCCGATGATCAGGCTGCGCTCGGAGTCTTCTGATACCGAGCCGCCGGCCATGTGTGCGTGGCTTACGGCGATCAGCGCCTGGCCAGGCTTGCGTTGCTTGAGGGCGGCCTCGATCAGCCATTCGTGCACCTGGCCGATGCCGCGCAGGTAGTCGTCACCCAGGTGCGCACCGGTGACTTCGGCCGGGCGCAGGAAGGGCAGGGCCAGGCACCAGGCGGTCACCTTGCCCTTGGCGTTGGTCAGCGGCACCAGCAGGCGCTCGCTGTCGAGCTGGCCGTCGTCGAGCCAGTGCACGCGACCCAGGGCGTAGGTCCTGAGACGGCGCATCAGCGGTGCGGGCAATTCGATGCGCGAGCCGGAGTCGTGGTTGCCGGCGATCATCACGACGTTCAGCCTGGGCTGCTGTTCGTGGGCCTGGACGATGAAGTCGTAGAGGCGCTCCTGGGCTTTGACCGGCGGATTGACGGTGTCGAAGATGTCGCCGGCGATCAGCAGCGCGTCAGGCTGGCGCAGCTTGAGCTGGCCGAGCAGCCAGTCGAGAAAGCAGGCATGTTCGAAGTCGCGCTCCTGGCCATGCAGGGTTTGCCCCAGGTGCCAGTCGGAGGTGTGAAACAGACGCATTGGAAGTCCCGTGAAGGTCGAGCCGGTAGCCGGCTATGGTAACGCGGGTGGCAGGTTTTGGGGGCTGCGATAGCCCCTGCGCAGGCGCCGCGTTATTTGGGATAGAGCGGCGGCAGGCTGCCGTTCTCGGCGGCGCTCGGCTGCGCCTGCTCGGCTGCGGGAATGGTGCCGATCGCCCGCCACAGTTCATCGCCCTGCCAGTATTGCCCGCTCTCGCTGTAGAGCGCGCCGTTGAGCCCGTCCAGCGCATCCGACAGCGGCACGAAGCGCGCCGCCATCTCGGCCAGGGTCTCGGGCTGCTGGCGGGCCCAGGCATCCAGCGCCTGGCGGGTGGCCTGCGGGTCGTTGGCCTGGCAGGCACGCTTGAGGTCGTCGAGCAGGGTGCGCGGGCTCGGCCCGCTCTGCGCCGCACGCAATACCGCCGGCTGCGAGCGTGCGCGCCACCACAGGGCGAAGCCGAGCAGGGTGGTCAGGGCCAGCAGCAGCGTGCTCAGTTGCCACGGCCATAGCGGCCGGTTCTCGAGGTTGACGACGCTGGCCGGGGTGTCTGCCGTGAGGGCGGGGTTGTCTTCGATCTTCAACCCGCGCGCCGGCAGGCTGGTGCGCTCCACGTGCTGTTCGCGGGTGTTCCACCACACCACCTCGAGGCTCGGCAGTTCCAGTGCGCCACTGTGGGTCGGCACCAGCGCCTCGCGTTCCTCGCGCAGGCCTACCAGCCCGCGTTCGCTGACCTCTTCGCGCAGTTGCGGCTGATCCGGGTAACGGCGCAGGCCGTTGACTTCGGTGGCGGGCAGCGGTGGCAGTTGCGCACTGGACAGCCCGTCGGCGCTGAGGATCACGCTGCGCGTCAGCGAGTCGCCGATCTGGGTCGGGGTCTGCGCAGGGTCCGGGCTCCAGCGTTCCTCAAGGCTCAGGCTGCGTGCCGGCAGCCACGGCTGGTCGGCGGGGTACTCGGCCGGTATCGGCAGCACCTGCAAGGGCAGCGGCGTGGAACTGACCCGTACCTGCTTGCCACGTGCCGCGCCGCTGTCGCCCTGGGCCGGCTCGTCGGCGCTGGTGGCGCTGAAGGTCAGGGCGGGTATGCTCAGTGCGCCGCTTTGCTGGGGGAAGATCGCGTAGCGCATCTCGATCACGCCAAAGCGCACGCCGTTGATCAGTTTTTCATAGGTGCGCGACTCGCCCAGCGGTTCGACCCGGGCATTGGCGATCACCAGCGGGCTGAGGCTGCTGTCATCGTAAAGCGACACCGAGTGGTAGATGCGCAGGGTCAGTACGGCCTGGGCCTGCACGTACACGCTGTCTGCGTCCAGGCTGGCATCGATGCTCACCGGCGCCTGGCTGATGTCGCTGGCCGCCTCGGCCGGCAGTACCTGCAACGTCACCGGCTGGCTCTGCGCCTCGCCCAGGTGCAGCACCGGCACCTGGACCGTGCCGCTCTGGCGCGGGCGCAGGGTGATGATCCAGCGGGTATTGGCCTGGGTCTGGCCGTCGAGGCTCTTGAGGCTGTTGACCTGGCGCGTGTCGCGCACTTCGAAGTCGGCCTGCAGCGGGGTCAGGTCGGGCTTGCCGAACTGGGTCACGTCTTCGATTTCCAGGGTCAGCTCCAGGGTTTCGCCCGCGATCAGGCGGCTGCGGTCGACGCTGGCGAGCAGCGTCGCCGCCTGCACCTGCAGGGCGAACAAGAAGCTGAAAACCAGGGCGCAGACGCGGATCATTTGGGGCTTTCCTGATGCAGTTGCTGTTCGTACCAGAACTTGCGGCGCAACAGCTCGGACGGGTTGTCCGGGATCTGGCGCAGCCATTGTTCCAGGGCCTGGCGCTGCTCGGCATCCAGGCTGCTGTCGACGGGGCGCTGCGGTGGCCGGGTGGTGTCTTCGTCCGGCGGCTCGCTGGCGTTGTGCGCGTGCTCTGGCGCGGTGGCGGTGTCTTCGCCGGCGCCGGCCTTGGCATCGCCCTGGCTGCTGTCGCTGCTGTTCGATTGCTGGCCGTTGCTGGCCGAATCGGTCGGCAGGTCGGGCCGGCCCTGAGGCGGGTCTTCGGTGGCCGGCGATTGCTGGGGCTGTTCGGGCTGGCGGCGCAGCATTTGCTCTACCAGGTCCTTGTTGGCCTGGGCCGCTTCCAGCTCGGGCTCCAGCTCCAGGGCCTGCTCCCAGGCATCCACGGCCGCCTCCAGTTCGCCGCTGCGGGCCAGGGCATTGCCGCGATTGTAATGGGCGCTGGCGCTGCTGGCCCGTGCGAATTCACGGGCGGCGCCAGCATAGTCGCCAGCCTGGTACAGCGCCATGCCTTTCCATTGCGGGTCTTCGAAGTGGCGGGCGGCCTCGGCCGGACGCTGCTGTTCGAGCAGGCGCTGGCCCTGCTGGTCGGGACGCAGCCACAGGTCGTTGAAGGTGAAGGCGTAGCTCGGTTGCGGCAGCAGGCCGAGCAGCAGCGGCAGGCAGAACAGCCAGCCACGCCGGCCAGCGCAGGCGGCCAGCAGCAGTAGCGGGATCAGCAGCCAGTAGCCCTGGTCGGCCCAGCTGTCCAGTTGCAGGGTCTGGCCGTCGGCGCGCAGCGCCTGGGGATTGTCGAACAGGCCCAGGCCGCGCAGGTCGAGGTCGTCGATGCGCGCCTTGCGGTAACGCCCGCCGGTACTGTTGATGAAGGCCTTGAGCTCGGCGCTGTCCAGGCGCGGAACCAGGATTGCCCCGTCCGCGTCCTTGAGGTATTCGCCGTTGGTCTGCCTGACCGGCGCGCCTTCGGGGGTGCCCACGCCCAGCATCAGCAGCTTGGGACCATGACGCCCCAGTGCCTGGGTGATGCCCTGACGTTCCTGCGGGCTGAGCGAGGAGCCGATCAGCAGCAGGCGCCCTTGGCCCAGCGCGCCCTGGGCCAGCAGTGCCAGCGCCTTGCGTACCGCCAGGTCGGCGCGCTGACCAGGTTGCGGCATGATGGCGGGGTCCAGGGCGTCGAGCAGGTTGCGGCTGGTGGCCAGGTCGTCGGACAGCGGCACCAGGGTGTGTGCGCTGCCGGCATACACGATGATCGCGGTCTGGCTGTCGCGGCGGTGTTCGAGCAGGTCGAGCAGCTTGCGTCTGGCCTGCTGCAGGCGGTTGGGCGGGGTGTCGTCGGCGAGCATCTGCGGGGTCAGTTCGAGCATGACCACCAGCGGGTCGGCGGCGCGCTGGCGGGTCTCTTCCAGGCGCTCCCAGCTGGGGCCGACCAGGGCCAGCACGGCCAGCAGCCAGGCCAGGCCCAGGGCGATCCACGGCAGCTTGCTGTCGCGGCCATTGCCGCCGCCCAGCAGCACGGCATGGAACGCCGCGGGCAGGATCATCTGCCAGCGTCCGGCGCGCTTTTGTCGGTGCCACAGCTTCCACAGCAGCCAGCCGAGCAGCGGCAGCAGCAACAGCCAGGCCGGGCGCAACCATTGGGGCCAGAGCTCGATCATCGACGCCTCCGCAGGCGCAGGCGCTTGAGGCGCTCGCGCCATTCGGGGTGCGGCTGCAGAAAGTGCGGCCGGCGCAGCAGGCGTTGCAGCAGGTTGTCGGGCCAGCGATCGCGCACCACCAGCAGTACGCTCAGGCCCAGCGCCAGGGCCAGCGGCCAGCTGTACAGGGCATGCGCGGTACGCGCCTGGGTCGGTTGCTGGGCTACCGGCTCGAGGCGGTCGAGGGTCTGGCCGATGGCGTTGAGTTCGTTGCCGTCGCGGGCGCGGAAGTAGGCGCCGTGGGTGACCTCGGCGATCTCCCTGAGCGAGGCTTCGTCCAGGTCCAGGCTCGGGTTGAGCCCGAGCATGCCGGCGGTGCCGGTTTCGTCCGGGTCGGTGCCGATGCCGATGGTGTAGATCCTGATGCTTTCCTGGGCGGCCAGGCGCGCGGCGGTCAGCGGATGGATCTGCCCGCCGTTGTTGGCGCCATCGGTCAGCAGAATCAGCACGCGGCTTTGCGCAGGGCGCATGCGCAGGCGCTTGACCGCCAGGCCGATGGCATCGCCAATGGCGGTGTTCTTGCCGGCGATACCGATCTGCGCCTCGTCGAGAAAGCTGCGCACGGTGCGTCGGTCGAACGTCAGCGGGGCCTGCAGGTAGGCCTGGCTGCCGAACAGGATGAGCCCCACGCGGTCGCCTTCACGCGCTTGCAGAAAGTCGCCCATCAGTTGCTTGACCAGGGTCAGGCGGCTGACGTCCTCGTCGTCCCAGCGCATGTCGGGGAAGTCCATCGAGCCGGATACATCCACCGCCACCAGCAGGTCGCGCCCACTGGCGGCCACCGGCAGCGGCTCGCCCAGCCATTGTGGGCGCGCGGCGGCGCACAGCAACAGCAGCCACACCAGCACGAACGGCGCCTGCTGGCGCCAGGTCGGCAGGTTGAGCCGCGCGCGACGCCCGGCCAGGCCTTCGAGTTCGTCCAGAAAGCTCACCTTGAGCACCGGTTCGCCGCTGTCGGCGGCCGGCAGCAGCAGACGGGCCAGCCACGGCAGCGGCAACAGCGCGAAGACCCACGGCCAGGCCAGTTCAAACATGTTTGCGAATCCAGGTGTCGACCGCCTGGTTGAGCCCGGCGATGGCCTTGTCGTCAAGCCGGCACTCGGGCTTGTAGGCGCCTTCCACCAGTACCATCCAGCGGGTCAGGCCGGCGGCCGGGCAGCGGTTGTCGAGAAACGCCAACCACTTGCGCCCGTTGAGGGTGTGACTGTGGCTGTCGGGGTAGTGGTTGCGGCACAGGCGTTTGAGCAGGGCGTTGATCTGCTGCAGCCAGGCACCGGCCGGTGCGCCGTCGTAGGGCTTGGGCAGCGCCGCCAGCTCTGCCAGGGCGGCGATGCGGATCGGTTCCAGCGGTTGTTCGGCGCGTGGCAGCGGAGCCTTGCGCGGGCGCCAGTGACGCAGCCGCCACAGGCCCCAGGCGAGCACGGGCAGCAATGCCAGCAGCACCCACCAGCCCGGCGCGGGCGGCCACGCGCCGATGGGGGCGGGGGCGATCAGCGGTTGCAGTGCGTCCAGTGGGTTCATCGGCTTTTACCCGAGCGTTGCGGGTCGAGGTATTCGCGCAGTTGCTCGATCATTTCGCTCTGGGTGCTCAAGGGCATCAGCACCACGCGCAGTTTCTGGGCCAGCAGTTCCCAGCGTTCGATGCGTGTCTCGCTCTGCTGGCGATAGCTCTTGCGCAGGTTGGCATCCAGGGTATCGAGCTCCAGCTGTGCGCCGCGCTGGGCAAAGCGCAACAAGCCGGCGGCGGGCAGGGCGTGGTCGAGTGGGTCGGACACCGGCAGCAGAAGCAGGTCGCAGTGTCGCGCCAGCAGGCTCATCTGTTGCTCCACCCCGGGGGTGAGCGCGCGTTCGTCGCAGATCACGATGGCCAGGCTGCCCGGGCGCAGCACTTCGCGGGCGCGGCGCAGGGCGATGTTGAGGTTGTCGCCCTGGGGCTGGGCCTCGGTGTGCAGCGACTGGTTGACCCGCGCCAGGCGGTTGAGCAGTTGCAGCAGGCTCTGCTTGCTGCGCCGTGGCTTGATTTCATAGTGCTCGTTGTCGCCGAACACCAGGCCGCCGATGCGGTCGTTGTGGCCCAGCGCGGCCCAGCCGATCAGGGCGGCGGCCTGGGCGGCAAGTACCGACTTGAACATCAGCCCGGAGCCGAAGAACAGGCGTCGGCTCTGTTCGACCAAAATGAAGATGGGCCGCTCGCGCTCTTCGTGGAACAGCTTGGTGTGGGGCTCCTGGGTGCGGGCAGTGACTCGCCAGTCGATGTTGCGCACATCGTCGCCGGCCTGGTAAACGCGCACCTGGTCGAAGTCCACGCCGCGCCCGCGCAGGCGCGAGTGATGCAGGCCCACCAGCGGGCTGCGTTGCCCAGGGGCGGAGAACAGCTGCACCTCGCGCACGCGATGACGCATCTCGATCAGCTCGGAAAGGCCGATGCGGATGCCGGGCTCGGCCTGCGCTGAAAGAGGCATGGCTTCAGGCCACGGCGACGACGTCGAGGATGCGCTGGATCACCCGGTCCTGGTCGATACCGGCCGCTTCGGCCTCGAACGAAAGAATGATGCGGTGGCGCAGCACGTCGAACAGCACCGCCTGGATGTCTTCGGGGCTCACGAAGTCGCGTCCGGCCAGCCAGGCGTGGGCGCGTGCGCAGCGGTCCAGGGCAATGGAGCCGCGCGGGCTGGCGCCGTAGGCGATCCAGTCGCCGAGTTCGGCGTCGTACTTGGCACCGGTGCGGGTGGCCATCACCAGTTGCACCAGGTACTCCTCCACTGCGTCGGCCATGTACAGGCCGAGGATCTCCTTGCGTGCGGCGAAGATCGCCTGCTGGCTGACCCGGCGTTCGGGCTTGGTTTCGCCGTTGAGCGCCTCGCCGCGCGCCTGCTGCAGGATGCGCCGCTCCACGGCGGCATCGGGAAAGCCGATTTTCACGTGCATCAGGAAACGGTCGAGCTGGGCTTCGGGCAGCGGGTAGGTGCCTTCCTGCTCGATGGGGTTCTGCGTGGCCATCACCAGGAACAGGGGCGACAGCTCGTAGGTGCTGCGCCCCACGCTGACCTGGCGCTCGGCCATGGCCTCGAGCAGGGCCGACTGGACCTTGGCCGGGGCGCGGTTGATTTCGTCGGCCAGCACCAGGTTGTGGAAGATCGGACCCTGCTGGAACACGAAGCTGCCGGTTTCAGGGCGATAGATTTCGGTGCCGGTGATGTCGGCGGGCAGCAGGTCGGGGGTGAACTGGATGCGGTGGAACTGCGCCTCGACGCCTTCGGCGAGTTCCTTGATGGCCTTGGTCTTGGCCAGGCCCGGCGCACCTTCCACCAGCATATGACCATCGGCGAGCAGCACGATGAGCAGGCGCTCGACCAGTTTTTCCTGGCCAAGAATCTGGGTGGAGAGAAAGGTGCGCAGCGCGATGAGCGCTTCACGATGTTCCATCGGGACGGTTCCTGGGCGTGCGCCCGGGGGGGAGGGCAACAACGCCCGGGCAGGGGCTGATACTTTAATCCATCCGGGGGTGTGGCGACTAATGGTGGGTGGGTAAATTTGAGCGCAGATCACAAATCATCGGTGCCGCCATTGCGGGTCAAGCCCGCTCCCACAAGGTCGGCGCTGTTCTTGTGGGAGCGGGCTTGACCCGCGATGATTAGCCAGGCGAGTCAGTTCTTGAAGCTGGAGTGCTTGCGCCCCTGGTCACACAGGGCGAACACCACCACGAACACTGCGGCAATCGCCAGGATCGCCACCACGCCGTCGGTCGAATGGGTCGGCGAGCTGGCCACCAGTGCCAGGCCGCCCAGTGGCGCCAGGCCACCGGCCACCGCGGTGCCGATCTCGCGCCCGGTGCCAAAGCCCGATGAGCGCGTGGCCGTGGGGAACTGGCGGCTGAGGAACGAACCCTGCGGGGCGAACATCATCGGCGCCAGCAGGCCGGTACCAATGGCGATGGCGATGTAGATCATCAGCGGCTCGGCGGTGTTGAGCAGGGCCATGAACGGGTACGCGAACAGTACCGAGAACAGACCGCCCATGATCAGCACGGCCTTGCTGCTCCATTTGTCGCACAACCAGCCGAAGCATGGCACCGCCACGATCGCCACCAGGCTGGCAATGGTCACCGACAGCGAGGTCACGTGGGCCTCCACACCCTTGAACTGGGTCAGGTAGGCCAGCGAGAAGGTCTTGAAGATATAGCTCAGGGCGTTGTAGCCGATGGCCACGAAGAACACCACGGCCAGGCCCTTGAGGTCGTTCTTGAACAGCGCCTTGAGCGGCGACACCTTGGCTTTTTTCGGCGCCTGCTCGAGTTCGGCGAACTGCGGGGTTTCCGGAATGCTGCGGCGTACCCAGAAGCCCACGCCCACCAGCACGATGCTGCAGATGAACGGGATGCGCCAGCCGCCCGAGAGCAGGAAGTCGTTGCCGTTCATGGTCAGCAGGTACACGGTCAGCGACGACAGCAGCAGGCCCAGGTTGAGCCCCAGCGCAGGCCAGGCACCCTGACTGCCGCGCTTGCCTTCGCTGGCATGTTCGTAGCTGGTCACGGCCGCGGCGGACAGCTCGGCGCCCGCGCCCAGGCCCTGGATGATGCGCACCAGCACCAGGATGATCGGCGCCCAGATGCCAATGCTGGCGTAGCTGGGGATCAGGCCGATCAGGGTGGTGCACAGGCCCATCATGCAGAAGGTCACCACCAGTACCTGCTTGCGCCCGAAACGGTCGCCCAGGTAGCCGAACAGCACGCCGCCGAACGGGCGGGCGATAAAGCCGATGGCAAAGGTGGAGAAGGCCAGCAGCGAGGCAACCTGAGGGTTGCTGGCGTCGAAGAAGATCTTCGAGAACACGATGGCCGCCATGGTGGCGTACAGGTAGAAGTCGTACCACTCCAGCATCGAGCCGAAGATGGTGGCCGCCGCGACCTTGCGCAGGCGCTTCCTGTTCTGTTCCGGGGTTTCGGTTGCGGTGGTGACCGCTTCATGTACCGACATCGAGAGATTCCTTGTTGGTCTTTGTAGTTATTTTCAAGCGGGCGGCGGGCGCCCGTGCAGCAATGCGGATCAGCGTGGTGTGAGCAGGCGGTCGGCGATCATTTCGCCGATCGGGATGGCCGAGGTGGCTGCCGGCGACGGTGCGTTGCACACGTGGACCATGCGCGGGGTCTCGGCGAACAGGAAGTCGTGCACCAGGGTGCCGTCACGCACCACTGCCTGGGCGCGGATGCCCGCCTCGTAGGGCAGCAGGTCGTCGACCTCGAGCGAAGGGCAGTATTTGCGGCACTGTTCCAGGTAGCCGCGCTTGAACAGGGAGTTCTTCATCTCGGTGGTGCCCGAACCGAGGTTGTTCCACAGGGTTTTCCAGAAGCCGGGGAAGCTGGCGTACTGCGCCACGTCGCGCCAGTTGATCGAGAACTTGCCGTAGTTCTCGCGGCCCAGGCCCAGCACCGCATTCGGCCCGACAGTGACGCTGCCGTCGATCATGCGGGTGAGGTGCACGCCCAGAAACGGCAGCTCCGGGTCGGGGATCGGGTAGATCAGGTGATTGACGATCTGGTTCTTGGTGGCTGGCAGGCGGAAGTATTCGCCGCGAAACGGGATGATCTGGTGGTCGATCCTGACCCCGGCCAGCGCCGCCAGGCGGTCCGACTGCAGGCCGGCGCAGGCGACCAGTTGCCTGGCGCGCCATACGCGGTCTTCGCTGCTGATGGTGACGCTGTCGCCGCTTTCGGCGATCGCCGCCACGCGGGTGTCCAGGCAGATCTCGCCGCCGGCGGCCTGGATGACCTTGGCCATGGCCTGGCACACCTGCTTGTAGTCGACGATGCCGGTGGCATCGAGGAACAGCCCGCCCAGGCCGACGATGTTCGGCTCACGACGGCGCAGTTCGGCGGCATCCAGGCGCTCGACCTTCAGCCCGTTCTGTTGCGAGCGCTCGTACAGCGCCTGCATGCGTTGCACCTCGAGCGGGTTGGACGCCACCAGCAGCTTGCCGCACACCTCGTACTTGATGGCGTGGGTGTCGCAGAAGTCCTTGGTGGCCTGGGCGCCGCGCTTGCACAGGTCGGCCTTGAGGCTGCCGGGTGCGTAGTAGATGCCGGCGTGGATGACCCCGCTGTTATGGCCGGTCTGGTGCCGGGCCAGTGTGGTTTCCTTCTCCAGGATGACCAGCGAGGCGCCAGGCTGGCGCTTGAGCAGCGCCATGGCGGTGGCGAGGCCGACGATGCCGCCGCCGATGATGCAGTAGTCGTAAATCATGCAGGGGTCACCTTGGTATTCTTATCTGGTTATCAGGTTGTCAGACTAAGTAGTGCGAAGAAAAAGGCGCTGACCCGCAGCGCCCGTCACGTGATGTTCATTCCATGGCTGGCAGGTCCAGCTTCAGGCGCTTGGCCGAGGCCCGCAGGTGCGCTTCGGCGCAGGCCGCGGCGCGGTGGCGGTCACCGTCGGCAATCGCCTGGTACAGCGCCTGGTGTTCGCGATTGGCGTCGGCCGAGCCGCCCACCGAATGCGCCGCCGAGTTCTCCCACGCGGTCTTGCGCGCGGCAGCCAGCTGGCCGCGCAGAAAGTCATGGAAGGCGACAAAATAGTCGTTCTTGCTGGCTTCGGCAATTGCGCGGTGAAACTCCACGTCGGCAGCCGCGGCCACGTCAAACTGGCTGCGCTTGTCGATCATTTCCTGCAGGGCCTTGGCCATGCGCGCCAGGTCTGCCTGGTCGCGGCGCTGGGCGGCAATCGAAGCGGCCTGGGTTTCGATCCACAGGCGCACTTCGAACATCTGCACCAGGTCGGCACTGCGCCCGTTGTTGCTGGGGAAGCGGAACACCGTGCCGGTCGGGTTCTGCGAAATGTACGAGCCCAGCCCGCGCCGGGCGATCAGTACGCCATCGGCCTTGAGCTGGGAGATCGCCTCGCGCACCACCGAGCGGCTGACATTCAGCTGTTCGGCCAGTTGCTGCTCGGTGGGCAGGCGTGCTTCGGCAGCCAGGCGCCCCGAGTCGATCTCGTTGCGGATGGCGCTGACGACGCGTTCCACCAGGGTGTCGGGGCGTTGAAGCTCGAGCATGAAGGATAAAACCAGTAGGTCAGGTTGTCAGACAATGCCCGTGCAGTTGCATGTTGTCAAGAATGTGCCTGGGGTTGCAGGCGATAGAACGCCCGTGCGTTACCCCACAGCACGCGCTCGACACTGGCGCTGCCCAGCGTGTGGCGGATCAGCTGGATATCGGCCGGGTCGAACGGGCGCGGTGCGCGGGTGGAGGGCAGGTCGCTACCGAACATCAGGGCGTGGGGGTTGGCGGCATCGATGTCGCGCAGGGCTTTGGCCACGTCGAAATCGACCCGGCCAAAGCCGCAGGCCTTGATGCGCACACCTGCCTCGGCCAGTTGCAGCAGCGCCGGCAGGCCTTCGCGGCGAAGGCCCAGGTGGTCGATGCTCACTGCCGGCAAGCGGCGCAGCAGCGGGGTCAGCTCGCCCAGCTCGCGCGAATCGACGTACAGCTCGACGTGCCAGCCGGCCAGCTCGAACACGCGCAGGGCCATGGCTTCGAGCTGATCGGCCTGCGCCGAGCCGCCGCGCTTGAGGTTGAAGCGCAGCGCACGCACGCCGGCGGCATCCAGCGCGAGCAGCTCGGCATCGCTGATGCCGGCCGGCACCTGGGTCACCCCCACGTAGCCTGGGCCCAGCTGTTTCAAGGCGGCCAGCAGGTAGCCCTGGTCGAAGGCCTGGAACGAGCCCGACACCACCGCGCCGCCGCAGATGCCCAGCGGCGTGACGGCCGCCAGGTAGTCTTCGGTGGTGAAGGCCTCGGGCAGGTAGCCGTTGTTGGGCACCAGCGCGAAGCGCGGGTCGATGATGTGGCAGTGGGCGTCGAAGATCGGCTGGGGCATGGGGGCTCCTTGACGGGGTTACAGCTCGCTGACGTAGGTGCCGGTGCCCTTGAGGATGTTCTGCAGGGTCTGCTCGACTTCGGCGAGGTCGGTGCCGTCGCTGCTGAGGGTGATTTCCAGATGATCGGCGCCGTTGAACACGTCGGCGTCTCCCGGTGCCACTTCGATCAGCAGGCGCCTGGCACTGAGGGTGACCTTGATGCCGTCCAGTGTGCTCGGTTCGTCATCCAGGGTGATGTCCACCGTGTCTTCGTCCGGGTAGCGGGTCATGAGGAACATCTGGCCCTTGTCGCTGTGGCAGCACAGGGTGGCCATGTTGTCTTCTTCATCATCGCAGGGGGTGGCGAAGAGCAGGGGGGTGGTCAGTTGCATGGACGGCTCGGTGGTCAAGAAGTGAAACGCGAGTGTGCCAGTCTTCGGTCAATGGATAAATCGCCGCCTGCCGCTGATTGACCGAATATGTCGCAGCATCGCAAGCAGGGGTGACCGGCCAGTCGTTAAGCTGCCCTGTCGATGGACAACCCGACGACACCCAGCGTGTGGTTGGCTATGGTTGATCCGAGCATGACGGCATGTGCGCGACGCTTCACTCAATAACAAGCCCAAGCGGAGTACCACAGATGGCGTTTTTCACCGCAGCCAGCAAAGCCGACTTCCAGCATCAACTGCAGGCGGCCCTGGCGCAGCACATCGGGGAACAGGCACTGCCACAAGTGGCGCTGTTTGCCGAGCAGTTCTTTGGCATCATCTCTCTTGACGAATTGACCCAGCGTCGCCTCTCCGACCTGGCCGGCTGCACCCTCTCGGCCTGGCGCATCATCGAACGCTTCGACCACACCGAACCCCAGGTTCGGGTCTACAACCCCGATTACGAACGCCACGGCTGGCAGTCCACCCACACGGCCGTGGAAGTGCTGCACCATGACCTGCCGTTTCTGGTCGACTCGGTGCGTACCGAGCTCAACCGCCGCGGCTACAGCATCCATACCCTGCAGACCACCGTGCTCAGCGTGCGTCGCGGGGCCAAGGGCGAGCTGCTGGAGATTCTGCCCAAGGGCACCCAGGGTGAGGGCATCCTGCAGGAATCGCTGATGTACCTGGAGATCGACCGCTGCGCCAATGCCGCCGAGCTCAACCTGCTGGCCCGCGAGTTGGAGCAGGTGCTGGCCGAAGTGCGCGTGGTGGTGGCCGATTTCGAGCCGATGAAGGCCAAGGTGCGCGAGCTGCTCGAGCTGATCGACCACACGGCCTACGCCCCGGCCGCTGCCGAGAAGGACGAGGTCAAGAGCTTCCTGCAATGGCTGGTGAGCAACCATTTCACCTTCCTGGGCTACGAAGAGTTCGTGGTCAAGGCCGACGCCCAGGGCGGCCAGCTGGAGTATGACGAGCAGTCCTTCCTCGGCCTGACCCGCCGCCTGCGCAGCGGCCTCAGCGCCGACGACCTGCGCATCGAAGACTACGCCGTCAATTACCTCAACGAGCCGCTGCTGCTGTCGTTCGCCAAGGCCGCGCACCCCAGCCGCGTGCACCGCCCGGCCTACCCGGACTACGTGTCGATCCGCCAGCTGGACGCCGACGGCAAGGTGATCAAGGAATGCCGCTTCATGGGCCTGTACACCTCGTCGGTGTATGGCGAAAGTGTGCGGGTGATCCCGTACATTCGCGGCAAGGTCGCCGAAGTGGAGCGCCGTTCGGGCTTCGACGCCAAGGCCCACCTGGGCAAGGAGCTGGCCCAGGTACTCGAGGTGCTGCCGCGCGACGACCTGTTCCAGACCCCGGTGGATGAGCTGTTCAGCACCGTGATGTCGATCGTGCAGATCCAGGAGCGCAACAAGATTCGCGTGTTCCTGCGCAAGGACCCCTACGGGCGCTTCTGCTACTGCCTGGCCTATGTGCCGCGCGACATCTATTCCACCGAGGTGCGCCAGAAGATCCAGCAGGTGCTGATGGAGCGCCTGAAGGCCAGCGACTGCGAGTTCTGGACCTTCTTCTCCGAGTCGGTGCTGGCCCGCGTGCAACTGATTCTGCGAGTCGACCCGAAAAACCGCATCGACATCGACCCCCAGCAGCTGGAAAACGAAGTGGTGCAGGCCTGCCGTTCGTGGCAGGACGACTATGCCAGCCTGACCGTCGAGAGCTTCGGCGAGGCCCAGGGCACCAATGTGCTGGCCGACTTCCCCAAAGGCTTCCCGGCCGGCTACCGCGAGCGCTTTGCCGCGCATTCGGCGGTGGTGGACATGCAGCACCTGCTGACCCTGTCCGACAGCAAGCCGTTGGTGATGAGTTTCTACCAGCCGCTGACCCAGGCCGGCAAACAGCAGCTGCACTGCAAGCTGTACCACGCCGACACCCCGCTGGCGCTGTCGGACGTGCTGCCGATCCTGGAAAACCTGGGCCTGCGCGTACTGGGCGAGTTCCCGTACCGCCTTCGCCACAGCAATGGCCGCGAGTTCTGGATTCATGACTTTGCCTTCACCTACAGCGAAGGCCTGAACCTGGATATCCAGCAGCTCAACGACACCCTGCAGGACGCCTTCGTGCACATCGTCAACGGCGACGCCGAAAACGATGCGTTCAACCGTCTGGTGCTGACCGCCGGCCTTCCGTGGCGCGACGTGGCGCTGCTGCGCGCCTATGCCCGCTACCTCAAGCAGATTCGCCTGGGCTTCGACCTGGGCTACATCGCCAGCACCCTGAACAACCATACCGACATCGCCCGCGAGCTGACCCGGCTGTTCAAGACCCGCTTCTACCTGGCGCGCAAGCTGGCCGGGGATGACCTGGACGACAAGCAGCAACGCCTGGAACAGGCGATCCTGAGCGCGCTGGACGACGTGCAGGTGCTCAACGAAGACCGCATCCTGCGTCGCTACCTGGACCTGATCAAGGCCACCCTGCGCACCAACTTCTACCAGACCGACGCCAATGGCCAGGCCAAGTCGTACTTCAGCTTCAAGTTCAACCCAAGGCTGATTCCCGAGCTGCCCAAGCCGGTGCCCAAGTTCGAGATCTTCGTGTATTCGCCGCGGGTCGAGGGCGTGCACCTGCGCTTTGGCAACGTGGCACGCGGCGGGCTGCGCTGGTCGGACCGCGAAGAGGACTTCCGTACCGAAGTGCTGGGCCTGGTGAAGGCGCAGCAGGTGAAGAACTCGGTGATCGTGCCGGTGGGCGCCAAGGGTGGCTTCCTGCCGCGCCGCCTGCCGCTGGGCGGCAGCCGCGACGATATCCAGGCCGAAGGCATCGCCTGCTACCGCATCTTCATTTCCGGCCTGCTGGACATTACCGACAACCTCAAGGACGGCGTGCTGGTGCCGCCGGTCAACGTGGTGCGTCACGACGATGACGACCCGTACCTGGTGGTGGCGGCCGACAAGGGCACCGCGACCTTCTCGGACATCGCCAACGGCATCGCCATCGACTACGGCTTCTGGCTGGGCGACGCCTTTGCCTCGGGCGGTTCGGCCGGCTACGACCACAAGAAGATGGGGATTACCGCCCGTGGTGCGTGGGTTGGCGTGCAGCGTCATTTCCGCGAGCGTGGCATCAACGTGCAGCAGGACCCGATCACCGTGGTCGGTGTGGGCGACATGGCCGGCGACGTGTTCGGCAACGGCCTGCTGATGTCCGACAAGCTGCAACTGGTGGCTGCCTTCAACCACCTGCATATCTTCATCGACCCGAACCCGGAGCCTGCCAGCAGCTTTGCCGAGCGCAAGCGCCTGTTCGACCTGCCGCGGTCGGCCTGGAGCGACTACGACACCAGCATCATGTCCGAAGGTGGCGGGATCTTCTCGCGCAGTGCCAAGAGCATCGCCATCAGCCCGCAGATGAAGGAACGCTTTGCCATCGAGGCCGACAAGCTGACCCCGACCGAGCTGCTCAATGCGCTGCTCAAGGCGCCGGTCGACCTGCTGTGGAACGGCGGCATCGGCACCTACGTCAAGTCCAGCGAAGAGAGCCACGCCGATGTGGGCGACAAGGCCAACGACGCGTTGCGCGTGGACGGCAACGAGCTGCGCTGCAAGGTGGTGGGCGAGGGCGGCAACCTGGGCATGACCCAGCTGGGTCGGGTCGAGTTCGGCCTCAACGGCGGCGCGACCAACACCGACTTCATCGACAACGCCGGTGGCGTGGACTGCTCCGACCACGAGGTCAACATCAAGATCCTGCTCAACGAGGTGGTGCAGGCCGGTGACATGACCGAGAAGCAGCGCAACCAGTTGCTGGGCAGCATGACCGACGAAGTGTCTGCGCTGGTGCTGGGCAACAACTACAAGCAGACCCAGGCACTGTCGCTGGCGGCGCGCCGGGCGCGTGAGCGGATTTCCGAGTACAAGCGCCTGATGGCCGACCTGGAAAGTCGCGGCAAGCTGGACCGGGCCATCGAGTTCCTGCCTACCGAAGAGCAACTGGCCGAGCGCATTGCGGCCAACCAGGGCCTGACCCGGGCCGAGCTGTCGGTGCTGATCTCGTACAGCAAGATCGACCTCAAGGAAGCCCTGCTGCAGTCGCTGGTGCCGGATGACGACTACCTGACCCGCGACATGGAGACGGCCTTCCCGCCGTCGCTGGTGAACAAGTTCGCCGAGGCCATGCGTCGCCATCGCCTCAAGCGCGAGATCGTCAGCACCCAGATCGCCAACGACCTGGTCAACAACATGGGCATCACCTTCGTGCAGCGGCTCAAGGAGTCCACGGGCATGAGCCCGGCGAACGTGGCCGGTGCCTACGTGATCGTGCGCGACATCTTCCACCTGCCGCACTGGTTCCGCCAGATCGAGGCGCTGGACTACCTGGTGCCCGCCGAAGTGCAGCTGACGCTGATGGACGAGCTGATGCGCCTGGGCCGCCGGGCCACGCGCTGGTTCCTGCGCAGCCGTCGCAACGAGCAGGATGCCGGGCGTGACGTGGCCCACTTCGGGCCCAAGATCGCGGCGCTGGGGCTCAAGCTGGACGAACTGCTGGAGGGGCCGACCCGCGAGCGCTGGATGACCCGCTACCAGGGCTTCGTCGAAGCCGGCGTGCCGGAGCTGCTGGCGCGCATGGTGGCTGGCACTACGCACCTGTACACCCTGTTGCCGATCATCGAGGCTTCCGATGTGACCGGCCAGGACCCGGCCGAGGTGGCCAAGGCGTTCTTCGCCGTGGGCAGCGCGCTGGACCTGACCTGGTACCTGCAGGAAATCAGCAACCTGCCGGTGGAGAACAACTGGCAGGCACTGGCACGTGAAGCGTTTCGCGATGACATCGACCTGCAGCAGCGCGCCATCACCATCTCCGTGTTGCAGATGGTCGATGCGCCTGCCGACATGGATGCGCGGGTAGCCTTGTGGCTGGCGCAGCATGCGGTGATGGTGGAGCGCTGGCGCGCGATGCTCGATGAGCTGCGTGCGGCCACCGGCACCGATTACGCCATGTATGCGGTGGCCAACCGCGAGCTGGTTGACCTGGCGCTGAGCGGGCAGTCGGCGGCGGTGCCGTCGTGAGTGTGTAGCAGGTAAAAAGAAGCCCCGGCCTGTGCCGGGGCTTTCTTTTGGCGGGGTGGGCCGTTGCGCCGGCAAGGCCGGCCGGGCGGCTTACTTGAAGCGCCGCTCCACGCCTTTCTCCACCAGGATCTTGGCGGATATCTCTTCCACCGAAAAATGCGTGGAGTTGATGTTGGGAATGTTCTCGCGCCGGAACAGGTTCTCCACTTCGCGCACCTCGAACTCGCACTGGGCAAAGCTGGCGTAGCGGCTGTTGGGCTTGCGCTCGTGGCGAATGGCAGTGAGGCGGTCGGGGTCGATGGTCAGGCCGAACAGCTTGTGCTGGTGGTTCTTCAAGGCCGGTGGCAGATGCAGGCGCTCCATGTCGTCTTCGGTCAGCGGGTAGTTGGCTGCGCGAATGCCGAACTGCATGGCCATGTACAGGCAGGTGGGGGTCTTGCCGCAGCGCGATACGCCCACCAGGATCAGGTCGGCCTTGTCGTAGTAGTGGGTGCGCGCACCGTCGTCGTTGTCCAGGGCGAAGTTCACCGCCTCGATGCGCTCCATGTAGTTGGAGTTGCCGCCGATCGAGTGCGATTTGCCCACCGAATACGACGAATGGGCGGTCAGCTCCTGTTCCAGCGGCGCCAGGAAGGTCGAGAAGATGTCGATCATGAAGCCGTTGGAGGTGGCCAGGATCTCGCGGATATCCTGGTTGACGATGGTATCGAAGATGATCGGGCGCACGCCGTCGCGTTCTGCGGCGGTATTGATTTGCTGTACCATGGTGCGCGCTTTGTCCACGGTGTCGATGTACGGTCGCGTGAACTTGTTGAACCCGATGCTCTCGAATTGTGCCAACAAGCTTTGTCCCAGCGTTTCGGCAGTGATGCCGGTGCCGTCGGAAATAAAGAAAGCAGATCGTTTCATTTGCGCCTTGGGCCTTAAGCTGGTGACGATTCTTGGATATGATACGTTCGGTTTGCCGAACATCCCTGGTCGGCATTCTCACTTATTTTCCAGGTCCAGGCCACAAACGCCCGGTACGGTCACAGCGAACTGACCGGCGTCATGAGCTTTTCCAACACAGTTAGTGGAGAGATCACCTTGGTAGAGTACGTAGTTTCCCTCGATAAGCTCGGCGTCCATGATGTAGAGCATGTGGGGGGCAAGAACGCATCCCTCGGAGAGATGATCAGTAATCTCGCGGGCGCCGGTGTATCGGTCCCCGGCGGCTTTGCCACTACGGCTCAGGCGTATCGTGACTTTCTCGAGCAGAGCGGCCTGAACGCCCAGATCCATGCCGCCCTCGACGCGCTGGATGTGGATGACGTCAATGCCCTGGCCCGCACCGGCGCACAGATCCGCCAGTGGATCATGGAAGCCGAATTCCCCGAGCGGCTGAACACCGAAATCCGTACCGCCTTCGCCGAAATGTCCCAGGGCAACCCGAACATGGCTGTTGCCGTGCGTTCCTCGGCCACTGCCGAAGACCTGCCGGACGCCTCGTTTGCCGGGCAGCAGGAAACCTTCCTGAACATCCGCGGCGTGGACAACGTGATCCGCGCGGCCAAGGAAGTGTTCGCCTCGCTGTTCAACGACCGCGCCATTTCCTACCGCGTGCACCAGGGCTTCGACCACAAGCTGGTGGCCCTGTCGGCCGGCGTGCAGCGCATGGTGCGTTCAGAAACCGGCACCGCCGGCGTGATGTTCACCCTGGACACCGAGTCGGGTTTCCGTGACGTGGTGTTCATCACCGGCGCCTACGGCCTGGGCGAAACCGTCGTGCAGGGCGCAGTCAACCCCGACGAATTCTACGTGCACAAGGGCACCCTGCAAGCCGGGCGCCCGGCCATCCTGCGCCGCAACCTGGGCAGCAAGGCCATCAAGATGATCTACGGCGACGAGGCCAAGGCCGGTCGTTCGGTCAAGACCGTCGATGTCGACAAGGCCGACCGCACCCGTTTCTGCCTGAGCGACGAAGAGGTCAGCGAGCTGGCCAAGCAGGCCATGATCATCGAGCAGCACTACAAGTGCCCGATGGACATCGAGTGGGCCAAGGACGGTGACGACGGCAAGCTGTACATCGTGCAGGCGCGCCCTGAAACCGTGAAGAGCCGCGCCCAGGCCAACGTCATGGAGCGCTACCTGCTCAAGGAAACCGGCACCGTGCTGGTGGAAGGCCGTGCCATCGGCCAGCGCATCGGCGCCGGCAAGGTGCGGATCATCAAGGACGTTTCGGAGATGGACAAGGTCCAGCCCGGCGACGTGCTGGTGTCCGACATGACCGACCCGGACTGGGAACCGGTGATGAAGCGCGCCAGCGCCATTGTCACCAACCGTGGCGGGCGTACCTGCCACGCCGCGATCATTGCCCGTGAACTGGGCATTCCGGCGGTGGTCGGGTGCGGCAACGCCACCCAGCTGCTCAAGGATGGCCAGGGCGTGACCGTGTCGTGCGCCGAAGGCGATACCGGCTTCATCTTCGAAGGCGAGCTGGGCTTCGACATTCGCCAGAACTCGGTGGATGCCATGCCCGACCTGCCGTTCAAGATCATGATGAACGTCGGCAACCCGGATCGCGCGTTCGATTTTGCCCAGTTGCCCAACGCCGGTGTCGGCCTGGCGCGCCTGGAGTTCATCATCAACCGCATGATCGGCGTGCACCCCAAGGCACTGCTCAACTATGCCGGCCTGCCGGCCGAGCTCAAGGAAAGCGTCGACAAGCGCATTGCCGGCTACGGCGATCCGGTCGGTTTCTACGTCGAGAAGCTGGTCGAGGGCATCAGCACCCTGGCCGCAGCGTTCTGGCCGAAGAAGGTCATCGTGCGCCTGTCGGACTTCAAGTCCAACGAGTACGCCAACCTGATCGGCGGCAAGCTGTACGAGCCGGAAGAAGAAAACCCGATGCTGGGCTTCCGTGGCGCCTCGCGCTACATCAGCGAATCGTTCCGTGACTGCTTCGAGCTCGAGTGCCGTGCACTCAAGCGCGTGCGCGACGAAATGGGCCTGACCAACGTCGAGATCATGGTGCCGTTCGTACGGACCCTGGGCGAAGCCAGCCAGGTGGTCGACCTGCTGGCCGAGAACGGCCTGGGCCGTGGCGTCAACGGCCTGCGTGTGATCATGATGTGCGAGCTGCCCTCCAACGCGATCCTGGCCGATGAGTTCCTCGAGTACTTCGACGGGTTCTCCATCGGGTCCAACGACCTGACCCAACTGACCCTGGGCCTGGACCGCGACTCCGGCATCATTGCGCACCTGTTCGACGAGCGTAACCCTGCGGTCAAGAAGCTGCTGGCCAACGCCATCCAGGCCTGCAACAAGGCCGGCAAGTACATCGGTATCTGCGGCCAGGGCCCTTCCGACCACCCTGACCTGGCCAAGTGGCTGATGGAGCAGGGCATCGAAAGCGTCTCGCTGAACCCTGACTCGGTGCTCGAAACCTGGTTCTTCCTGGCCGAGGGCCAGGCCCAGGCCTGATGCGCTGAAGAGGAGCGGCCGCCAGCCAGGAGGCGTCGGGCGGCCGCTTCAACGGATTTTCAGGGCGTGATCCAGTGATGGGCTCGCCCTTTTTTGTGCAAGTAACCTATGCAAAGCAGCAGTACTCTTTTTCCCGTTGCCCTGCTCAGTGCCGAGCGGCGCGGCGACCTCAGCGAAGATGTGTATCGGCTCAAGGCCGGCAACAGCCCCGACCGTACGGTCGAGCTGGCGCTGACACGCCTTGGCATGGCCGACCAGAGCGAGGTGCGCGGTGCCCCGGTCATCCTGTTGCATGGCAGCTTTTCCAACCGGCGCTTCTGGTTCTCGCCGCGCGGTATCGGCCTGGGCGCGACCCTGGCACGCGCCGGTTTCGACGTGTGGATACCGGAAATGCGCGGCCATGGGCTGTCACCCCGCAACCGCGACTACCGCCACAACCGTGTGGCGGACTATGCCCGTTACGATCTGCCGGCAATTGCCGCGTTCGTGTGCGAGGTGAGCGGGCGCACCCCGCACTGGCTTGGCCACTCGCTGGGCGGTACCACGCTGGCGGCAGCATTGGGCGGGGCTTACCTGGCCCAGGAGCAGGTCGCCAGTGCGGCCTTTTTCGGCACTCAGGTCAGCCGTACCTACTGGCCATTGAAAATCCCACCGGTGGAGTGGGGCGGGCGCCTGCTGCTCAAGCGCTTTGCACACCTGTCAGGTTCGCGGCTCAAGCGCGGGCCCGAAGATGAGCCCATCGGCCTGGCGCTGGAAAGCATGCGCTGGTTCGGCCTGTTCGGACGCTTTGGCGACAAGCAGAGCGACTGGTGGGCCGGGCTTGCCGAGGTGCGCGTGCCAGTGCTGGCGGTGGCTGGGGCCGGAGATCACCAGGACCCGGTGTGGGCCTGTCGCAAGTTGTTCGAGCAAATAGGCAGCGAGCACAAGCGTTTCGTGCGGCTGGGGCGCGAGGAAGGCTTCGACAATTTCGGTCATGTCGATATGCTGGTCAGCAAACCGGCCCAGGCCCAGGTGTGGCCGCTGGTGGAACGCTGGCTGAGCGACCCGCAGGCCATGCTGGCCCCGGCCGAGACAGGTGACCCGCAGCCCGTCGGCGTGTAGCCTTGGTTAAACGCCGGTGCGCCGGCTTCGTCTTTTCAGTGAACGTGTGAAATCCGCTTTCCATTCAATTGGCCATCGACAGGAGTTTCCCATGCATTACCTTACCCCCGACTTGTGTGACGCCTACCCGGACCTGGTGCAGGTGCTGGAGCCGATGTTCAGCAACTTCGGCGGCCGCGATTCGTTCGGCGGTCAGATCGTCACCGTCAAGTGCTTCGAGGACAACTCGCTGGTAAAGGCGCAAGCCGACCTGGATGGCAAGGGCAAGGTGCTGGTGGTCGACGGCGGCGGTTCGCTGCGCCGGGCGCTGCTGGGTGACATGATTGCCGAGAAGGCCGCCAAGAATGGCTGGGAAGGGCTGGTGATCTACGGTTGCGTGCGTGACGTGGATGCGCTGGCGCAAACCAATCTGGGTGTGCAGGCGCTGGCCAGCCACCCGATGAAGACCGACAAGCGCGGCATTGGTGACCTGAATGTGGTGGTCACGTTCGCTGGTGTGACCTTCCGGCCGGGGGAGTACGTGTACGCTGACAACAACGGTGTCATCGTGTCGCCCAGCCCGTTGAAGATGCCCGAGTAATTTTCGCTGACGGTGCGTGGGGTAGGGATGTTCGAGGAAGAAAACGCGCAGTGGGGGCTGGTGCATGCCCTGGTACTCGATGGCAAGGGCGGTGCGCGTTCGATCGCTCGAACCGAACTGGACGATCTGCAGTTGCAGCCGGAGCAGAGCCTGTGGCTGCACTGGGATCGCAGCCACCCGCAAACCCAGACCTGGCTGCGCCATGACAGCGGCCTGAGCCCCTTCGCCTGTGACCTGCTGCTGGAGGAAAACACCCGGCCGCGCCTGGTGCCTTTACCGGATGCGCAGATGTTGCTGTTTCTGCGCGGGGTCAACCTCAACCCGGGCGCCGAACCCGAAGACATGGTGTCGGTGCGCATCTTCGCCCAGGCGCAGCGGGTGATTTCGCTGCGCCTGCGGCCGCTGCGCGCCACCGACGAGCTGCTTCAGCAACTGGACGAGGGGCGTGGCCCGACCACGGCCTCCGAGCTGTTGCTGAGCCTGGCCCAGTTGCTGACCGAAAAGGTCCAGGCGCTGGTGTCGGACCTGTCCGAAGTGGTGGATGAAGAGGAAGAAAAACTCGAATCCGACGAACGGTATACGCCTGAGCACGGCAGCCTGCAGCAGATGCGGCGGCGCGCCGCCGGCCTGCGTCGGTTCCTGGCGCCGCAGCGGGAAATCTATGCGCAGCTGGCGCGCAACAAATGGCCATGGTTCGCGCCGGACGATGCCGACTACTGGAACGAGCTCAACAACAGCCTGATCCGCTACCTCGAAGAGCTGGAACTGACCCGCGAGCGCGTGGCGCTGGTGCTTGAAAGCGAGGACCGGCGCCTGAGCGAACGCATGAACAAGACCATGTACCGCTTCGGAATCATCACCTGTATCTTCCTGCCCATGAGCTTTCTGACCGGCTTGCTGGGCATCAACGTGGGGGGCATTCCGGGTTCGGAAAACCCCTATGGCTTCCTTTATGCCAGCTTGCTGGTGCTCGTGCTGGCCCTGGGCCAATGGTGGCTGTTTCGCCGTCTTCGCTGGGTATAGGGGCACTTTCTTGAAATTTCCTACAACATTTGCGCAGATTGTTCATGTGACCCGCCCTATGAGCGTCTCGTCTTTGACAGACATTGCGCGAGGTGCCCATGCACGATCCGTTTGAAGAATCCCTGCGGGACCTGCTCAAGGCCTCGCCGTCCGGCAAAGACCGCGACGACGACGCCTGCCTGGGCCGGGTCCTCAAGACCGCCAACCGTCAGGTAGGCGCGGGCGATCTGTTCAGCCTGCTCGGCCGTTGGAGCCAGGCGCTGATGATCGCCGTGAACAATGGCTCGGCGCATGTCGCGCCGGTGCGTCGTAACGCTTCTGCCCGTAAAGCTGATAAGGCTGATTGATTATGGAACTTGATCTCTGGACCCAGAGCCTGGTGGCGGCGATGACCGCCTTGTGGACCAAAGTCGCCAACTTCATCCCCAACCTGTTTGGGGCGCTGGTGGTGGTGCTGCTGGGCTTTGTGGTTGCCAAGCTGCTCGATACCCTGTTGTCCAAGCTGCTGGCCAAGCTTGGCCTGGATCGCCTGATGGGCGGCACCGGCCTGACCAAGATGCTCAGCCGGGTGGGCATCCAGGTGCCGATCTCGACGCTGATCGGCAAGATCGTCTACTGGTTCGTGCTGCTGATCTTCCTGGTTTCGGCCGCCGAATCCCTGGGGCTTGAACGTGTTTCGGCGACCCTGGACATGCTGGCGCTGTACCTGCCCAAGGTGTTTGGCGGTGCGCTGGTGCTGCTGGCCGGTGTGCTGCTGGCCCAGATCGTCAACGGCCTGGTGCGCGGTGCCGCCGAGGGCATCGGCCTGGAATACGCCGCAGGGGTCGGGCGTATCGCCCAGGGCCTGGTCATCATCATCAGCATTTCGGTGGCCATCAGCCAGTTGGAGGTCAAGACCGACCTGCTCAACCACGTGATTGTCATCGGGTTGATTACCGTTGGTCTGGCAGTTGCGCTG
The DNA here is from genome assembly GCF_024126555.1 of Pseudomonas sp. VE 267-6A. Lineage (NCBI taxonomy): Bacteria > Pseudomonadati > Pseudomonadota > Gammaproteobacteria > Pseudomonadales > Pseudomonadaceae > Pseudomonas > Pseudomonas sp. VE 267-6A. The sequence continues at coordinate 56,166 of NZ_JAMYBY010000002.1, forward strand.
GCCATGGGCCTGGGCAGCCGTGAAATCGCCGGGCAGATCCTGGCTGGAATTTACGTACGTGAGCTCTATCAGGTCGGCCAGCAGGTCCAGATTGGCGAGGTCGAGGGGCAGATCGAAGAGATCGGCACGGTCAAGACGACCGTGCTCACCGACGAGGGTGAACTGGTATCGCTGTCGAACCGGATCCTCCTGGAGCAGCGGGTCAGTAGCCGCTAACCGGGCAAATCCTGCTAATGTATGCCGCCGCAAAATCGCCCAGGCAGGGCGAGCGGCGACAATGACCTGACTGTCGGCCAGATTTGTTTTGAATAAAGTTCACTCGCTGCCCATGCGTTACGACCCCCGCGAGCTCACTGATGAGGAGTTGGTGGCGCGTTCGCATGAGGAGCTTTTTCATGTTACTCGCGCCTATGAAGAGCTCATGCGGCGCTACCAGCGGACCCTTTTTAACGTGTGTGCACGTTATCTGGGGAACGATCGGGATGCTGACGATGTCTGTCAGGAGGTGATGTTGAAGGTGCTGTACGGCCTGAAGAATTTCGAAGGCAAGTCGAAATTCAAGACCTGGCTCTACAGCATCACCTACAACGAATGCATCACCCAGTACCGCAAGGAGCGGCGCAAACGTCGTTTGATGGATGCGCTAAGTCTCGATCCACTCGAGGAGGCCTCTGAAGAGAAGGCCCCCAAACCGGAAGAGAAAGGCGGGCTGGATAAATGGCTGGTTCATGTGAACCCGATCGACCGCGAAATCCTGGTGCTACGATTTGTCGCAGAGCTGGAGTTCCAGGAGATCGCCGACATCATGCACATGGGCCTGAGCGCCACGAAAATGCGCTACAAGCGTGCGCTCGACAAGCTACGCGAGAAATTTGCGGGCCTCACCGAAACTTAGTGAGTCGCAAATATCTCTAACGTATCGACAAGGTCTGCTAAACTTGTCGACGAGTTGTCCCCCGGGTTTGGTGGGACTACTTAACAATCACCAGATGGGGATTTAACGGATGAAATTGAAAAACACCTTGGGCTTGGCCATTGGTTCTTTTGTTGCCGCAACTTCCTTCGGCGCTCTGGCACAAGGCCAAGGCGCAGTCGAAATTGAAGGCAACGTCACCAAGCAGTACTACGACAGCGAGCGTAACTTCAAGAACGACGGCACCAATCCTGGTGTTCGCCTCGGTTACTTCCTGACCGACGACGTGTCCTTGGACCTGGGCTACAACGAGACTCACAACGCTCGTGGCGACGTGTTCAACAAGGACATCAAAGGTTCCAAGGCCAAGCTGGACGCCACCTACCACCTGGGTACCGTTGGTGACGCAATCCGTCCTTACGTATCGGCTGGTTTCGCTCACGAGAGCCTGGGCCAAGCTACCCGTAACGGTCGCGATCACTCCACCTTCGCCAACCTGGGCGCTGGCGCCAAGTGGTACATCACCGACAACCTGTTCGCCCGTGCTGGCGTTGAAGCGATGTACAACATCGACAACGGCAACACCGAGTGGGGCCCATCCCTGGGTCTGGGTCTGAACTTCGGTGGTAGCGGTGGCAAGGTTGCACCGACTCCTGCGCCAGCTCCAGTAGCTGAAGTCTGCTCCGACAGCGACAACGATGGCGTGTGCGACAACGTCGACAAGTGCCCTGACACCCCAGCCAACGTCACCGTTGACGCTGATGGCTGCCCGGCTGTTGCTGAAGTCGTTCGTGTAGAGCTGGACGTCAAGTTCGACTTCGACAAGTCGGTCGTCAAGCCAAACAGCTACGGCGACATCAAGAACCTGGCTGACTTCATGAAGCAGTACCCATCCACCACCACCACTGTTGAAGGTCACACTGACTCCGTCGGTCCTGACGCTTACAACCAGAAGCTGTCCGAGCGTCGTGCAAACGCCGTGAAGCAGGTTCTGACCAACCAGTACGGTGTTGAGTCGAACCGCGTTGAATCGGTTGGCTACGGTGAGACCCGTCCGGTAGCTGACAACGCCACCGAAGCTGGTCGCGCTGTCAACCGTCGCGTTGAAGCTCAAGTAGAAGCCCAAGCCAAGTAATTGGTCTGACGCTTGAGAAAAGCCCGGCTCCGGCCGGGCTTTTCTTTGCCTGCGATTTGATCGGGCGGTGGGTGCAAGGCGTACGCGGGCCTGTCTTCGTGGCGGCTGCACCGCTATAATCGCTGCCTTCCCACACCTCGAGCTAAGCCTGCCCATGTATACCCTGGCCCGCCAGCTGCTGTTCAAACTGTCCCCGGAAACCTCCCACGACCTGTCGCTGGACCTGATCGGTGCAGGTGGGCGCCTGGGCCTCAACGGGCTGTTGACCAAGGCGCCGGCGCAGTTGCCGGTAACCGTCATGGGCTTGCAGTTCGCCAACCCGGTCGGGCTGGCAGCGGGGCTGGACAAGAACGGTGCCGCCATCGACGGCTTCGCTCAACTGGGCTTCGGTTTCGTCGAGATCGGCACCGTCACCCCGCGCCCGCAGCCAGGCAATCCCAAGCCGCGGCTGTTCCGCCTGCCTGAAGCCGAGGCGATCATCAACCGCATGGGCTTCAACAACCTGGGCGTCGACCATCTGCTCGAGCGTGTGCGTGTGGCCAATTACCATGGCGTGCTGGGCATCAATATCGGCAAGAACTTCGATACCCCGGTGGAGCGGGCAGTGGACGATTACCTGATCTGCCTGGAGAAGGTCTACGGTCACGCCAGCTACGTCACCGTCAACGTCAGTTCGCCCAACACCCCGGGCCTGCGCAGCCTGCAGTTTGGCGATTCGCTCAAGCAACTGCTCCAGGCCCTGGCCGAGCGCCGTGAGGCGTTGGCCCTGACCCATGCCAAGCGCGTACCACTGGCCATCAAGATTGCCCCGGACATGAGCGATGAGGAAACCGCACAGGTGGCGTCGGCTTTGCTGGCCACTGGCATGGACGCAGTGATCGCGACCAACACCACCCTCAGCCGCGAAGGCGTGGAAGGCCTGGCACATGCTGACGAGGCCGGTGGGCTGTCGGGCGCCCCGGTACGCGACAAGAGTACCCACACGGTGCGCATGCTGGCCGCCGAACTGGGTGGCAAGCTGCCGATCATCGCAGCAGGCGGTATCACCGAAGGCAAGCACGCCGCCGAGAAGATCGCTGCCGGTGCAAGCCTTGTGCAGATCTACTCCGGGTTCATCTACAAGGGGCCTGCGCTGATTCGCGAGTCGGTGGACGCCATCGCCGCCATGGGGCCACGCTGAGCGGGCATAAAAAAGGGCCCCTCAAAAGGGGCCCCTGGGCCGCAGCCCGCCGCTCGGATAGAGCGTGCATGGTGACTAGAATTCAGATCCTCGTTCAGCCAACGGCGTGAAGTTCGTTGAGTCTATGGATACCCGCAGTGCCGGTCATACCGTCCCAGTTGTCGCCACGTCCCTCGCGCCAGCCGTTGACCCAGGCTTGGCGTACTGACGGTAGAGTAAAAGGGCAAAGCTCGCGGGATTTGCCGGTGACCCCATATTGGTAGCCACGTAAAAATGCTCTTTCCAACGGATCACGCTTAAGTCTTCTCATAGGGTGTTGCCCTCACTTGTTGACTGTAATGTCCCGTCGGCCTCGGCTGAGGCCGGGCAGAGTCGTTCTGCCGGTTATGCGCTCGCTGCCGGCGTGGCGAGCTGGAAGTGTTGCCCCGTTGCAGGACAACCTGATACGAGTTCTAACCAATGCAGGTCACAGTGTGAATGATCGTTTTGTCATAAGGACGTAACCTTTCCAAGGGTCAGGGGATAAGTAAAAAATTGCTTCAGCGGCGAAATGAAGGCAAAGCCAGCTATGATCAGGCTTTGCTCATGGCTCAGGTCAGAACGCCATCGTTGAGAATCACTTCCAACGCAGGGGCTCAAAACGACGAAGGGTCATAAAAAGTCGCAGTTTTACTAGAATTTTTCATTCTGCCGGACGATCAAAGCCTTTTTACCCTGGGGTAAATGGCCGTTGTCCGGCGGCCCGGCGCCATGTCAGCGCCATTCGAACGCCTGCTGGAAGGCGTTCGATCAAACAGCGAAGGGGCGATGCGCTTGCCTTTTCACCTATTGCTCAAGGCTTGGATTACTCATGTCGGACCGTTTCGAACTCTATCTCACCTGCCCCAAGGGCCTGGAAGGCCTGCTTGCCGAAGAAGCCCGTGGGCTGGGCCTGGAGGATGTGCGAGAGCACACCTCGGCCATTCGCGGCGAAGCCGACATGGAAACCGCCTATCGCCTGTGCCTCTGGTCGCGTCTGGGCAACCGCGTACTGCTGGTGCTCAAGCGCTTCAACATGAAGAACGCCGATGACCTGTATGACGGGGTCAACGCCGTCGACTGGCAGGATCACCTGGAAGCCACTGGCAGCCTGGCTGTGGAGTTCAGCGGGCACGGCTCGGGCATCGACAACACCCACTTCGGCGCGCTCAAGGTCAAGGATGCCATCGTCGACAAGCTGCGCAACGCGGCGGGCGAGCGGCCTTCGGTAGACAAGCTCAACCCCGATCTGCGTGTGCACCTGCGCCTGGAACGCGGCGAGGCGATTCTGTCCCTGGACCTGTCCGGCCACAGCCTGCACCAGCGAGGCTACCGTCTGCAGCAGGGGGCTGCGCCACTGAAGGAAAACCTTGCCGCTGCCGTGCTGATCCGTGCCGGCTGGCCGCGTATTGCTGCCCAGGGCGGCGCGCTGGCCGACCCGATGTGCGGTGTGGGTACCTTCCTGGTGGAGGCGGCGATGATTGCCGCCGATATCGCGCCGAACCTGCGCCGCGAGCGCTGGGGCTTCAGCGCCTGGCTGGGTCACGTGCCGGCGCTGTGGCGCAAGCTGCACGACGAGGCCAAGGCGCGCGCCGAAGCCGGGCTGGCACGTCCGCCGCTGTGGATCCGCGGCTACGAGGCCGATCCGCGGCTGATCCAGCCAGGGCGCAACAACGTCGAGCGTGCGGGCCTGAGCGACTGGATCAAGATCTACCAGGGCGAAGTGGGCAGCTTCGAGCCGCGTCCCGACCAGAACCAGAAGGGCCTGGTAATCTGCAACCCGCCCTACGGTGAGCGTCTGGGTGATGAAGCCAGCTTGCTGTATCTCTACCAGAACCTGGGTGAACGCCTGCGCCAGGCCTGCCTGAACTGGGAGGCGGCGGTGTTCACCGGCGCGCCCGATCTGGGCAAGCGCATGGGTATTCGCAGCCACAAGCAGTACGCCTTCTGGAACGGCGCGCTGCCGTGCAAGCTGCTGCTGATCAGGGTGCAGCCCGATCAGTTCGTCACCGGCGAGCGTCGTCAGCCAGAGCGCGAGCGGGGCAGCGAGCCGAGCGAGCCCGTGGTTTCAGTCGCCAGCGAGCCGGCGCGTCTGAGCGAAGGCGGGCAGATGTTCGCCAACCGCCTGCAGAAGAACCTCAAGCAACTGGGCAAGTGGGCCAAGCGCGAGAACATAACCTGCTATCGCGTCTACGATGCCGACATGCCGGAATACGCGCTGGCCATCGACCTCTACCATGACTGGGTGCATGTTCAGGAGTACGCCGCGCCGCGTTCGATCGACCCGGAAAAAGCCCAGGCGCGTCTGTTCGATGCCCTGGCGGCGATCCCCCAGGCGCTGAACATCGACCAGAGCCGCGTGGTGATCAAGCGGCGCGAGCGGCAATCCGGCACCAAGCAGTACGAGCGCCAGAGCAGCCAGGGTCAGTTCACCGAGGTGAGCGAAGGCGGCGTCAAGCTGCTGGTCAACCTGACCGACTACCTCGATACCGGGCTGTTCCTCGACCATCGCCCGATGCGCATGCGCATCCAGCGCGAGGCGGCCGGCAAACGCTTCCTCAACCTGTTCTGCTATACCGCCACGGCCAGCGTGCATGCGGCCAAGGGTGGCGCGCGCAGCACCACCAGTGTCGACCTGTCGAAAACCTACCTGGATTGGGCGCGGCGCAACTTCTCGCTCAACGGCTTTTCGGACAAGAACCGCCTGGAGCAGGGCGACGTGATGGCGTGGCTGCAGGCCTGCCGCGAGGAGTACGAGCTGATCTTCATCGACCCGCCGACCTTCTCCAACTCCAAGCGCATGGAAGGGGTGTTCGACGTGCAGCGTGACCATGTGGAGCTACTTGACCTGGCCGTTGCGCGCCTGGCACCGGGTGGCGTGCTGTATTTCTCCAACAACTTCCGCAAGTTCCAGCTCGACGAACACCTGCAGGAGCGTTACGCGGTCGAGGAGATCACCGCCCAGACCCTGGACCCGGACTTCGCGCGCAACAGCAAGATCCACCGCGCATGGCGCATCCAGGCGCGCTGATGGCGCGCAGGATGTGATCAGGCGTGTGGGGGGTGGCTACCTTGCAGCCACCGCCTACATGCCCGGGTGGAGCCCTGAGCCCGGCTCAGGGTTGCAGCGCTGCGGTACTGCTGTTGAGCTTTGGCTGGCGGTACAGGTCCAGCAACACCTGGTCGAGCACTGCCGAGGCGCCCCAGGGTTTGGGGTCGTTGAGAATTGCCACCACCGCCCAGGTGTTGCCGTTGCTGTCGCGGCTGAAGCCGGCGATGGCACGCACCGTATTCAGGGTGCCGGTCTTGATGTGTGCTTCACCGGTCATGGCGGTGCGCTTGAGGCGCTTGCGCATGGTGCCGTCCATGCCGGTCAGCGGCATCGAGCTGATGAATTCGGCAGCGTAGGGGCTCTTCCAGGCTGCCTGCAGCAGGGTGGCCATTTCCCTGGCGCTGACACGCTCGGCACGCGACAGCCCTGAACCGTTCTCCATGACCAGATGCGGCGCGGTGATGCCTTTCTTCGCCAGCCACTGGCGCACCACGCGCTGTGCGGCACGGGCATCGTCGCCGTCGGCATCGGTGCGGTACTGCGCGCCCAGGCTCAGGAACAGTTGCTGGGCCATGGTGTTGTTGCTGTATTTGTTGATGTCGCGGATCACCTCCACCAGGTCCGGGGAGAATGCGCGGGCCAGCAGGCGTGCACTCTTGGGAACTTCGGCAACCCGGTCAGCCCCCATGATGCGCCCGCCCAGTTCGTTCCAGATGGCACGTACCGCGCCGGCGGCGTAGGTCTGGTGGTCGAGCAGTGCCAGGTAGGTCTGGGAGTTGCAACCGTCAGCCAACTGGCCGCTGACCACCACGCTGACGCCGTCGGCCTGGGTCACCGGGTTGTAGCGCACTTCACCCTTGCACTGGTTGCCCGGTACCGCCTTGACCTGGTTGTCGATGCGGATGCCGGCGATGGGCGGCTCTACCGATACCAGGACCTTGCCGCCATCGTTGCGTGCCACGAAGCGCAAGGCCTTGAGGTTGACCAGCAGGGAGTCGGGCTTGACCAGGAACGGCTTGTTTTCATCGCCGCCGTCGTCGTTGAACTGGGGAAGCTGGGGCTGCACGAAGTGGCTGCGGTCCAGCACCAGGTCGCCATTGATGGTCTGTACGCCGTTGGCGCGCAGGTCGCGCATCAGCAACCAGAGTTTTTCCATGTTCAGCTTGGGGTCGCCGCCGCCCTTGAGGTACAGGTTGCCGTTGAGGGTGCCGTTGCTCAGGGTGCCGTCGGTGTAGAACTCGGTTTTCCACTGGTGGGTCGGACCGAGCATTTCCAGCGCGGCATAAGTGGTGACCAGTTTCATGGTCGAGGCCGGGTTGACCGACACATCGGCGTTGAACACCGTGGGTGTGCCCGGGCCATTGAGCGGCAGCATCACCAGCGACAGCGCGGAGCCGTCGAGCTTGTTGGTCTTGAGGGCCTGTTGCACCTTGGGCGAAAGGGTGGTGTTGACGGGGGCGGCGTGGGCCGGCATGGCCAGTGGCAGCAGCAGGCCGGCGAACAGCAGTGAACGTAGAGATGTGGTCATTTGCACTGAAACCCTGCAGGCGAGGGGTGAAAAAAACCAGAGCGCAATAGGGTGACGGCCCCGGTATGGAAAAATATAGCGCGCATTATGCACCACGCATGCTGCCCATGTGCCTAACAATGCCTGTCAGTGCGGCGATTTTTCGGGTTTTATTCAGGCAGTTTCGCGGTGGAACTGGTAAAGTGCCGCGCGTTATTACTTAAGAGGATTGTTTCATGGCGACCAACCGTTCCCGCCGTCTGCGTAAAAAACTGTGTGTAGACGAGTTCCAGGAGCTGGGTTTCGAACTGAACCTGGAGTTCAAGGAAGACCTGTCCGACGAAGCCATTGACGCTTTCCTCGACGCCTTCCTGGATGAAGCCATGGATGCCAACGGCCTGGACTACGTCGGCGGCGACGACTTCGGTCTGGTCTGCAAGGCAGATCGTGGCTCGGTCACCGAAGAGCAGCGTGCTGCAGTGCAGGCATGGCTCAAAGGCCGCAGCGAGCTGACCAAGATCGAAGTCAGCCCGTTGCTGGATGCCTGGTATCCGGAAAAGCCGGTCAACCCGGCTAGCTGATACCTCGTCAAAGCGGCAGCCCTGGTGGCTGCCGCTTGCGTTCTACCCCTGCATCGGCCCCGCTCCCGTGGGCTGCGACAGCGCCTCCAGCGTATCGCGCAACGCCTGATCCACCTCGTTCATTGCCCTTAGCACCTGCCGTTTGCGTCGCCTGAGCACAGGTTCTGGCGCAGCGTCCTCGCACGCCGCTTCCAGCCGTTCGCAGGCCAGCATCAGCGCCTCGGACTGCACCATGCGCGCCACCCCCAGCACCTTGTGTGCAGCGTCCCTGAGTATTGCCGGCGAGCCGCGAGTATCGGCGTCGAGCAGCTGCTGACGGTCGATCGGGGCGCAACTGAGCAACTGTTCGAGCAGGCGGCGCAGTTCGCCTGGGTCGTTGCCGATGATCGGCCCCAGCCCCATCAGGTCGATCAGGGGCATGTCGCCACGGGCGCGGCCTGCCGACAGGGGAGCGTCGTTCAGGCGCTGGCTGAGTTCATGCAGGGTGATGGGTTTGAGCAGACAGTCGTTCATGCCAGCGGCGTGGCAGCGATCACGCACTTCAGGTTGGGTGTTGGCGGTGTAGGCCAGGATGGTGCAGGGCGCGCGCCCGAGTATGCGCTCTTCCTCGCGTACGGCCTGGGCCAACTGGTAGCCGTCCATCTGCGGCATGTTGCAGTCCACGATCAACACGTCGAAAGGCTCCAGGCGCCATGCCTGCAGCGCACTCAGGCCGCTGTCGGCATTGGTGTGCTGCACGCCGAGAAAGTCCAGCTGCTGGCCCATCAGCAGCAGGTTGGCCGGGTGGTCGTCGACCACCAGCACCTTCACCGCCGGCGCCGGCAAGGTCGGCTGGGGCACGGGGTCGGCGAGCTTCTCGCAGGCTGCCAGCCCCGTCAGCGGCATGCTGATCTTCACCTCGGTCCCGGTGCCCGGTTCGCTGTGCAGCGTCAGCTGGCCGCCCATCATGGCGCACAGGCTGCGGCTGATGACCAGGCCCAGGCCGGTGCCGCTGCGTGCCAGCGGGCTGTCGGGGGCGACCTGGGCGAAGGGCTGGAACAGGTACTGCTGGTCGGTCGCGCTGATGCCGATACCGCTGTCGCTGACCGAGAGCAGCAGTTGCAGGGTATCGGGCCCGGCCCCCGGTTGCAGGGCCAGGTCCACGCGTACCTGGCCCTGGTCGGTGAACTTGATCGCGTTGCTGACCAGGTTCGAGAGGATCTGCTTGAAGCGCAGCGGGTCGAGCAGCACGTCGCGGCAGGCGCTCTCGTCGATGACCAGGCTCAGGCTGAGGTCCTTCTGCCGGGCCAGGGCCTCGAACACCCGACCCACCGACTCCACCAGCTCACCCAGGTTGACGCGCTGGGGGCTCAGGCTCATGTGGCCGGACTCGATACGCGCGATGTCGAGGATATCGCCGATCAGCGACAGCAGGTCCCTGGCCGAGCTGTAGGCCACCTCGATGGCGGGACGGTCGAGGTGCCCGGCATCGGCGCGCTTGAGTGCCAGCTCGAGCATGCCGATCACCGCGTTCATGGGGGTACGGATCTCGTGGCTCATGGTGGCCAGGAACTTGCTTTTTGCACGGTTGGCATTGTCGGCCTGCTCCTTGGCCTGGCGCAGTTCCTGGATCAGCTGGCGGCGGTCGCTGATGTCCAGCCAGCCGCCGATGATGCCCTGTACCTCGCCCAGCGAGTCGCGGTACGGCAGTACCCAGTGGTAGATGGTCAGCTCGCGGTTCTTCAGCATCATGGGGCGGTCGACGATCAATGGCAGGCCTTCGTTCATCACCTGCTGGTAGTCCGCCTGAAACTGACTGGCATTGTCGGCATCGGTGAGCGGCGCATCGTGGATGGACTTGCCCAGTACCTCTTCGGCGCGCGCCTCAACGGCCTGCAGGTAGCTGTCGTTGCAGCTCTTGAGCAGGCCTTGGCGGTCACGCACGTAGATCGGGTGCGGCGTGCCGTTGACCAGCGCCCGCATGAACTCGAGCTGGTCGCCCAGGGCGCGCTCGATCTGCTCGCGCTTCTTGATCTGGCGACGCATCCAGCCGTTCCAGGCCAGCGACAGGATCAGCAGCAGGCCAGTGCCCAGCACCAGTTGAATGATGAAGCGCTGGTGGCTTTGCCAGTAGGAGCTGGGTTCGCCGCTGAAATCGCGCCAGCGGCCATTGATTGCGCCCAGCTCGCAGGGTCTAGTGGTTTCTAATAATTGTGATCTAGGTCGCCAAAGGTGCGGGGGATGGCATTGGTGAGCATTAGATGCCGCCAAACAGGTGTGAGCTTTGCACTTGTTTGGCGAGAAAAATAATTTTTCTATGCTTTTGGAAGATTTAGTTGGCTGATTGTTTGTTTCTATATTGTCGTCTGCTTAGCTCTCTAAGTCCGCCAGATATTAAGGCTGTGCAAAGTGCAACAAAAGTAGTAAGTAATAAATTTTGTTTGATTTTTCCTGAGTACGGAAGTTCTGTTGTTATAATTTCGGACGGCTGAGTGGTCGAGGATTTAGATGCGGTTTCTACAATGTCCAATAATTTAGAATTCGCAGTGTCTGTAATCTTCAAAAACTCTATATATTTAATGAGGTTTTTTTCTTGTGTTTGATATATTTTTTTTTGGTTAGAAATTATTTCCTCTACTGTTAGTTTTACGTTTTTTATGGATTGTTCACGGTCTTCATTGGTTGATGAAATATTAATTATATCGGTATTTTTTATTGCGGTTATAGTAGCGTTATTTGAATATTTATAGGCTATTTCTTCTGGGCGTTCTAGCAGGGCTACAGTGTTGGAGTTTAGACTTACGCTTTTGCCGATAGTTACGTTTGAAGTGCTCTTGTATAATGTAGGTCTCGTTGTCGAATATGTAATACCTACTACAAAGACTATAAGGAAAACAATTGAAATTAATTTGATTTGTCGGATAAAAAAAGCATAGACATCAAAAAGAGAGATTTCTTCATTTAAAATTTCATTTGCTCTCATTTTTAATATCCTACAGTTACATGTAAGAGAGCAGCGATGCTTGCTGTTAGAGCCAAGATTAAAAATAATATGAAAATTTTTGCCCCTATAGTATATTTTACCTTATGGTGCTGGGTGCTGGGTGCTGGGTGCTGGGTGCTGGGTGCTGGGTGCTGGGTGCTGGGCATTAGTATATCCTTATTTTAGTAGCTGTTTTGATTTTTAGTCGAAGTCGCTTAATATTCTACATTATTAGGCTTTAAATCGCAATGTAGAAAATCGACGTTGATTATCCTTGCGAGGTTGGCCGTTTCAATATGTAAAAAATGCAAATCTGCTCAGTGTTTTTTGTTTGACTATTTCATGGTGCCTTACGTTGTTGTGTTAATAACAAAATTCCAAATGGTATGGTTGATTAATGAGGAAGTCAATGGCCAGCGACATTATGATAAATAGAGAAAGGAGCATTTCAAAAAGTGTAAAGCTCGTTTGATTTTTTTAGAATTTTCGTCATGATTTTTATTTATGTTGTTATATTTAATATAACCTAAAACAAAAACAATAAAAGAGTGGTTGTAGTGTGGTGTGATAGATAATGGTTCGGAGGTATATCCTTGAACCTATGGCTGCTTAGCTCAACGAAAAGATAGGCGGTATTTTCTACTCTATGGGAGTAGGATATATGTTCGTGAAGGTCATTATTTGGTTTAAAGATACAAGTATGTATCGTGGCAGGACACATAGTGGTTGTAAATTCCTACGGTGTAGGAATGTGTATATCCGCAAAGCGAAAAATAGCTTCACGGGTATAAGTATGTAAAGTGGGGCTTTACATGTATTTATAGTTTAATGTCCAGCTTTTCGATAATGGATTGCTTGTATTCGTCGGCTTCAATGTCTATTTTTATTTTTGCTTCTTTCCACTGTTCTTCATAAAGGTCTTGCCATCGTGCTACTAAGGAATGGATAATCATATCAAGGTTTTGTTGTTTTACACTGTTCCCGCTTCTTGCAAACTCCTTGATTAGAACATCATTGGATATTGATTTGCAGCCTGAAAATGCTGCTATTAGCTTTTTAGCGAGGCTTGAGGTCATTCGTATCTCATGAAGCTCATCCATTTCTATTATTTTTACGAACATAATTAAAAATTTTTGACGCTCACGTCTTTTAAATCCACCAACCATACCGCCTATTTTTCCTGCATATTCCATCCTGTTCATAATTAGAGCTCCTATGTTGTTATAATACCAATACCATAGGGTTTTGATATGTCAATGCTTAGGGGATATATCTCCGAACCTATAACATTACTTCGGGGATATACGTTGTAGGAAATTGGATATTCTGATTTTTAAATTTCTAACGTGACCGATACCCCACCTTTTTGTGTGAAATTCATTTGAGAGCGATTTTTGAGTTTTGGCAGTGTCATTTTTTTATCTGCTTCGTGGCAAAAGTCAACTAAGTGATTTAAGTAGGGTTGAACCCTATTTGATGATTAAGGTTGGATGTTATATTTATTTTCATTTTGCTATTGACAAGGTATTTTGCTGTAAGTAAGCCATAATTCAATGGTTATGAAAAATTAAATATCTAAAAAATTCGATAAAAACGTTAAATTTCACGACAGTTTTTTCAAGAAAATAACTTTTTGAAAAAGTCGATTTTTGGTTACTGCCCCTAATCGCTTTCGGGATATTTAGGCTCATCAGCCCAGTGAGTGATATTCATCCATTTTGATGAATTTTTATGAATTTTGAAAAGTGCGAAATTTTCATCAGGAGAGAAATTTGATATGTATGTATACATACATATAGGTTAGGGGATATATCTCCGAACCTATGGAAGTATTGGGTTGAGTGGTTAACGCTGTTTTGGACTGTTTTTGATATAGACTTTTTACACTAACCATAATGCTGCGAGGTGTAACGCATTTGGCTATTTTAGGAGTGGAGTGGTGTGGCTTGGTGTCGTTGTATCAAAGGAGTGGAAGAAGGCCGATTTTGACCAACTCCGTGTGTTATATCGCTATCGGTGGTGCGGTGTATGTATATGTGGGGGATACGGGGAGGAAAGGGAAGGGGTGGGCGGGGAGGGAGAAGAAACACCCTCACCGGGTGCTATTATCTGATATAGGCTATTTGCACTAATTATAATGCTATGTTCATTGCTTCCAGTAGAACACGGTTCTACGGCTTACATTTAATTTCTTCATGACTTGCTGAATAGACGTCCCTGCTTCAAGTAAAATAATCCCTTGCTCTCTTTTAGTTTTGCCTTTTGCAGTACCGCCTTTCTTACCTCTTATGGCCTGTATTCTGCTTGTGTGGGTTCTGGCGACATAATCATCAAAGGTTCCACGGTTAAAGTTTCTATGCGTCCATTTGGCTACGCTCTTTGCCGTATGTTTAACCTCGGATGTGTCCAAGGGTGTGGAGAAATTGACGTTGTAGCCTGTGGCACGGTCTAGGCAAGCGTTTAGCCATTGGTTGTAGTCGGGCCAGCCTTGGCGGATGGCTTTGTATGCCCACGCCCTTAACTCATCGAAAAGCATACAGTTGCGACCCAAGCCGTAATCCTCTACGGGCTTCTGTTTGGCCTTTTCCGGGGTTAGGTCGATGTAGTCGGCCAAGTCGTCCAATGTGTATGGATCGGCCTGCCATTGGGTCACTATCCAGTGGGAATTGATCGGGTTCTTACAGATCAACCCGGAATAGCCTCTGTCTGCTCCTAAACGGTTACGCAATCCTGCCTCGATAGCCGCAGCGTAGCGTAAAGGGGCGGTTTTGCCGTCCATAGCCGTTCGGACAGGGGTTTGTAGCAGGTAGAGTAGGTGAGCGTGCCCATTGGCTGGATTTCGAGCTATTAGGTTCGGAGTTGGTGCCCCTACGTTGTCCCAGTGCATACCGGCATCGGTTCGGTCTAAGTCAAACACCATCCAATATCTATGCGTAGGCCCATTGGGCTGAACAAGTCGTGCAAGTTTTGCTTTTTCTTTTTTATTGATTTTTAAGCCACTGACTAAATCGTCTGTGTGATAAGGTCTCTTTGGTAAGTAGTCCTCAAATAGTTTTACGCATCCCATTGTTATCCTCTTCTAATAGTTATTTAGAAAAAGAAAACCTTGGGAGATGACTTGACAATAATTTTTATGATGATTAAATGGTTGTGTTGATTGGAGTTTTTAAAATTTTATTGTAGTATCATTCGCCACCTTCCCCAAGGTGGTTTTCTTTTTCTGCTCCTTTCAAGTTGCCACACTTTCGAGCTTTGTCAAACTTGAATACTAAAAAGCCCGTATTGCTGCGGGGTTTTTATTGAATGGGTTTTGTTATTGATAAGGGTCTTGAAATGGGCTTGGGGGCTTAGGTTTTAGAAGCCTTCTTTTTCTTGCTTGCTTCGCCTGCTCCGCTTCTTCCTTTTCAAATTCTACTATTTGCTTGCTGGTGAATGTGTCAGATGCCCAAAGTTTTACTTTGTCGGTAAATCCTAATGCGGCTTGCGTATCGTCCAAGCCTTGTTCTTTGAGTTGTTCGGCAACGTTGAATAGATAGTCCTTTCGTTTCTCTTTGCCCAAGCGACTAGCCATTTCATACGTGTTTTCTCTTAATCTCTTATAGTATTGCTCTGGGTTCTCGTCGAGCCTACGGGCTTCAAGTAGTCGATCCACCAAAATATCAAAACGTTTCATCAAAGGCTCAAGCTCTTCCTCGTATGCCTTGATTGCTTTTTCCAAGATGGTTTTTCTGCTGGTGTCCTCTTTAATTTTCTTGCGTAGTTCCTTCAATTCTTTTGTCATTCTGGATTTCATGGTTTTGAAATTAGATGACAGCTCTGCAGTTTTTGTGGTTTTTACCGTTATTTCGTCGTCTAATTTCTGCTTTTGACTATCTAGCTCGGCATTTTCTTTTCTCTGCTCGCTGGCCTGTATTTCTAAGCTCTGTATGGTTGCTTTGTAGTTGCTAGCCGTTCCTTGTAGGTCTTTTATCGTGGTGTTAAGTGTGACGACAGTAGCCCTTTGCTCGATAAGTTTGACCTCCTTACTGGTTAGTTCTTGCTGCAGCTTTTCTAGCTGTCTGGTGTAATAGTTGTGGCTTCGCTCACTTTTCGGTTTTTTGGCTTCCTTTTCAATAGGGCTTAAATATTCGGTGTTTTCCTTTGTTTTAGGTAGGAATTTGGCTTGCAAGCCATATGCAGCGGCTAATCCGTTAAAGTGTTCGTAAAAGGCCGCCTGCATTACTTTTGACTTCCATGATTCGCGTTCTCGGATAAATCTATGGTTTTGCTTTTCTTCGCTACGGTTGGGCAGTTTGAAGTCTTCTAGTGTTGGCGGCTCAGATATTTTTTCAAGGTGAGCTTTATTCCTCGCGTAGTATTGTGATGCGAATTCAAATTCTTGAGCGGAAAAATCATATTTCCCCGTCTTCTCATTTTGAAGGTCAAGAAACGCATGAACGTGGTTTGTTGTTTCGTCCAGATGACTGAATGAGAAAAGCATCTTGTTGTTCGGGAAATTTTTTTGATAAAACTGATGCATGGCTTTCTGCAAAAGGTCTGTGTAAGCCTTAGTTATTGCCAGTTTATTAGGTTCAGGGATTACAAGGATGATTTCTTTAACCCTATTGACCGTCCTTGATACGGCTCGATCTGGTGCGTTTTGTTCGATCTCTCGCTTCTTGGTGGTGTAGTTCTCTAAAAGGTCGATACGTTGGGATATACGGCTGATTTTGTGCTGGTTGAGTAGGGCGGCGTAGTCTCCGACTACCAGCGGCCTTTCTCCTTCTATTACCGATGTGACGTATTCTTTTATCTCAGTCGGTTCGGTTGCGTTGATGAATTTGACCAGCTTCGATTTTAGTTTTCGGAGCTTTTCTTTTTCTGCTGCTATCTCGTCAGTCGCTTCTGTTGCTTTGAGTTTGGTTTGTAGTTGGTCGTTGAAGTCAGCCAGTAATTGCTCTGCCAATTCTCTTGTTAATATCTGTTCAATACCACCTACAATGGCGACATTTGGGTGGTCTGGATTGGGGTTGAATTCAAAGTCGTCATACTCGTTTTGGTCCAGTCTAAGCGAGTGCCTCAACGAACTGTCCAACCCCTTCAGGTTGGAGTAGTTTCGATCTCTTTTAGTCAGTGTGATTGTCTGCAGATTGGTGTCATTCATTTTATCCTCAGTAGTGGGTTGGTCTTTGCTCTTGGCTTTTGCTTCTGTCATGCCGACTAGGCACCTGTGTTAACCGTAACATCTTTTGCGTAGCAAAAGTGGGATGGTTAACATAGCAGGTATGCTCTAAATGGCTTCTTTTGAAAATTGAACCATATATATATTGAACCACATAAAAAATGTATATCAAGCATGATGGTGTAGGTGGTTTTGTATGGGGGTGTTGGTTGGGTGTGTGCGTGCGGTATAGTAATCTATATTATAGTTATCTGGTTTGTATGATATCTATATATAGAAAACTAAAGACGTGTGTGGGTGCGTGCGTATATATGAGGCGTATGCAGGGGAGTGCATTATGCGAAAGGTTTTTTTAAAAATCCTCTTTTGGAGAAAGTAAAAAGCTATTCTGGTAATTTAAAGCATGATACCTTTTGTTTTTGCTCTGGATTTTAACGTGTAACGCCTTGGTGTATTAATGTGTAACCCCTCCAATTTTTGGTTTATTAGAGGGGCTTACGTTTATTTTATGATGTGGGAGAGGTCTGGTATTCCAAATGGCGTTAGTGGAGCTTTTTGTTTGAAAAATTGATGGGTATAAAGATTAAAGTCTTTTTCACCTTTTATACGAATGTCCATGCCGACGAGATTTGTTTCTTTGTCAATTTTAACGTCGAAGGTGATTCCTCTGGTGATGAAAAATGTGTTGAGCTTCAATCGGCCTTCTTCTGTTTCGTATAGGGCTATTATGTCTTCGTAGGTGGTGATTTCGAGCGTTTCCGCTTCGATTGCTAACGTACCTTCAAGGTTTTGGATCTCGTTTTCCAACGCTGTGATACGTGCTTCGCTGTCAGCCACACGCCTGATAAATGTATTTGGAATTATTCCGTCAAACTGAGCTAGCGAAGCCTCTAACATTTCCAATGTGGTTATTTCGGTTGTTAGCTTGGCTTTCTTGGCTCGTATTTCTTCTTTTGGTGCCGATGTATCACGAACGGAAAAGAAGCGGCTAAATGCGTCGTTTACGGTGTCCATTTGCTTGTATTGGTCTTGGCTGAACCAAGTGAAGTCTTTTCGCTTCTTGTCTGTCCGCTCGTCAATGTAACGATTTTCCGATAACTGCCTAACGAAAGCGAGGAATGTGCCGAAAACAAGCTCAAATCTAATTCTGTTACTACATTCGCATACTCGTTCGGCTCTGTTAGAGCAAACAAGGTAGGCGTAGCGTTTTTTCTCGGCTCCTAATATTTGTAGGTTGAAAGTCATTCCGCATTTATGTTCTCCACATTGGATACAGTGCCGGAAAATATTATAGTGATGAGGTGTTCTACGTCCGTATTTTCGCCCGGTTAATCTGGTTTTCATCGCTGCAACGGCTGCACTGAATTCTATTTCATCAATGATTTTTGGAAAATAATTAGGGACATAACGGTCAAACGCTTTAGTGCCGTTCTCGTTTCGTCGTTGCAAACGTAGCACGCCGATTGGGCTTTTACTGTTGATAAGATGTAGAACTGATGTTCTCGTCCAACGTCGTTTTGAATATTTATTTACCTGCTTAACACTCTCCAATACTCCAACGTGTTTGAGTAGTTCGAAAATCTGGCGAATTTCTTGAGCTTCTTCTTCTACGATGATAAAGGATTGGCTTTGTTCATCGAAACGCAGGCCGTAGGGGCATCGTTTACCTATAACGTTGGTTTCTGCTGTGTCTCGCTTCTTTGCCCACACGGATTTCAAGCGTTTGCTCTTGGTGTCGCTTTCCTCGTGTGCTCGTTTGGCAATTACACCTACAAGGATCAGCGTTTCGAGGTCGCGGCTTGGATCGTCGTAGGAATATGTCTTGTTGTCGAAAACGGTGTGTAGTCGCACGCCTTTTTTGAGAATTGACTGGATTAGATCAACGGAGTCGGTGAGTTTCTGGCGGGTTAGTCGGTCGATTGATTCGACAATGATGTAGTCGCCATGCTCAATTTCTCCACTCTCTATCCTGTCCAATAACCCTTTTAACTGGCCGATCCGGGCGTTTGCACCACGGAATGCACTGATCCCCTTGTCGATAACGGTTTCGACCACGGGAACGCCTGTTGCTTCTGTAAATGCTTGGAGTGGGGTGGTCTGGCGGTCATGGCTGTCTCGGCCTTCTTCGCCTTGCGAGGCGGTTGACCATCTGACGTATGCGTATGCCTTGGGCATTGAATCGGCTCCGAGTAGGTTCTAGCTCATTTTATTAGAAAATAGCTTACCGTGGTCCTGGGGCGGGATGCTAAGCAGGGCCTTGTCGAGGATGGAGGTCAGTTCGTCGGCGCCCTGGGCGGTGGCCATGGAGTAGGTCGCCGGCTCGTCGCCGATGTTGGCGCGGATGATCAGATGCTTTTGGGTGGTGAGCCTGAAATTGGCATTGATCAGCGCGGTGACCATGCCGTCGACCTGGTGACGCGACAGCAGTTCGGCGGAGGCTGCGGGGCTTTCCGTTTCAACCAGCTCGATTCCGCCATGGCGAATGCGCAGCCCGTCGTTGAGCGTACTGCCGCGGGTCACGGCCAGGCGCTTGCCATACAGCTGGCGCAGCGAGGCAGGTTCGTCCTCGCCCTTGCGCGTGACCAGCACGTAGGCGTTCTCCAGGTAGGGCCGGCTGATGTTCAGGGTGGCTTCGCGCTGTGTGCTGGGCGTGATGGTGGCGATGACGTCGGCGCGACCCTGGTGCAACTGGTCGATCATGTCGCTGATGCCGGCGCTGCGATGGATCTCGAAGCGCAGGCCGGTGCGCAGACGGATCAGCTCGAGCAGGTCGGCAACGATACCTCGCAGGTTGTTGGCACTGTCGTAGAACGACAGCGGCGCGGCGTTTTCGTCCACCACCACGCGCACCACCGGGTGTGCCGCCAGCCAGCGTTGTTCGCGTGGGGAAAGTTGCAGCTTGCGATCAGTCAGCAGCATGCCGTCGCCGATGCTCCAGCGCTGGAAGATACTGGTGCGCATGGCGCTGGTGACCGCGTCCAGGGTGGTATTGACAAGCTCGAGCAGCAGCGGGTTGTCGGCGCGCAGGGCGAAGCTGAAGCCCACAGGCTCGTGTTTGCCGAAGTTCACCATCTTGAGGTTTTTCAGGTAGCCCTGGTTGATCTGGTAATAGGTCGACAAGGCGTCCCCCAGGAACACGTCGGCCTGTTCGAAGGCCACCGCGTTGAGGGCATTGTGGTAGGAGCTGTAGGTCTGCACCGTGGCGTTGGGGTAGGTGGCGCGAACCTCGCTCAATGGCAGGTAATGGGCAACCACGCTCAGGCGCAGCCCCTTGAGGCCGTTGTCCAGTGCCCGGGTTTCATTTTCGCGGGTGACCAGCACCGGCAGGTCTTCGGCATAGGGGCGCGACAGGGCCACCTCGGGGAGGGCGGCATCGTAGCCATTGGCACTTCCCAGCAGGTCGATGTGCCCGTCTATCAGGGCTTGCAGGGCCTTGTCGCGGTTGGCGAAGCGCTTGACCCGAATGGGCCGGTTCAAGGTATTGCCGATCAGGCCGGCGTAGTCGGCGGTCAGGCCCTCGTAATCGCGGCCACTGGCGGTGATGTCGAACGGCGCGTAGTCCGGTGCCGAAGTGCCCAGTACCAGCACGTCATGCTTGTCGAGCCAGTCGGCCTGGGCCGGTGTGGGGGTTACAGCCATGGCCGCCAGGCCGCTGCGGCTGAGCAGCTCGTAGCTGCGCTCGCCGGGTTCGTTGGCGCAGAGCGAAGGGGCGAGACAGGCCCCGGCGAACAGCAGGCAGAACAACAGAAGACGTTTGGCCATGCTCGCACTCATACCAGCGCGTTGCGTTTGGCCATCTCGATCAGTTCCACCAGCGAGTTGGCCTTGAGTTTCTGCATCAGGCGTTTTTTATAGGTGCTCACGGTTTTATTGCTCAGAAACATGCCGGACGCAATTTCCTTGTTGCTCTTGCCCTGGGCAAACAGTTGCAGAACCATCAGTTCGCGATCATTGACGGTCTTGAACAGTTCCATCTCGCTGTCGCCGCTGTCCTGATGGCGAAGTGGGTTTATTGCCTGGCTGGGGAAATAGTTGTAACCGGAAAGTACCGCCTTGATGGCACTGAGCAACTCGCTGAGGTCCTCCTGCTTGCATACATAACCGCAGGCCCCCGACAACATGCAGCGTGTTGCAAACAGTACGGGTGATTGCGCAGTCAGCACCAGAACCTTCATCGGCACGGCCATGCTGTTGAAGCGTGACAGCACTTCCAGGCCATCCAGCTTGGGGATGCCGATGTCGAGGATGATCAGGTCGGGCACGGTTTCGCGGGTCATCTGCATGGCGTCCACGCCATTGTCGGATTCGCCGGTGACCCGATAACCCTCGTTCTCCAGCAACATACGTACAGCCAGGCGAATGACGGGATGATCGTCGACAATAAATACGGAGTGCATAATCACCTTCCAGGTAGGGGCCATAAAGAAGCCGCACCATAGCCCAGTTGGAAGGCGTGCACGTAAATAGAGTTGCGCTCAAACTTAATATGGGAAAATTCCTACAATAAGTTGGGCGCAAGGCTACAAATAGTTGATTTTCAAGCGCGCCATATCGTTTTGCACACTAATCAATACGGCTGCAATCGCCTACGTTACATACGTGGAAGTTGCAGCGTATTGATCGGGTCAACTGCATCAGATCGGGCTTGAACGCCCGGTCATTTCGCGGGCCATTTCGCTGGCATAGCTGTCGGTCATGCCGGCAATGAAGTCGATCATGCGCAGGAAGGCGCTGTGCAATGTGCTGTTGGGGTCGGGCGCATTGTTGCCCAGCAGGTCAAGGATGCGCCGGTGCTTGAACGAGGGCGTGCGTCCGCCGTGCTGTTCCAGCGCTGCGCCGCAAAATGCATTGAGCAGAATCTCCAGTGTGGTGTAGGCACCGATTTCATGCAGTGTCTTGCGCTTGTCCTGGAAGATCTTCTTGCGCGCCATGTCCTTGGCCTGCAGCACACAGCGCTTGGCCGGGCCGTGCATGTGCTCGACCAGGTCGCCGTGCAGGGTGCCGGCCAGCAAGGCTTGCTGCTGCTCGACGAATGCCCGTGCGGCGGCGTTGGTCAGGTGCTCGATCGCCTTGCCGCGCAGGATCGCCAGCTTGCGCCGGCGCGAATCCCCGGGGCCCAGCTGGCGGTAGGTTTGCGGCAGGTCGTCACCCACCAGCCCCAGCAGCAGCGCTTCTACCTCGGCGTAGTCGAGCAGCTCCATTTCCAGGCCGTCTTCCAGGTCGATCAGCGCATAGCAGATATCGTCGGCGGCCTCCATCAGGTACACGAGCGGGTGCCGGGCCCAGCGTTGCGGCTCGAGTTGTGGCATGCCCAGCTTGCGTGCGATCTGCTCCAGCAGCGGCAGCTCGCTCTGGTAGCAGCCGAACTTGTGCTTCTTGTAGCCCAGGGCATCGGCGTGGCGGGCGCTCCAGGGGTACTTGAGGTAGGTGCCCAGGGTGGCGTAGGTGAGGCGCGTGCCGCCATCGAACTGGTGATACTCCAGTTGGGTCAACACGCGAAAGCCCTGGGCATTGCCTTCGAAATTGAGGAAGTCGCCCCGTTCGGCATCGCTCATCGCATCCAGCCAGCCGCGTCCGGCGGCCTGCTGGAACCAGTGCCGGATTGCGTCCTCGCCGGAGTGGCCGAACGGCGGGTTGCCGATATCGTGGGCCAGGCAGGCAGACTGCACCACCATGCCCAGGTCGCTGGGCGCGCACCAGTCCGGCAGGCTGTCGCGCAGTGTCTCGCCCACCCGCATGCCCAGCGAGCGGCCCACGCAACTGACCTCCAGCGAGTGGGTCAGGCGCGTGTGGATGTGATCGTTGCTGGTGACCGGGTGTACCTGGGTCTTGCGCCCCAGGCGGCGAAAGGCACCCGAGAAGATGATCCGGTCGTGGTCCTTGTGGAAGGGGCTGCGCCCGAGTTCTTCGGGGCTGTGCAGGGTTTTGCCGAGGCGTTCGCGGGTAAGCAGTGTGTGCCAGTCCAAGGCCGGTTCTCCAGTGCGGGGCAGGCCCCTAGCTTCCCGTGTCCCGGACGTGGCCGCAACCCTCAGAGGCCATCGGCATCCAGGTCGATCAGCAGCAGGCGGCGCCCGTCGTCGAAGAACTGGCCGGCGGTCATGCAGTACTGGTTGGTGGTGGCGTCGCGGTAGGTGCTGGACAGAATCAACCGGCGCTCATCCCAGCCCTCGGCCAGCAGGTGATAAAAGTAGGGCCGCCATGACCAGTTGTGGCCCTGGTAGCCGTTGTTCACGTGCCAGTGCTGGCCGTGCCATTCCAGATTGGGGGTGAGCTGGGTGCCGTGCCGGTCACACAGAAAAAACCGCAGCACCCAAGGGTAGGCGTGCAGGTTCGGCAACTGTTCGACCGAGGCCTGGGCCTGCGCCCAGGCCTGCAGCCGGGGCATCAGTTCGGCCAGTTGCTGGCGGCGCTGCATCAGCCGTGCGCGCTCGTCCAGCTTGCCCTGCACGTAGCGCTCGCGCAGGTGGCCGAAGCGGGTGACGAATGCATCGCTGGCGAAAAAACCGGCCTGGGCCTGGGCGAACAGGTGGCCCTGCAGGTAACGCGCGCCACATTCCAGAGCGAAGTCAAGCTCGGCCTCGTTCTCGACGCCTTCGGCAATGATCCAGCACCCGGTCTTCTCGGCCATCTGGGCCAGGGCCTTGACCACTTCGCTGCTGGGCCCGCCGCGGGCGGCGGCCTGAAACAGGCGCATGTCGAGCTTGAGAATGTCTGGCTGCAGCGCCAGCACCCGGTCCAGCTGCGAGTAGCCGGCGCCGAAATCATCGATGGCGATGCGCGCGCCGGCCTGGCGATAGCGCGTGACCACATCGGCCAGGCGCTGCAGGTCGCCGCCCTGTTCGGTGATCTCGAAGACCACCCGGCGTGGATCGATGCCGTGCTGTCGTACCTGCATCAGGCTGGGCAAGGGCTCGTCGGCAGCCAGCTCGCTGATCCAGCGGGGCGAGATGTTCAGGCTCAGAAACCAGTCGCCCGGTGCCTGGCTGAAGGTTGCCAGGGCCTGGCCACGCAGCGTGCGATCGAGGGTGCGCAGAGCTGCGGTGGGCATTTGCGGGTCAATGAACAGCGGGCCGACCGAGCGCAGCTGGCCGTCGGCCTGAACCAGTCGGCCAAGGGCTTCGATACCGGCGATGCGGCCAGTGGCCGTATCGATGAAGGGTTGATAGCAGGCGAGCGGGTGCCCGTCGTACACGGCGGCTCCTTGTTTTTACGAGACGGCTGGCCGGATGCTCAGCACGGCAAGCCTGCGGCCCGCCGCCTCGTATTGCAAGAATGCAGCCAGTTTGCGTTCAGCGCCTTGACTGCATGAACAGGCGTATCAGCGGGGTCAGGCTGCTGCCCACACCGGCCAGCCGTGTCAGGCTGCCGTTGCGTGCGCCCTTGCCGGTCAGAAAGCCCAGCAGCACCACGGCGCCGATACCCCAGAGGGGCGCGTGCTTGATGCCCAGGCCGCCCTGCAGCCCGCCTTGCAGGGAGTCGCCCACCCCGCGCAGGCGTGTCAGCGGCTTGAGCAGTTGCCCGGATTCGTGGCGGATTTCCTGGCGACGCATTTCCAGGCGCAGGCGTACCAGGGCCTTGCGCAGTTCGCGGCGGTCGGTGGTTTGCGGCAATTCAGGCAGGCTCATGGCAACAGGCGCTCCCGGTCCTTGGCAAGTTCTTCGAGGGTGGCATGGAACGGCGAGGACTCGTCGAACACCGCTGCCTTGAGGCGCAGCCCGCAGAACACCGCCGCCAGGCTGTAGAACACGCACAGGCCGATGATGCCGGCCAGGCGATAACTGTCCCACAGCAGAATCAGCAGCAGCGCCGACAAGGCCGTCAGCAACAGCAGGGCGAACACCAGGGCCAGCCCGGCGAACAGCAGCAGGCTCAGGGTGCGCGCCTTCTGTTCCTGCAGTTCGATGCCGAACAGTTCGACGTGGCCGTGCAGCAGACCAAGAATGGCGGCGCCAAGGCGCCGTGAAGACGAGCCGGTGGTTTCGGTTTCCATACCCCGTACCTCAGCGACGACTGGCCAGCAGGCCGATCAGAAAGCCCACGCCAGCGGCGATGCCGACGGATTGCCAGGGGTTGGACTGCACGTAGTCCTCGGTGGCGCTGAGTGCAGCCTGGCTGCGTTCACGTACCGAGTCCTGGGTCTGCTTGAGGGTCTCGCGGGCACGCGACACGCTTTCCTCGATCTGCCTGCGCAACTCGTCGGCCTGATCGCCGGCCAGGGTCGCGGAGTGCTCCAGCAGTTTTTCGGCATCCTGTACCAGGATTTCGAAGTCTGCCTGAAGGATGTCTTTTGCAGTTTTGCGGGCCATGGGTCTCTCCGTGTCAAGTGGGCGTCTGGCATTTCGAGTGCCGAGCGCTGCGTAAGGTTCAGTGCAATCGGCAGTGGTACAGCATTTGCCTTGCCTTGGTGCAGCAGGCCGGGCGGCCGCGCCAGATCAGGGCGCGAAACGACGGCCGGTCGATAAACCATAACCCAATCCACGACAAACCCCGGAAAAAACTCCACGTCAGCGCTGCATTCGCGCCCCCGGCCCCCCCCATGGCGGGCCAGGGTAGTGCGCACGGCAGCCGCTAGCGCCCGGTCAGCAGTCGGGCCTGGCAGGCATCGATGGCGTTGGAGGGGCCGCTCAGCAGCACCGCGTCACCGGCATGCAGGCAGGTATCGGTGGCCAGGGCCACTTCCTCGCCATCGCGCTGCACGGCCTGTATTTCCACCCCGAGCAGGTCCAGGCCCAGCTCGGTCAGCGGGCGACCGCAGGCATAGGCATCGGCGCCCAGGTTGACCGCATGCAGCATGACCTTGGGCAGGCCTTCGCTGTCGACCGGGCTGGTCTGCGCCCCCTGGTAGAACCCGTGCAGCAGGCGATAGCGGCTCTGGCGCACCTCGTCGATACGCTGCTGTACACGCTCCTGGGGTACGCCGAGCATCACCAGGGCATGGGAGGCGAGCATCAGGCTGGACTCCAGCAACTCCGGCACCACCGCCGTGGCACCTGCGGCGCGCAGTTCGTCGCGCAGGCTGTCGTCGCGGGTGCGCACCAGGATCGGCACCTGGGTGTTGAAGTGACGGGCGGCCTTGAGCACGCTCATGGCGACATCGGTCTTGTCTACCGCGATCACCAGCAGCCGGGCACGCTCCAGGCCGATGGCCGCCAGCAGTTCGCCGCGCCGCGAGTCGCCGTAGTGCACGCGCTGCTCGCCGGCGGCGGCCTCCTGCACCCTGACCGGGTCGTCGTCCAGGGCAATGAAGGCCAGCTGTTCGCGCCGCAGGAAGCGCCCGATGGACTGGCCTACCCGGCCATAACCACAGATCAGCACGTGCCCGCTGAGCGAGGCGCTTTGTGCCTGGATCTCTTCGAGTTGCACCTCCTGGTTGGGTTTGCGATGCAGGCGGGCGGCCAGCGCCGGAGCGCCGCGCAGCATCAGCGGGGTGACCAGCATCGAACAGAAGGTGGCGGCCAGCAGCAGGTGCCCGAGGTCTTCGGGCAGCAGGCGGGTCTGTTGCATCTGCGCCATCAGTGCGAAGCAGAACTCGCCGCCCTGGGCCAGGGCCACGCCACTGCGCCAGGCGGTTTCGCTGTCGCTGCCGCGCAGCTTGACCAGCACCGCCACCACCACGCCCTTGATGGCCAGCAGGGCCAGGGTCAGGCCGAGGATTTCCAGGCCGTGGCTGGCAAACAGTTGCAGGTCGATGAGCATGCCGATACTGACAAAGAACAGCCCCAGCAGGATGTCGCGGAAGGGGCGGATATCGGCTTCGATCTGGTGGCGATAGTTGCTTTCGCCCAGCAGCATCCCGGCGAGGAACGCCCCCAGTGCCGGAGACAGGCCCAGCAGGTGGGTAAGCCAGGCGGTCAGCAGCACGATCACCAGTGCCAGCAGCACGAACAGCTCGGCCGAGTGCGAGCGGGCCACCTCGTGGAACAGGCGCGGCAGCAGCCAGCGGTTGGCCAGCAGCAGGCCGATGAACAGGATCACGGTCTTGCCCAGGGTCAGCGGCAGCGCCCAGTACCAGGCCTGGCCGCCCTGGCCGGCGAACACCGGCACCAGGGTCAGCAGCAGTACCGCAATCACGTCCTGGAACAGCAGCACGCCAATGGCGTTCTGGCCGTGGCTGCTGAAGATTTCGCCGAGGCTGGTGAGCTCCTTGCTGACGATGGCGGTGGACGACAGCGCCAGGCCGCCGCCCAGCAGCAGGGCAGCCCCGGCCGGCATGCCAAGCAGCCCCAGCAGGCCGGCCAGCAGCAGCGCCGAGCAGATCACCTGCAGGCTGCCCAGGCCGAAGACCACGCGGCGCAGGGCGAGCATCTTGCTCAGAGAGAATTCAAGGCCCAGGGAAAACAGCAGAAACACCACGCCCATTTCGGCGAGGTCGGGCAGTTCTTCGCTTTCATTGACCCAGTCCAGGGCGGTGGGGCCGACGAACAGGCCGACGCACAGGTAGCCCAGCACGGGGGGCAGTTGCAGGCGCCGGAAAATGGCGATGACCACCAGTGACGAGGCCAGGATGATCAGCAGGTTGGCAAACACTCAATACACTCCATTGCAATGCCGACGGGCGCGAAAAAATTTGTCAGTCTACAGCGCTCGAGGCCACGCAGGCTGACCCAGGTCAGTCGTTGGTGTCTCGACCCGCCAGGTGTACGGGCCTAGAATACGGGTCCGCTTTTCACGTTTCACGGTACTTCCCATGCTTCCTGAAACTCAACTGCTCGGCACCCTGGGCTGTCACCTGTGCGAGGTGGCCGAGGCCATTCTGATGCCGCTTGTCGAACACGGGCTGCTGGTCGAGCTGGTCGATATTGCCGATGATCCGGCCGATGTCGAGCGCTACGGCCTGCTGATTCCGGTGCTGCGTCGCTGTGACTCCGGTGCCGAGCTGCTATGGCCGTTCGATACCGAGCAGGTGGTCGCGTTTCTGAGCTGAGCGTCGCCCACGGGGTGTTCACATGCCGATGCACAATCTGTGATGCAACGGCGCAGGTGCTGTTGGAGAATCGCCAGCGCAGCATACACCCGTGACGAAGTCTCATCCGCCAAGGAGTGGCGAACCATGCACCTGAGTCCGCATTTCACACTGGAAGAACTGACCGCTTCCGAAACTGCCCGGCGTGAAGGCCTGACCAACCAGCCCGGCCCCGATGCCCTGGCCAACCTGCGCCGTCTGAGCCAGACCCTGGAGCAGGTACGCAGCCTGCTCGGGCATCCCATCCGCGTCAACAGTGCCTACCGCAGCAACGAGCTCAACCGTCGTGTCGGCGGGGTGAGCGGCAGTGCGCATACCCTCGGGCTGGCAGCCGATATCAGCGTGGCGGCGCTTTCACCCCTGGTGGTGGCGCAACGTATCCTGGACAGCGGTCTGGCGTTCGACCAGCTCATTCTGGAGTTCGACCGCTGGGTTCACCTGGCCATCGCCGAAGGGGCAGGGCGCAAGCAGGTGCTGACGGTGCGTGAGGGTACCGGCTACCTGCCGGGGTTGCGGTGAGTACTGTTCATTCATACACTGTATGCAAATACAGTAATCGGGTGAGCGCTTGCGCCAGAGGGGCCGGACGATGGTCAACGTCGAACAATTGAAATACAGCGTCAACCGCATGGCTGTCGAACAGGTGCGCGAGGCCGTGCTCGAATTGCGCCTCGATGGCCTGGTCACCGAGGGCAAGACCCCTTTCAGCAAGATCCACTTCAATACCTGCTTTGCCGAGATAGAGGCATTGTTCCAGCGCGCCGGTTACCACCGGGCGCTGGATGTGGTCGGTTATCAGGGCCTGATGTATGCGTTGTACGATCCGGGCCGCTGGGAGGCGGTGGATGTGCTGCGCTGGCTCAAGGAGTTTACCGAGGCTGCGGCAACCCGGGCTGGCTGAGCCGGCAGGCATGCCGGATAATGGACGGCCCCCAACTGGCGAGCATGTCCATGAGTGTCCCTTTCGATCCGGCCCAGCACCAGGCCAGCACTGTCTGCCTGCCACCGGGCAGTTGGGCCACCGTGCTCGACTGCCTGTGCGACCACTTCAAGGCGATCAGCCGTGAACAATGGCTCGATCGCATCGCCCGTGGGCGGGTGCTGGATGCCCAGGGCGCGCCGATTGACGTGGGCCTTGCCTACAAGCCAGGCCTGCGTATCCACTATTTTCGCGAAGTACCCAACGAAAAGCCGATCCCGGTGCAGGAGCATATCCTGCACGTCGACGAGCACCTGGTGGTGGCCGACAAACCGCACTTTCTGCCGGTGACGCCCACTGGCGAATATGTCGAACACACGTTGCTGCGCCGTTTGATTCGCCGGCTCGACAACCCGCACTTGGTGCCACTGCACCGCATCGACCGGCACACGGCGGGCCTGGTGCTGTTCTCGGCCAACCCGCAAAGCCGTTCGGCCTATCAGCAGCTGTTTCCCACCCGACAGATCGACAAGCACTACCAGGCCATTGCCCGCGCCTTGCCGCAGCTGGAGTTCCCGCGGGTGCACAAGAGCCGGCTGGTAAATGGCGAGCCGTTCTTTCGCATGCAGGAGGTGCCCGGCGTCAGCAACAGCGAAACCATTGCCCGGGTTCTGGAAAAAAACGGCGAGTGGTGGCGCTACGGCCTGTCACCGGTCACCGGCAAGACCCACCAGTTGCGGGTGCACATGACGGCGCTGGGGGCGAGTATCTGCAATGATCCGTTCTACCCGCAGATCGTGCAGGGCCCCGATGACTACGCAAGGCCACTCAAGCTGCTGGCCCACAACCTGCGCTTCAACGACCCGCTCGATGGGCAGGAGCGCTATTTCGAAAGCCGGCTGACACTGGACTGGTAGACCGCTGTGGGCGCACAACCAGAGGTTGTGCGCCACCGGGTCAACGGTTGAAGCGCTCCACCAGGGAATACTGGGTGGTGGCGGTGAGGGTCAGTTCCTCGCTGAGCAGCGCCGAATGTTGGGCCTGCTCGGAGGTCTGGTCGGCAAGCTGGGCGATGGTGCTGATGTTGCGGCTGATTTCATCGGCCACTGCGGTCTGCTCTTCGGTAGCGGCGGCAATCTGCGTGGTCATGTCGGTGATGTTGGCCACCGCCTCGCTGATGCCCACCAGCGCCTGGTCGGCTTCCATCACCCGTGCCACACCTTCCTCGGCCTGGCGATGGCCGGTTTCCATGGTCTGTACGGCATTGCTGGCGGTTTGCTGGAGCTTGGCGATCAGGCCGTGGATCTGCCCGGTCGATTCACTGGTGCGCTGCGCCAGCTGACGCACTTCGTCGGCCACCACCGCGAAGCCGCGGCCCATTTCACCGGCGCGTGCCGCTTCGATGGCGGCGTTGAGCGCCAGCAGGTTGGTCTGGTCGGCAATGCCCTTGATCACATCGACCACGCCACCAATCTCGTCGCTGTCGCGGGCCAGCTGGGTCACGGTTAGGCCGGTTTCGCCCACGGCAGCCGACAGACGCTGGATCGCATCGCGGGTTTCGCCGGCGATGTCGCGGCCGCGCCCGGTCAGGCGGTTGGCTTCCTGGGTGGCATCGGCGGTGCGCTGCACGTGGTTGGCCACTTCCTGGGTGGTGGCGGCCATCTGGTTGACGGCAGCGGCCACCTGCTCGGTCTCCACGCGCTGGCGCTCCAGGCCCGAGGAGCTGTTGTGGGCCAGGGTGTCGGACTGGCGCGCCTGCTCGTTGAGGTGCTCGGCGGTGTCCTGCAGGCGGGTCAGGCAGGTCTTGAGGCGCGCGTCCTGGCTGAGCATGGCCATTTCCAGGCGAGCCTGCACGCCGCGGCTGTCGGTGTACATCTGCGCGATCAGCGGGTCGGAGGTGGTCTGTTCGGCCAGGCGCAGCAGGCGCTTGAGGCCACGCTGCTGCCAGCTCAGGCCCAGCAGCCCCAGCGGTACCGACAGGGCGGCCGCCACGGCGAAGCCCCAGGAGTGGCCCAGCCAGCTGCCGATCAGGAAGCCGACCTGGCTGACCAGGATGAACGGCAGCCAGTCCTGCAGTACCGGCAGCCAGCGGTCGCGGCGCGGAATGGGTGGCTTGCCCTGATTGATGCGGTGATACAGCGCCTCGGCGCGACGGATCTGTTCGGCGCTGGGCTTGACCCGCACCGACTCGTAGCCGACTACCTGGTTGTTCTCGAAGATGGGGGTGACGTAGGCGTTGACCCAGTAATGATCACCCGACTTGCAGCGGTTCTTGACGATGCCCATCCACGGCAGGCCCTGCTTGAGCGTACTCCACATATGCGCAAACACAGCCGGCGGCACATCCGGGTGCCGGACCAGGTTGTGTGGCGCACGAATGAGCTCCTCCCGCGAAAAGCCGCTGATCTCGACGAACGCATCGTTGCAGTAGGTGATCACACCCTTGGCATCGGTGGTCGATATCAGACGTTGTTGGGCAGGGAAAGTCCGTTCGCGCTGGGTAATCGGCTGATTGTTACGCATAAGCTGTTCTATCCGGAAGGCTTTCGTGGTGTATCGGCAGACAGGCGTTTTTATTGAATGGATATTTAAAGAATATTGATCCGGCTCAAGGTGCCTTAGCTGTTCGTGTTGTAGTTGAAAGGCTGCAAAGTCAAGCAACTTGTTTGCATTCTTTCATATATTTGTCATGTTAGTCAGCTAGTGACCTGGTGTTCACGCGGGGGCAGGTAGCGGGCGGGCAACGCCGCACAGTGCCTCTGGTTCAGGTCGAACTCAGTGGCCACACGGCGGGCCGGTGCAGGCCCGGCGCAACGGCGCCGGGCCTGCTTCAGGCTAGCTCGCGATCAACTGGCGCAGCACGTAGTGCAGAATGCCGCCAGCCTTGAAGTACTCCACTTCGTTGAGCGTATCGATGCGGCACAGTACCTGGATCTGCTGCGTCGATGCGTCTTCGCGGGTGATGCGCAGGGTCAGCGTCATGCGTGGCTGCACCTGGGTCTGGCTGAGGCCGAGAATGTCGATGCGCTCATGGCCGGTCAGCCCCAGGGTCTTGCGCGTCTGGCCCTCGGCGAACTGCAGGGGCAGCACGCCCATGCCCACCAGGTTGGAGCGGTGGATACGCTCGAAGCTTTCGGCCAGTACCGCCTTGACCCCCAGCAGGTTGGTGCCCTTGGCGGCCCAGTCGCGGCTGGAACCGGTGCCGTATTCCTGCCCGGCGATCACCACCAGTGGTGTACCTTCGTCCTTGTAGCGCATGGCCGCGTCATAGATCGCCAGCTTCTCGGCGCTGGGCACATGCACCGTGTTGCCGCCTTCCTCGCCACCGAGCATCTCGTTGCGGATGCGGATGTTGGCGAAGGTGCCGCGCATCATGACCTCATGGTTGCCGCGACGCGAGCCGTAGGAGTTGAAGTCCCGCGGCTCCACGCCCTTGTCGCGCAGGTAGCGTCCGGCCGGGCTGTCGGCCTTGATGTTGCCGGCGGGCGAGATGTGGTCGGTGGTCACCGAATCGCCCAGCAGCGCGAGTATCCGGGCGCCGTGGATGTCTTCGATGACCGGCAGCGGGCCGGTGATGTCGTCGAAGAAGGGCGGATGCTGGATGTAGGTGGAGTCCTCCTGCCACACATAGGTCGCTGCCTGCGGCACCTCGATGGCCTGCCACTGTGCGTCGCCGGCAAATACCTCGGCATACTCCTTGTGGAACATCGCGGTATCGACCTTGGCCACGGCTTCGGCGATTTCCTGCTGGCTGGGCCAGATATCGCGCAGGTACACCGGCTTGCCGTCCTTGCCCAGGCCCAGGGCCTCGCTGGACAGGTCGACGCGCACGCTGCCGGCCAGGGCGTAGGCCACCACCAGCGGCGGCGACGCCAGCCAGTTGGTCTTGACCAGCGGGTGTACCCGGCCTTCGAAGTTGCGGTTGCCCGACAGTACCGAGGCGACGGTAAGGTCGGCCTGGGTGATGGCCTTTTCGATCGGCTCGGCCAGCGGGCCGGAGTTGCCGATGCAGGTGGTGCAGCCGTAGCCGACCAGGTCGAAGCCCAGGGCATCCAGATAAGGGGTCAGCCCGGCCGCCTTGTAGTAGTCGGTCACCACCTTGGAGCCGGGGGCCAGTGAGGTCTTGACCCAGGGCTTGCGCTGCAGGCCCTTTTCCACGGCCTTCTTGGCCACCAGCCCGGCAGCCATCATCACGCTGGGGTTGGAGGTGTTGGTGCAGGAGGTGATTGCGGCGATCACCACGGCACCGTCCTTGAGCAGGTGATTGGCACCTTCGTGCTCGTATTCGATTTCGCCGGCCTGGTCGGCATTGCCCACCGCGACGCCGCCGCCCCCTTCACTTTCCAGGCGCCCGACCTCCTTGGTCGACACCTTCAGTTGCAAGCCGATGAAGTTGTTGAATGCCTGGGCCACCTGGGACAGCGCCACACGGTCCTGCGGGCGCTTGGGCCCGGCCAGGCTGGCTTCGACTTCGTCCATGTCCAGTGCCAGGGTGTCGGTGAACACCGGCTCCTGGCCCGCCTCGCGCCACAGACCCTGGGCCTTGCAGTAGGCCTCCACCAGTTGCACGGTGGCGGCGGGGCGACCGGACAGGCGCAGGTAGTCCAGGGTCACGTCGTCCACCGGGAAGAAACCGCACGTGGCGCCGTACTCCGGCGCCATGTTGGCAATGGTCGCGCGATCGGCCAGGGGCAACTGGGCCAGGCCGTCGCCGTAGAACTCGACGAACTTGCCCACCACGCCCTTCTTGCGCAGCATCTGCGTCACCGTCAGCACCAGGTCGGTGGCGGTGATGCCTTCGCGCAGCTTGCCGGTCAGCTTGAACCCGATCACCTCGGGGATCAGCATCGACACCGGCTGGCCGAGCATGGCCGCCTCTGCCTCGATGCCGCCCACGCCCCAGCCCAGCACGCCCAGGCCGTTGATCATGGTGGTGTGCGAGTCGGTGCCGACCAGGGTGTCGGGGAAGGCATAGGTGCGTCCGTCTTCCTCGCGGGTCCACACGGTGCGGCCCAGGTACTCCAGGTTGACCTGGTGACAGATGCCAGTGCCCGGCGGCACTACGCTGAAGTTGTCGAAGGCGTTCTGGCCCCAGCGCAGGAACGCATAGCGTTCGCCGTTGCGCTGCATCTCGATGTCGACGTTCTCGCCGAAGGCCTGCGCGGTGGCGTAGCGGTCGACCATCACCGAGTGGTCGATCACCAGGTCGACCGGGGAAAGCGGGTTGATGCGCTGCGGATCGCCGCCGGCCTTGGCCATGGCGGCGCGCATGGCGGCCAGGTCGACCACGGCGGGCACGCCGGTGAAGTCTTGCATCAGCACCCGTGCCGGGCGGTACTGGATCTCGCGGTCCGAGCGGCGGTGCTGCAGCCACTCGGCCAGGGCGTGCAGGTCCTGGCCGGTGACGGTCTTGCCGTCTTCCCAGCGCAGCAGGTTTTCCAGCAGCACCTTGAGCGACATCGGCAGGCGCTGCAGGTCGCCGAGGCTGCGGGCGGCCTCGGTCAGGCTGTAGTAATGGTATTCACGGTTCTCCACCGTCAGGGTCTTGAGGGTTTTCAGGCTGTCGAGCGAGGGCATCTGCCAACTCCTTCTGCGTCGGTGCCTGGCAATCATCCTTGCAGTCGCCAGTTCACCGCCTCTGTGACGGTCCGCACGGCACGGACCTGGCTAAGCGGTCAGGTTAGCCCTGTTTGGCGGACCTGACCATGTACTGGACCGGCGGGGCGTGTCGCCAGTTCCTAAACTGCTTTATCATTCGCCGATTTGCCGTGTGCAGGTGTTGCGCCCGGTCAGGGTTGGCGTGCAGGCCAGCCGTTCTGGAGTAGTTGATGAATACCCTGTTTATGCATTGCCGGCCCGGTTTCGAGGGTGAAGTGTGCGCCGAGATCGCCGAGCATGCCGCACGCCTGGGGGTTGCCGGTTATGCCAAGGGCAAGCCGCAGAGCGCCTGTGCCGAGTTCGTGTGCAACGACGCCGAGGGCGCCGAGCGCCTGATGCGCGAGCTGCGTTTCAAGCAGCTGATCTTTCCGCGCCAGTGGGCCCGCGGCAGCTTCGTCGAGTTGCCCGAAACCGACCGTATCAGCGTGCTGCTCGAGCACCTGGCCGCCTACCCGGTGTGTGGCAGCGTGTGGCTGGAGGTGATGGACACCAATGACGGCAAAGAGCTGTCTACCTTCTGCCGCAAGTTCGAGGCGCCGTTGTGCAAGGCCTTGAGCAAGGCTGGCCGGCTGGTTGACGACCCGGCCAGGCCGCGTCTGCTGCTGACCTTCGTCAGTGGCCGGCGCGTGTTCGTGGGCCTGGCCGCAGCGGACAACTCGGCGATGTGGCCGATGGGCATCCCGCGCCTGAAGTTTCCGCGCGAGGCGCCGAGCCGTTCGACCCTCAAGCTCGAGGAGGCCTGGCACCACTTCATCCCGCGTGAGCAGTGGGAGCAGCGCCTGTCGGGCGACATGACCGGGGTCGACCTGGGCGCCGCACCGGGTGGCTGGACCTACCAGCTGGTCAAGCGCGGCATGCTGGTGACCGCGATCGACAACGGGCCGATGGCCGAGAGCCTGATGGATACCGGGCTGGTGCAGCACCTGATGGCCGACGGGTTTACCTACAAGCCCAGGCAGACCGTGGACTGGATGGTGTGCGACATTGTCGAGAAGCCGGCGCGCAGCGCAGCGCTGCTGGAAACCTGGCTGGGGGAAGGGCTGTGCCGCGAGGCGGTGGTCAACCTCAAGCTGCCGATGAAGCAGCGCTATGCCGAGGTGCGGCGGCTGCTCGAGCGTATCGAGGACGGATTCAAGGCGCGCAAGGTCAAGGTGTCGATCGGCTGCAAGCAGCTGTATCACGACCGTGAAGAGGTGACGTGCCACCTGCGTCGTCTGGATCTGAAACCGCGTTGAGACCCTCGCCGGCAAGGCCTTCAATCAACACCGAACAACCGCTGACCCCGGAGTACCTGATGACCGACCTCACCCCCGACGCCACCCTGGATGCCACCGGCCTCAACTGCCCCGAGCCGGTCATGATGCTGCACCAGCACATCCGCGACCTGGCGCCCGGCGGCCTGCTCAAGGTGATTGCCACCGACCCCTCGACCCGCCGCGACATCCCCAAGTTCTGTGTGTTTCTGGACCATGAACTGGTGCAGCAGCAGGAAGATGCCGGCACCTACCTGTACTGGATCCGCAAGAAACTCGCCTAACCCCGGCGCTGCTGGCGGATGCGCTTGCGTGCGCTGCGCGCCAGGCGCACCGACAGCATCAGCGCCGCACAGGTCAGCCCCACGATAAGGCCTTCCCATAGCCCGCTGGGGCCGCTGGCCGGCCCGAAATGGTCGGTAAGCCCCAGCAGGTAGCCCACCGGCAGGCCGATGCCCCAATAGGCGAACAGGGTCAGGATCATGGTCACGCGGGTGTCCTGATAGCCGCGCAAGGCGCCGGCCGCAGTCACCTGGATCGCGTCCGAGAACTGGAACAGCGCCGAATACACGATCAGCATCGAGGCGATCTGGATCACCGCCAGGTCCGTGGTGTAGATGCTGGCGATAGGCTCGCGCAGCAACAGCATCAGGCTGGCCGAAAAGCAGGCGTAGGCCAGCGCCGTACCCATGCCCACCCCGGCGGCAAAGCGCGCCTGGCGCGGGTCGCCGGCACCGATGGCCTGGCCGACCCGCACGGTTACCGCCATGCCCAGCGAGTACGGGATCATGAACACCAGCGAACTCACGTTCAGGGCGATCTGGTGCCCGGCCACCACGGTGGAGCCCAGGCTGCCGATCAACAGGGCGATCACGCCGAAGATGCTCGATTCGGCGAACACCGCGATGCCGATCGGCAGGCCGACCGTGAGCAGGCGCTTGATCACCGACCATTGCGGCCAGTCGAAACGGGCGAACACCTGGGCCTGGCGATAGGCCGCTGCACGGCCGACCCACAGCGCCATGGCCAGGGCCATGAACCACATCACGATGCCGCTGGCCCAGCCGCAGCCCACGCCGCCCATGGCTGGCACGCCCAGGTGGCCGTAGATGAACACGTAGTTCAGCGGGATGTTCAGCATCAGCCCGCTCAGCCCGATCACCATGCTCGGCCGGGTGCGGCCCAGGCCGTCGCTGCTGCAGCGCAGCACGTAGTACAGCGCCACCGCCGGCAGGCCGAAGGCGATGCCTTGCAGGTAGCCCATGCACGGTGCGATCAGTTCCGGGTCGACCTTCATCAGGTGCAGTACCGGCTCGGCGCTGAGCAGCAGGCCGCAACCGCCCAGGCCGACCACGCCGGCCAGCCACAGGGCCTGGCGCACCAGCGGGCCGATCTCGGCATGCTGACCGGCACCGAAGCGCTGCGCCACCTTGGGCGTGGTGGCCAGCAGGATGCCGGTCATCAGCAAAAACACCGGTACCCAGATCGAGTT
The DNA here is from genome assembly GCF_024126555.1 of Pseudomonas sp. VE 267-6A. Taxonomy (NCBI): domain Bacteria; kingdom Pseudomonadati; phylum Pseudomonadota; class Gammaproteobacteria; order Pseudomonadales; family Pseudomonadaceae; genus Pseudomonas; species Pseudomonas sp. VE 267-6A. Next base: position 92,960 of record NZ_JAMYBY010000002.1, read on the forward strand.
GCCCAGGGCAACCGCTGCCAGGTCGCTCGGGCCGACCCGGCCAGCCATCACGGCATCCACGAAGCCCATGGCGGTGGTGGCCAGCTGGGCGATGATGATCGGCGTGGCCAACTGCAGCAGGCTGCGTACTTCAGTGCCGACCCTGGCTGGGCGGGAGAGGCGGGTGGTAGCGGTGTTCGACTGTGTCACGGGGCGGATGTCCACAATAAAGGCGCGGAAAACCGCCTAGTCTACGCCTTGACGCATGGGTCAGGAAATACACCGGCGGGCTTTATCTCGGCTGGATCGAGCCGGGTGTATGGGCCTACACTGCGCTCCCTTACAGGAGAGCGCCATGCTGATTGTTGCCGACGAGAATATACCGCTGCTCGATGCCTTCTTCGCAGGCTTCGGCGAGATCCGCCGTTACCCGGGCCGCAGCATCGACCGCGCCTGCGTGCAGGACGCCGATGTATTGCTGGTGCGCTCGGTGACAAACGTCGACCAGGCCCTGCTCGAAGGCAGCAAGGTGCGCTTCGTCGGCACCTGCACCATCGGCACCGATCACCTGGCCCTGGACTACTTTGCCCAGGCCGGTATCCAGTGGTCCAGCGCGCCGGGCTGCAATGCGCGGGGCGTGGTGGATTATGTGCTGGGCAGCCTGCTGACCCTGGCCGAGCTGGATGGCGCAGACCTGGCGCGGCGCACCTACGGGGTGGTTGGCGCCGGTGAAGTCGGCGGGCGCCTGGTGGAGGTGCTGCGCGGGCTGGGCTGGACGGTGCGGGTATGCGATCCGCTGCGCCAGGCGCAGGAGGGGGGGGACTACGTGAACCTGGAGCAGGTGCTGGCCGAGTGCGATGTGATCAGCCTGCACACGCCCTTGACCAAGGGCGGCGAGCATTCGACCTGGCACCTGCTGGACGCCGAGCGCTTGGCGCAACTGCGCCCCGGCGCCTGGCTTATCAACGCCAGCCGCGGCCCGGTGGTCGACAATGCGGCATTGCGCAGCCTGCTGCAGGCGCGTGACGATGTGCAGGCGGTGCTGGATGTGTGGGAGGGCGAGCCGCAGGTCGATCAGGCGCTGGCCGACCTGTGCGTGATTGCCACCCCGCATATCGCCGGCTACAGCCTGGATGGCAAGCAGCGCGGCACGGCGCAGATCTACCAGGCGTTCTGCGCCTGGCGGGGCGAGGCCGAAACGGTGCGCCTGGCCGACCTGCTGCCGCGCCCATGGCTGGCGCAGCTCAGCCTGCAGGCCGAAACCGATCCGGCCTGGGCTCTGGCCACACTGTGCCGTGCGGTGTACGACCCGCGCCGCGACGATGCGGATTTTCGTCGCAGCCTTGACCGTGACCCGCAGGCCCAGCGCGCGGCCTTCGATGTGTTGCGCAAACAGTACCCGCCGCGGCGCGAGATCGAGGGGCTGATGGTGCGCATCGAGGGTGATGCGCCGCAGTTGCAGCAGATGGTCAAGGCGTTGGGTGGCCTGTTGGTGTGAGGTACTGCTTTCGCCGGCCGGCAACGGGTCTCCCTGCAGGCGCCGGCCTTGCCGGCGAAGCGGGCTTTACACCAGGCATAAAAAACCCGGCACCAGGGCCGGGTTGATTTGAATAGGGGTCAGGCTTTCTTGGCGAGCTCTACCCGGCTTTTCTCCAGGTCCTCGCAGGCTTTTCTGATCATGTCTTCGGTGATCTCGATTTCCCGACCCTGGGCATCGATGATCGACCCGCACGCCGGGTTCGGATGGCTTGGGCGTTGCGCTTGGGTATTGCTGTTTTGCAAGCTCATTTCCTGTCTCCTCATCAGGTTGCAAGCTCAGACTAGATCCGCGACATGACCGCACCATGACAGCCCTGTCACACCTCCAGTCCAACAGAAAGTCAGACAAATCTCCAGCGGCACTTTAGAACGAAACGCTCTAGTGAACTTGTTGCCTGGTCTTGTCAGTGATGCCCCACGCGCTGCAGAGTTCCTTGGCGCCTGACCGGTGGTCGGGTGTAGGCTGACCTGCATACTCCGGATAAACGAAGACCTTCATGCCCAGCCTTCTTTCTGCTCGCCAGCGCCAGGCCCTGCGCCTGGCCTGGCGTTTCATTCGCCCTTACCGCAAACAGGCCATGGCCGCACTGCTGGCGCTGGTGGTCACTGCGGGTATCACGCTGTCCATGGGCCAGGGCATTCGCCTGCTGGTGGACCAGGGTTTCATGACCCAGTCGCCACACCTGCTCAACCAGTCCATCGGCCTGTTCATGTTGCTGGTGCTGGCACTGGCGGTGGGTACCTTCAGTCGTTTCTACCTGGTGTCGTGGATCGGCGAGCGGTGCGTGGCGGATATACGCCAGCAGGTGTTCGACCACCTGGTTTACCTGCACCCGGGCTTTTTCGAAAGCAACCGCAGTTCGGAGATCCAGTCGCGCCTGACCACCGACACCACGCTGCTGCAATCGGTGATCGGCTCGTCGCTCTCGCTGTTCCTGCGCAATGCCCTGATGGTGCTGGGCGGCATCGTGCTGCTGTTTGTCACCAACCCCAAGCTCACCAGTATCGTGGTGCTGGCCTTGCCGCTGGTGCTGGCGCCGATCCTGATCTTCGGCCGGCGGGTGCGCGGCCTGTCGCGCCAGAGTCAGGATCGCATCGCCGACGTGGGCAGCTACGTGGCCGAAACCCTCGGCCAGATCAAGACCGTGCAGGCCTACAACCACCAGGCCCGTGACCAGCAGCGTTTCGGCCTGACCGTGGAGGCTGCCTTTACCACCGCCCGCCAGCGAATCGTGCAGCGCGCCTGGCTGATCACCCTGGTGATCGTGCTGGTGCTCGGGGCGGTCGGTGTGATGCTGTGGGTCGGTGGCATGGACGTGATCGCCGGGCGTATTTCCGGCGGCGAGCTGGCGGCGTTCGTGTTCTACAGCCTGATCGTCGGCAGCGCCTTCGGCACCCTCAGCGAAGTGATCGGCGAGCTGCAACGGGCCGCAGGCGCAGCCGAGCGGATCGCCGAGCTGCTGGCGGCACGCAGCGAGATCCACGCCCCCGACGAAGGGCTGGAGCGCCTGCCTCCCAGGGTCAGTGGCCGCCTCGAACTGCAGGAGGTGCATTTTGCCTACCCCTCGCGGCCCACCCCGGCGGCTATCGACGGCCTGAGCCTGACGGTGGTGCCTGGCGAGACCCTGGCCCTGGTCGGGCCTTCGGGGGCGGGCAAGTCGACGCTGTTCGACCTGCTGCTGCGCTTCTACGACCCGCAGCAGGGGCAGATACTGCTCGACGGCCAGCCACTGACCCGGCTCGACCCGCAGGACCTGCGTCGGCATTTCGCACTGGTTGCGCAGAACCCGGCGCTGTTCTTCGGCACGGTCGAAGACAACATCCGCTACGGGCGTGCCGAGGCTACCAGTGCCGAGGTCGAGGCAGCGGCGCGCAGCGCGCATGCCCATGAATTCATCCTGCAGTTGCCCCAGGGCTACCAGACGCACCTGGGCGATGCCGGGCTTGGGCTTTCCGGTGGTCAGCGCCAGCGCCTGGCCATTGCCCGGGCGCTGCTGGTGGACGCGCCGATCCTGCTGCTGGACGAGGCCACCAGTGCCCTCGACGCACAAAGCGAGCACCTGATCCAGCAGGCCTTGCCAGCCCTCATGGCCGGGCGCACCACGCTGGTCATCGCCCATCGCCTGGCCACGGTGCAGCACGCCGACCGTATCGCCGTGATCGACCAGGGCCGGCTGGTCGCGGTGGGCACCCATCGCCAGCTGATTGCCGAGAACCCGCTGTATGCGCGGCTTGCCGCCTTGCAGTTCAACAGCGCATGAAGGAAATGTTACAGATTTTGTACGTCTGTAACATTTCTGTAGCAATCCCCTGAGAGTATCGGATCAGCTGTTGCGTAATGCTCAATGCAGTTTGCTGCCATCGCTCGATGGCAGCTTTTTTTTGCCCGGTGAACGAGGACAAGGACGTCTTTGACTGGTGCGGCAGGTGGCGCGCCAGCTTTCCTATCCTCTTGTTCCGAGACCCTTGCGATGTTCGTGCGTAAATCCCTGCGGCTGCAAATTCTCGCCCTGCTGGCTGGCAGCCTGCTGGCGATGTTGCTGATCGCCCTGGTGTGCTTTCAGTTCCTGTCGGCCAGCGTGCGTGGCTACGGCCAGCTGGTGGAGGGGCCGATACTGGCTTCGCAACTGATCGACGAAGCCAACCTGCAGTTCAAGGTGCAGGTGCAGGAATGGAAGAACGTATTGCTGCGCGGCAAGCAGCCGGTCGAGCGGGACAAGTACTGGCAGCAGTTTTCGGCGCGTGAACAGCAGGTGCAGGCGCTGCTGGCCCAGCTGGTGCGGGCCAACGCCGACGATGCGGGGCTCAGAACGCGCCTTCAGGCACTCAAGGACAGCCACGCGCAACTGGGTGCTGCCTACGCCCGCGGTCGCGATGCGTTCATCGCGGCAGGGGCCGACCCCGCTGTCGGGGACCAGGCAGTGAAGGGCGTGGACCGCGCGGCCAGCGAACAGATGAGCGAACTGGTCAGCCAGTTGCGTGCCGATGCCCAGGTGCAGGCGGCGGCCATCGATGCCCGCGCGCAGCGTACGGTGTGGCTGGGGCTGCTGGTGATGCTCGGCTCGGCGCTGCTGATTGCGCTGCTGAGCCTGTGGCTGGTTGATCGCAGCCTGATCGAGCCGATTCGACGCCTGATCGAATACGTGGCACACCTGAGCCAGGGCCGCTTCGATGCCCGCGTGGCCTGCGGGCGCCATGACGAGCTGGGGCGCCTGGCGGTGGCTGCCAATACCTTGCGCGATTTTCTGGCCGACACGGTAGGGCGCCTGCAGGACAACGCCCGGGAGCTGGAGTCCGCCAGCGGCGAGCTGCGCAGCCTGGCCGGCGGCATGGCGCGGGGCACCGAAGACCAGTTCCAGCGGACCGACCAGGTGGCCACGGCCATGCAGGAAATGTCCGCCACTGCCCAGGAGGTGGCCCGCCATGCGGCGGACGCGGCGCGCGCCGCGGATGATGCCGACCACAGTGCCCAGGCCGGCGAGCAGGTGATGCAGTCGACCATTGCCACCATCGACGCGGTCAACCGGGACATCGCCGGCACGGCGGCGGTGATTCGCCATCTGGAACAGGACAGCGCCCGTATCGGCAAGGTGCTGGAGGTGATCCGCGCTATCGCCGAGCAGACCAACCTGCTGGCGCTCAATGCTGCCATCGAGGCGGCCCGTGCCGGCCAGGCCGGTCGCGGGTTCGCGGTGGTGGCTGACGAGGTGCGCAACCTGGCCCAGCGCACGGCGGCGTCCACCGCCGAGATCAACCAGATCATCAGCGCCGTGCAGTCGGGCGCGCTGGAGGCGGTCAAGGCCATCGAGAACGGCCAGGCCCGCAGCGAGGAGGGGGCCGAACAGGTACAGCGTGCCGGTGCCATGTTGCAGCGCATCACCCAGGCGGTGGAGGCCATCCGCGACATGAACCGCCAGATCGCCACCGCCGCCGAGGAACAGACCAGCGTGGCCGAAGACATGTCCTGCAACCTGGTGGAGATCACCCGCATCGCCACCGCCAATCAGGGCGCCGTGCAGCGGACCGAGCAGGCCGGGCAGCACTTGCACGACCTGTCGGGTCGGTTGGGCGAGGTGACGGCGCGCCTGCGGGCCTGACCGGGGGAAATCCGCCACCTGCCGGCCCTTATGTCGGGCAATGTGGCGGATTGTCGCCAGCAAAACCATCAACGATGGGGTGCGACCACAGGTCCTAGCTATTAGCCGTTGGTCTTGTGCAAGTTGGCCCGCTTTCTGCTTATGGCGACCCAGGCTTAAGCCTTGCGAAACATTCAGGGCTGCTACGGCAGCCATGGCGTCAGACCGTTCCCCGCACCCTCGATACCCCAGCCGCCAGCCAGCCTCGAAGGCCTGGACGCCATGCCTTGAGCCATGGCCTGCGCGCGCAGAACCACAAGAGACGGGCGTGCACTGCGGGCGTGATGGTCATTGCCAATCACTTCACTTCAATTGGATTGAACTATGAAAAAAATCCTGCTGACGCTCTTGTGCCTGAGCGTCATGGGTTGCTCCAAGCCCAGTGAACCGGAAAAGACCGTCGACGTGCTGCTGATCGGCGGCGGCATCATGAGTGCAAGCCTGGGGACCTACCTCAACGAGTTGGAGCCGGATTGGTCCATCGACGTGTACGAGCGCATGGACAAGGTGGCCGAGGAAAGCTCCAACGCCTGGAACAACGCCGGTACCGGCCACTCTGCGTTCTGCGAGCTGAACTACACCAGCGAAGCGGCTGACGGTTCGATGGACATCAGCAAGGCGGTGGGCGTCAACGAGCAGTTCGAGATCTCCAAGCAGTTCTGGGCCTACCAGGTCGAGCAGAAGGTGCTGAACAACCCGACCTCGTTCATCAACAACGTGCCGCACATGAGCTTTGTGTGGGGCGACAAGAACGTCGAGTTCCTCAAGAAACGTCATGCGGCCCTGCAGCACAGTTCGCTGTTCCGTGGCATGGAGTACTCCGAAGACCACGCGCAGATCCAGAAGTGGGTGCCGATCGTGATGGAAGGCCGTGCCGCCGACCAGAAGATTGCCGCAACGCGCATGCCGATCGGTACCGACGTGAACTTCGGCGAGATCACCCGCCAGCTGTTCGCTTCGCTGACCCAGCATGACAACGTCAAGCTGCACACCTCGCACGAAGTGCGCGACATCGTGCGCAACGCCGACAACACCTGGACCGTGGTGGTTGCCGACCTCGCCAACAAGGGCGTCGAAACCAGCGTCAAGGCCAAGTTCGTGTTCATCGGTGCCGGTGGTGGCGCGCTCAAGCTGCTGCAGAAGTCCGGCATCCCGGAAGCTGACGGCTATGCCGGCTTCCCGGTGGGCGGCCAGTTCCTGATGACCGACAACCAGGACATCGTCAAACGCCACAAGGCCAAGCTGTACGGCAAGGCCTCGGTCGGTGCGCCGCCGATGTCTGTACCGCACCTGGACACCCGTGTCATCGATGGCAAGGAAGTGCTGCTGTTCGGCCCGTTCGCGACCTTCTCCACCAAGTTCCTGAAAAACGGTTCGCTGCTGGACATGTTCTCGGCACTGACCACCCACAACATCATGCCGATGACCCATGCCGGTATCGACAACATCGACCTGAGCACCTACCTGATGGGCCAGTTGATGCTGAGCTTCGAAGACCGCATGCATGCCCTGCGCGAGTACTTCCCCAACGCCAGGAACGAAGACTGGAAACTGCTGCAGGCCGGCCAGCGCGTCCAGGTGATCAAGAAGGATCCCGAGCACGGTGGCATCCTGCAGTTCGGTACCGAGGTGGTGGCTTCGCAGGACGGCACCATCGCCGCGCTGCTGGGCGCCTCGCCAGGTGCCTCCACCGCCGCACCGATCATGCTGACCGTGCTGGAAAAGACCTTCAAGGACCGTATCAAGACCCCTGAATGGCAGGCCAAGCTGAAGCAGATCGTGCCGACCTATGGTCAGAAGCTCAACAACAACCTCGAGCTGACCAACAAGACCCGTGAGTGGAGCAGCTCGCGCCTGAACCTGCTGTTCGTGCCGGTGCTGCCGGACGAGACGGCGGTGGCCGCGCAGTAACGTCGGGTTGACGCTTCGCGGATCGAGCCCGCCCCCACCGGATGATTGACATCCTCGTGGGGGCGGGTTTGAGCCACAGCGGATGCAGTACAGCCAGAAACCACAAAGCCCGCAAAAGCGGGCTTTGTGGTTTTTGCCGATCTGGTCGGAGAGACAGGATTCGAACCTGCGGCCTTCTCGTCCCGAACGAGACGCGCTACCTGGCTGCGCTACACTCCGATGACAAAATTCTACTCAAAAAAAAACGCGACCGGCAAGCCCCGGCGAGGGGCCTGAAGCTTGCCGTCTGTACTGCCTTTTACAGCTCTTTCACGGTGCGGACCTGGTCCTTGTTGATCCGGGTGCTCTTGCCGTCGAGCTGTTCGATTTCATAGAAGCCCGAATCTTCATCGTACTTGGGGGTGTCGACCGCCTGGATCTCACGTCCGTCATTCAGCGTGATCACGGTAGGCGAAGCACACCCGGCGAGGGTGCCCAGGCCCAGGGCGAGCAGGAAAGCGGGGAGGGTCCGTTGAATCATATTCTTTCTCCATTGAGGGGGAAGTTGCGGGTCATGTCATTGAGACGCATCGCGTCCCAGCAAGTTCCTCGCAACTTGAGCATAGCGGCTGAACCGCGTCATTGATCGGGAACAATGCAATCGGCCGCTGGCGGGCGGGCGCGGGGAGGGCTGTGATATAACTGGCGGCATTCTTTCCCTGTCATGGATTCACCTTCCTCATGAAAGCCAAGGCTGATGTACCGTTCGTGCCGCTGAACATTGCCGTGCTGACCGTCAGCGATACCCGCACCCTGGAAACCGATACCTCCGGCCAGGTGTTCGTCGACCGCCTGACTGCTGCCGGCCACGCGCTGGCCGCCCGTGTACTGCTCAAGGACGACCTCTACAAGATTCGCGCGCAGGTCGCTACCTGGATCGCCGACGAGCAGGTGCAGGTGGTACTGATCACGGGCGGCACCGGCTTCACCGGCCGCGACAGCACCCCCGAGGCGGTCGGTTGCCTGCTCGACAAGCAGGTCGACGGCTTCGGTGAACTGTTCCGGCATATCTCCCTGGCCGATATCGGCACCTCCACCGTGCAGTCCCGCGCCCTGGCCGGGCTGGCCAACGGTACGCTGGTGTGCTGCCTGCCCGGCTCGACCAACGCGGTACGCACCGGCTGGGACGGGATTCTTGCCGAGCAACTGGATGTACGCCATCGCCCGTGCAATTTCGTCGCGCACCTCAAGCAGGCGGCGCCGTGTGAAAGCCGTGGCTGAGCCTGTTGCGGCAAAGCCGCTGCTGCCCGTGGAGCAGGCACTGGAGCGCTTGCTGGCGCTGGCCGAAGCGGCGCGCATCGAAGACTGCGAAGAGGTGCCACTGGCTGCTGCCGAGGGCCGTGTGCTGGCCACGGCGCTGGTCGCCGGCCTTGACCTGCCGCCCTGGCCCAACAGCGCCATGGACGGCTACGCACTGCACCACGCCGACTGGCAGGGCGCGCCGCTGGTGGTGAGCCAGCGCATTCAGGCCGGGCAGGCGCCTGCGCCTCTGGAGCCGGGTACCTGTGCGCGCATCTTTACCGGTGCGCCGCTGCCGGCAGGGGCCGACTGCGTCGAGATGCAGGAGAACGCCGACGTTCAGCCCGATCAACGCGTGTGTTTCACCGAGCCGCTCAGTGCCGGGCTCAACGTGCGCCCGCAGGGCCAGGAAACCCGGGCAGGTGAAACCGTGCTGGACGCCGGGACCCGCCTCGGTCCGGTCGAGCTGGGCCTGGCTGCCTCGCTCGGCTGCGCGGTGCTGTCGGTAGTGCGCAAGGTGCGGGTGGCGGTGCTTTCCACCGGCGACGAACTGGTCGAGCCGGGGCTGCCCCTGGGCCCCGGGCAGATCTACAACAGCAACCGGCGCCTGCTGGTCAGCTGGCTGCAGCGCCTGGGCTGCGAGGTGAAGGACGCCGGCATCCTGCCCGATGATCTGGCGTTGACCCGTGAGCGCCTGGGCCAGCTCAAGGACGTGGACCTGATTCTGTCCACCGGTGGTGTATCGGTGGGCGAGGCCGATTACCTGGGTATCGCCCTGCGCGAAGAAGGTGAGCTGTCGCTGTGGAAGCTTGCGATCAAGCCCGGCAAGCCGCTGACCTTCGGGCATTTTCGCGGGGTGCCGGTGATCGGCCTGCCAGGCAACCCGGCGTCGACCCTGGTCACCTTCGGCCTGCTCACCCGGCCGTACCTGTTGCGCCGCCAGGGTGTGCAGGACGTGACGCCGCTGCAGTTCAGCGTGCCTGCCGGTTTCGACTGGCCCAAGCCAGGCAATCGCCGCGAATACCTGCGCGCGCGCATGGAGCAGGGCCAGGCGCTGATCTACAAGAACCAGAGCTCGGGTGTGCTGCGCAGCGCCGCGTGGGCCGAGGGCCTGGTGGAGGTGCGCGAGGGCACTGCGCCCGGCAAGGGCGACAGCGTGCAGTTCATCCCCCTCAGCGAGCTACTCGGCTGACGGCAGCAGGCCCCGGGCAACCCGGTCGTTGCCCAGTGGGGCCTGCGCGGCGAGGCGCGCATACACGCTCTCCAGCTGCGCGGCGGCCCTGCTCCAGTCATGCTGCTCGCGCACGAACTGGCGCGCGGCATCGGACAACTGCTGCATGCGCGTCGGGTGGCTCAGCAGGCGGGTGATGATCAGTGCCAGCGTGTCGGTGTCGTCCCCACCCAGGTAATGCTCGCCGTTGCGCACTGCCAACCCCGCTGCGCCCTGGGTGGTGGTGACCACCGGCAGGCCTGCGGCCATGGCCTCGAGCAACTTGATCTTGCACCCGCCGGCATGGCGCAGCGGGGCAAAGAACAGCGCCGAGTGGCGTTGCAGCTCACGCAGGTCGGGCAGGTAGCCGATCCATTCGATGCGCGGGTCGTTCCAGCGCAGCTTCCACTGGGTGGGCAGGGCATGTCCGACCACCGCCAGGCGCACGGCCGGGTTGCTCAGCCATACCTGCGGCAGGATCTCCTCCAGCGCCCACTCCAGCGCCTCCAGGTTGGCGCCGTATTCGAAGTTGCCCACCAGCAGCAGGCGCTGGCTGTGCGGGCAGGCGCTGATGTGCTGGTAGTACTCGTAGTCCACGCCGTTGATCACCACCTCGGCAGGGCGGCCGGTGAACTGGCGGATCTGTTCGGCATCGCGCGGGTTGACGGCCACCACTTCGCTGGCCTGGCGCAGCACCCGCGACTCCCAGCGCCGGTAGCGCCAGCGGTCGAAGCTGTTGAACGGGCGCAGCCACAGAGGCAGGCGGTCCTGGCACACCGCGCCGGTGTCCGACTCCACATGATGCTCGCTGACCATGAAAGGCAGGCCGCTGGCTTGCAGGGCCTTTTCGAAGGGTTGGAAACTGTAGCTGTGCTCGATCTGGATCACATCCCACTGCTCGCGCAGCAACGTTTCGAAGCAGTGGCGCAGGTGGGGCGCCAGGCCGTTGGTGCTGGCCCGCATCGGGTAGCCGACGTACAGCGCCGCCAGCAGGTTGAGCGGGCTGCGCAAAGGCCTTCGCGGCAACACGATCAGGCGCTCGAGCAGTGGCTCCAGTGCCTGTCGGGCTGCCTCGCCAAGCGGAACTTTCGAGTGCACCAGCAGCGTGATCCTGTGCCCGCGTTCAGCCAGGCCACGCAACAGGTGGTATTGCCGGGCCTTGCTGCCGCTGGTGGTGGGCCAGGGCAGGTAAGGCAGTGTCCAGAGTACGCGCATGACCCACTTCCTCTCTTGCCGCAGGGGCGTCGACAGGCTGAATGCGAAAACGCGCCTGGCGGGCCTCAGCCGATCGCTGCTGCCGGGGCGCGTCCATAGATATCAGTAAAGCGCACGATGTCGTCCTCGCCCAGGTATTCGCCGCTTTGCACCTCGATCATTACCAGATCGATCACCCCGGGGTTGCTCAGGCGATGCTCGCGCCCCGGCTTGATGAAGGTCGACTCGTTGGTGTCGAGCAGAAATTCCTCTTCGCCGTTGGTCACGCAGGCCATGCCGCTGACCACGATCCAGTGTTCGCTGCGGTGATGGTGCATCTGCAGGGACAGGCAGGCCTGCGGGCGTACCATGATGCGCTTGATCTTGAAGCGCGGGCCTTCCTCGAGCACGGTGTAGGTGCCCCAGGGGCGCGTCACGGTGCGGTGCAGGCGATAGGCGTCGTGGTCCTGGCGCTTGAGCTGCTGGGCAATCAGCTTGACCTCCTGGCTGCGGCTCGCGTCGGCGATCAGCAGGGCGTCGGGGGTGTCGATGATGATCAGGTTGTCCAGGCCGATGGCGCCCACCAGGCGGCGAGGCGAATCGATGTAGCAGTTGCTCACGTCGTGCAGCACGGTCTCGCCGTTGCACTGGTTGCCCTGGGCATCGCCCTGGGCCAGGCTGCGCACCGCCCGCCAGCAGCCGATGTCACTCCAGCCCAACTGGCTGGGCAGCACTGCCACCTGGGTGGAACGCTCCATCACGGCGTAGTCGATGGAGATGTCGGCAACCTGCGCGAAGCTGGTGGCATCCAGTTCCAGTTGCAGGCTGTTGCTGCCCTGTTTGCTCTGGCTCAGCCCCAGGCATTCGCCGACCGCATCCAGAACCTGCGGTGCGTGCTGCTGCAGCTCGCGCAGGATGGCATCTGCACGCATGCAGAACATGCCGGCGTTCCACAGGTGCTGGCCGCCCTCGACATAGCGCTGGGCGGTCTCTGCGTTCGGCTTTTCGACGAAGCGCTCCACGCGATAGCCATGGGCATCCAGGGCCTGGCCCTTCTCGATGTAGCCGAAGCCGGTTTCCGGTTGAGTGGGCACCAGGCCGAAGGTGGTCAGCCAGCCTTGCTCGGCCAGGGCGCGGGCGCGCTCCACGGCCTCTTCGAAGGCTGCCTGGTCGGTGATCAGGTGGTCGGCGGGCAGCACCAGCAGGTGGGCGTCTTCGCCGTATTCACGGGCACAGTGCAGGGCGGCGGCGGCAATCGCCGGGGCCGTGTTGCGCCCGCAGGGCTCGAGAATGAAGTCCAGCGCGATGCCGGGCTGTTTGAGCTGGCGGTATTCATCCTGGGTGCGGAAGAACACTTCGCGATTGGTGACGGTGAGTACGCGGGCCACATCCTTGAGTGCGCAGGCACGCAGGAAGGTTTTCTGCAGCAGGCTCTGGCCATCGGGCATGCGCATGAAGGGCTTGGGCATGGCCTCGCGTGAAACCGGCCACAATCGGGTGCCGGCTCCACCGGCAATGATGCAAGGGATCAGTGTGCTCATTTCACTCAGCCTCGTGTTCTGGGCACCGCTAGGCGGTGTGATAACAGGGAAAAGGTGAACCTGGCAGGCGCTTTGCTCAATGAGTCAAAAAAGTGACTTTTATCACTGGCATCGTCCGTGAAGGCCAAATATTTGTCGAATGATGCACATCGATTGAGAATCTTTCAATGGCAATTGTGTGAAAGCGCTGTTTTTGACGTGGTCCGCATGCAACGGAACCGTGTTGTAATCGGTCGATATACACGGGCGTCATCTGACGCGGCACCGCCGTCGGCGGTGATCAATGCGGGGGGGAGCAGTTATGGGTGAGCGCAGGGCATTGTTGATTCTGCATGGCAAGCAGGCCATGAACGACGAGGTGCGCGCGGCGGTAATGGGCTTGCGCGAGCGCGGCTGGCAGCTCGATGTTCGACTCACCTGGGAGGGGGGCGACGCCCAGCGCCTGGTGCACGAGGCGCTGGCGGCGGGGTACCCGCATCTGGTGGCCGGTGGTGGCGACGGTACCCTGCGCGATGTGGCAGAGGCGCTGGCCCAGGCCCGGGGTGATGCCAGCCTGGCGCTATTGCCGCTGGGTACCGCCAACGACTTCGCACGGGCTGCCGGTGTGCCGCTGGAGCCGGACCAGGCTCTGAACCTGCTGGAGTTGCCGGCGCGGGCGATCGACCTGGGCGAGGTGGGCGGGCAGGTGTTCCTCAACATGGCCACCGGCGGTTTCGGCAGCCAGGTCACGGCCAGCACTTCCGAGGACCTGAAGAAGGTAATCGGTGCCGCGGCCTATCTGTTCACCGGGCTGTCGCGTTTCAGCGAGCTGCGTGCGGCCTCGGTGGAGCTGCAAGGTCCGGATTTTCACTGGCAAGGTCAGTTGCTGGCCCTGGGAATCGGCAACGGCCGCCAGGCCGGCGGCGGGCATGTGCTGTGCCCGCAGGCGCAGGTGGACGACGGGCTGCTCGATATCAGCATCCTGCCGGCGCCGCAGGAGGTGGTCGGCACTTTGCGTGACCTGCTGAGCGAGGGCCTGGGGCTGGACAATCTGTTTGTTCGCGCGCGCCTGCCGTGGGTCGAGATCAAGAGCGCCGAAGGCCTGGACATCAACCTCGATGGCGAGCCGCTGCAAGGCGACAGCTGGCGCTTCAGTGCACTGCCGGGGGCGCTGCGCGTGCACCTGCCCGCCGAGTCGCCGCTGCTCAGTCGTCCAGGCTGATGATCTGTTCGCGCACGGCGAACAGCACCAGGCCCGCCACGTCGTAGATCTGCAGGCGTTTCATGATCTGCGAGCGGTGGGTCTCGACGGTCTTGATGCTCAGGCCCAGGCCGTTGGCGATTTCACGGGTGGATTTGCCGCGCACGATCAGGCGCAGGATTTCCAGCTGGCGCGCCGTGAGGTTGTGGTTCTCGACGGCCTCGGGCTTGCTGCTCTGGGCGCGGAGTAACGCCTGGTTGATCACGGTATGCGCGATGGCCGGGCTCAGGTAGCGCTCGTCGCTGCGCAGCGCGGCCAGTGCCTGCTCCAGTTCGGTGGCGGTGGTGTCCTTGAGCAGGTAGCCATGGGCGCCGATTTCCAGTGCGCGCATGATCAGCTCGGGGTCGGTGTGCATCGACAGGATCAGCACCTTGCTGCGACAGCCAGCAGCCTTCAGGCGGCCCAGGGCCTCCAGGCCCCCGGTCGAGCGCATCGAGATGTCCAGCAGCACGATATCCGGGTCCAGGCGCTGCACCAGTTCGAGCAACTGGCTACCGTCGTTGGCCTCGCCGACCACGGCGTAGCCGGGTATGTCGGCGACCAGGGCGCGTACGCCGGCGCGAATCAGGGAGTGGTCATCCACCAGCAACAGATTACAGATCATGGGGTTTACTTGTATTGGCGCGTTCACGGGCACGCGGTGGCCAGGGGAACAGTACGTCGATATGGGTGCCCTGGCCGGGTTGGCTGTTCACGCTCAGCCGGCCATTGAGCAGGTTGACCCGTTCACTCATGCCGGCCATGCCGCGCTGGCCCTCCTCGCCGGGGGCCGCAGCAGGCGTGAAGCCCTGGCCGTCGTCGCTGATCGATAGTGCCAGGCCTTCGGGGGTGCGCTCGATGCGCACGCTCAGGTTGCGTGCCCGGGCGTGTCGCAGAATGTTGGTGACGGCTTCCTGGGTAATGCGAAAGGCAGCGATGGCCATGTCTTCCGGAATGCCACCCAGGCGCTGCCTGCACTCCAGGCTCCAGTGCACGTCGGTGTTTTCCAGGGTGCGCAGCAGGTGCGCGCGCAGGCTCGCTTCAAGCCCCAGGCTCGCCAGTTGGCGTGGGTTGAGGATCGCCGACACATCACGCACGTTGGCCAGGGTGTCGTCCAGGGTGCTGCGCAATGTGGCGCAGTGTTCCTGCAGGTCGGCCGGCATGCGCCGTTGCAGCCAGTCTGCCTGCAGCTTGGCGGCTGTCAGCAGTTGGCCGATATCGTCATGCAGTTCGCGGCTCAGACGCTGGCGTTCGCTCTCCTGTACCTCGAGCAGGCGGTGGGCCAGCTCCTGGGGGCGCATGGCGATCGAGCGCGCGGCCTGGCGCAATTGCCAGCCAATTCCGAGCAGGGCGGCCAGCTGCAGTGCCAGCAGGCTGCCGGGCATCGGTGCCGCACGCAGGTACAGGTACAGGTTGGCCGCCGCCGACACCAGGCACAGCAGGGCGCTCAGCCAATGCAGCAGAGAAGCGCCCGGAGGGCCGCGCTTGAGTGTCTTGAGGCTTGAGAGCATAGGGAATGAAGCCACTGAAGTATCGCTGTTGAAAGCCGGTCGAATATCGCCCAACAGGCGTTTGGGGCAACGCCTGGATTTAACTTTGTGCAGTTTTGCCAACACTGGAATCAGACGATTTCAAGTGTGCTGAAAACGCCAAACTTCAGCACCGTGCATTGTCGGTGTGCAATTTGCGTCGGGCATAGTATCACTTCGCTTGGAAATGGTCGCGGGGCGTGAAAGATGTCCGAACTGTCAGTTTTACGGGCTGGTACGGTCGTTCCGGATGGCGCAAAGTCTAGCACTTTGCTATCACTGGTGGCGATACACAACTTGTCCTATATGCGCTGATATTGTTTTTGTATACAGCTGACAGAAACTCGCCGCCCACGTGTAAGTTAATGCTTAGTGTTGTGGGAAAGTGCTTTGAAATGATGCGCGGCGGGGAAATTTCCCACGCCGGTTAGTTGTGCAACTTCATGCGCCCAGGGCGGGTGCAGGGGCGGCGGGTGTGGCGGTCGCCTTGGCCGGTTCTGCGTGCAACTGCCGGAAGGTCTGTTCCAGTTCCTCCAGCAAGGCCAGTTGCTCCTGGGGGTCCAGGTTCAATTGGCCGGTGTGCGGGTCGATCAGTTCAAGCTGCCAGGCCAGCAGGCTCAGGCAGGCTTTCAGCTTGGGCAGTGCAGCGTGAAGGCGCGCGCGGCATTGCTGCGGTTCGAGCACATGACAGAGTTGGCGACAGAAGTCGGCGATCTGCGTCTGGGCCTGCAGGTGGGCACGCTCGGCCAGTGTGCCGAGGGTGTTCAGCAGGCAGTCGCACGCGTCGGTATCGTGGCCGATCAGGTCAAGGTGCGACAGGCACTCCTGAGCGCGGGTCAGCAGTACGTGGGCATCGACCTGAAAGTCGTGTAGGGCGCTGATGTCCGCAGTGGTGTCGGACATCAGTCGTTTCCTGCCAGGCGCAGACTGCGGATGGGGGCTGAAACGCCCTGGAGCCGGTGTTTTGGCAAGACGCTAGCATTGGTTGTGGACAACAAGGCAGTAGCGAGCAAAAGCCTGACTCCATTCATGCAATGAGAATGGCGTCACATTAATGGCTAAAGGATATTGCGAACATCAGGCCTCGCCCGATTGTGGCTAGGGGTTTCCCTGATGGCATTGGCTTGGTGTGATCGCTGATGACCTGCCGCGACTGCAAAACTGTCAGCGCAGTAAACCATGATGCTAAAGTGACATCAATGCCCCCCGCAGCATTTTATTTTGGGGGGTCAAGCCAAGACGAACGCGGCCGATACACGGTTGATAATTCAATTTTTGCGACACGCCTGGGGGTTGTTTAATGGCTGGCATTCTCGACACGGTAGACCAAAGGACGCAGCTGGTAGGCGAGAACCGTCTGGAAATCCTCATGTTTCGCCTGGCCGGGCGCCAACTGTTCGCGATCAACGTGTTCAAGGTGCAGGAAGTGCTGCAGATGCCCAAGTTGACCCTGATGCCGCAACGCCATGCGTATGTGTGCGGCGTGGTCAACCTGCGTGGGCAGACCCTGCCGGTGATCGACCTGTCCCAGGCCATCGGCATGCGCCCACTGGAGCCGGGGCCCAACAGCACCATCATCGTCACCGAGTACAACCGTTCGGTGCAGGCGTTCCTGGTGGGAGGCGTGGACCGTATCGTCAACATGAACTGGGAGGCGATCATGCCGCCGCCCACCAGTGCCGGGCGTCAGCATTACCTGACGGCCATCAGCAAGGTCGACGAGCAACTGGTAGAAATCATCGACGTGGAGAAAGTACTGGCCGAAATCGTGCCGTACAACGCCAAGGTGTCCCGCGACAAGCTGGAAGACCCGGTACTGGCGCAGGCGCGAGGGCGGGAGGTGCTGCTGGTGGACGACTCCACCGTGGCCCTGGCGCAGTTGCGTGAAACCCTGAGCCAGCTGGGGGTGAAGATGCATGTGGCCAGCGATGGCCTCAAGGCACTCAACCTGCTCAAAGGCTGGGCGGATGCCGGTGAGGACGTGTGCTCGAAGTTGCTGATGGTCTTCACCGATGCCGAAATGCCGGAAATGGACGGCTACCGCCTGACCACCGAGATCCGCAACGACCCGCGCCTGCGCAGCCTGTACGTGGTACTGCACACGTCCTTGTCGGGCAGCTTCAACGAGTCGATGGTGAAGAAGGTCGGTTGTGACAACTTTTTGTCCAAGTTCCAGCCCGACAAGCTGGTGGATGTGGTGCGCCAGCGCCTGATGCTGGACGAAGCGACCGTCTGAGCCGGCACCAAGGGCCGGGCAGCGGTTGCCCGGCCTTCGGTGTAAGCTTGCGCCTTTATCATCCGGAGCCGGCCCATGCGTCTGAGCGCGTTGTATCGTTACCCACTCAAGTCGGCCCAGGCGCAAGCCATGGGCCAGTCGCCGTGCGGCCTGCTGGGCTTGCTGGGTGACCGGCGCTGGATGCTGGTGGAGCAGGACAACGGACGTTTCCTGACCCAGCGCGCCTACCCGCAGATGAGCCAGTTATCGGCGCTGTACGACGCCGATGGCGGGCTGGTGCTCAGTGCCCCGGGTTTTGACCCCTTGCAGGTGGCGGTGCCGCAGGCGGACGCCAATCTGCGTGGGGCGACCATCTGGCGCGACACCCTGCGCGTACCGGATGCAGGCGATGCGGCGGCCGACTGGTTGAGCCGCTTCATCGGCAAGCCGGTGCGCCTGGTGCATGTGCCCGAGCCGCGTACCCGCTATCTGCCGGCCGGCTACGGTGAGAACAGCGACCGTGTGGCCTTCGCCGATGGTTTCCCCTTGCTGCTGATCGGCCAGGCGTCGCTCGACGACCTGGTACAGCGGGTTGGGCGCCTCTTGGAGATGCTGCGCTTTCGGCCCAATCTGGTGGTCGAGGGCAGTGCGGCATATGCCGAGGATGGCTGGAAGCGCATTCGCATTGGCCAGCAGACCTTTCGGGTGCTTTCCCCGTGCACGCGCTGCATCCTCACCACCCTCGACCCGCAGACCGGCGAGCGCAGCCCCGATCGCGAACCCTTGACCACGCTCAAGACCTATCGGCAGAAGGAGGGGGATGTGCTGTTCGGCCAGAACCTGGTGGCCGACGGCGAGGGCATGCTGGAGGTGGGCATGGCGGTCGAGGTGCTGGAATAGCGACGGGCCGCTTCGCCAGCAAGGCTGGCCCCTGCACACGCACCGTCGCCTCCACAAGGTTGCGCTTCGACGTTGCCGGCGAAGCGCTGATCACCGCTTACTGATCGTCGAAAAACCGCTCGTGCCAATCCACCAGTGGCTGCGGTGAATTGAGTTTCTGCCCGTAGATCACCGAATACGACAGCACGTTCTGCACGTACTGGCGGGTCTCGTCGAACGGAATCGACTCCACCCATACGTCGAAGCTCAGGTGATCGGCGCCGCGCAGCCACTGGCGCACGCGTCCGGGGCCGGCGTTGTAGGCGGCCGAGGCCAGCACCCGGTTGCCGTTGAACTGGCCGTGCACCTGGCTCAGGTAGGCGGCGCCCAGCTGGATGTTCTTGTCCGGGTTCAGTACCTGCGCCGGCGAAGCCAGCGGGATGTTGAACTTGCGCGCCGTCTCCTTGGCGGTGGCCGGCATCAGCTGCATCAGGCCGCTGGCACCCACGTGGGAACGGGCATCGTCCATGAAGGCGCTTTCCTGGCGGGTGATCGCGAACACCCAGCTCGAGTGCAGGCCGCGTACCTTGGCTTCGCGAACCAGGGTATCGCGGTGGGCCATCGGGAAGCGGATATCCAGGTCGTCCCAGTACTGGGCCTGGCTGATGGTGCGGATGGCCGGGAAGTACCAGCGCATTTCATAGGCCAGGCGCGCCTGGGCGACCATCTCGTCGCGGCTGAAATGACGGCTGACGTGGTACCACTCGCGGCGCCCGTCAACGATCTGGCCGCGGGCATGGAATTCCAGCGCGCGCCGCACGCCGGGCGTGTTGCGTACCTTGTTGATCAGTTGCTGGCTGAGCACCAGCGGCTTGTTGTTGAGCTGGTAGGGGGTCTGTGCACGATCGGCGGCCAGGAACCCGTAGAAGTCGCGCTCTCGCGCTACCGTCTTGTACAGCAGTGGAATCTGCGGGTTCTTCGGCTGCGCCAGCTCCAGGCTGCGCGCCTGCCAGTAGCGCCAGCGGTTGGTGGTGGCCAGGTCCTGGGGCAGGCGTTTGGTCAGCTCGTAGGCATCTTCCCAGCGGCCCAGGCGCAGCAGCAGGCGCAGGCGCCATTCGGTCACGGTGTTGTCGCGCAGCTCGGGGTCGTACTGGGTCATCAGGCCCAGGGCGCGGGGGTCGTAGCGCCGTGCCAGGGTAAGGCCGATTTCGCGGGCGATCGCCACCTTCTCGTCGCGGGAGAAATGCATGCGATTGGCGTAGTCGTCGAGCAGCGCCATGGCCCGCTCCGGGTCCTGGCGCGCCAGGCGGCGCAGGCCCAGGCTGACCACGTCGGACATCGCTTCGTTGACCGGGGTGAAGCGCCCGGGGTTGTTGAGCAGTTCGGGCTTCTGCGCCACATCCACCAGCAGACGGCCTTGCGGGCCCAGGGTGTTCAGGCCTTTGATCAGGGTGTTGGCCAGGGCGTAGTTGCGCGCTTGGGCCGCGAGCTTGATGCGCTCCCAGCGCTTCTGTTCGGTCAGCTGGCCCTCGGCGGCCCAGCGGTCGAACAGCACGTCACAGGCCGCTGGCTGCGACTTGCCCACCAGCCACAGCTTGTCGGCGGTGGCGTAGCCCTCGGCGCGCAGGTTGTGGCTGAGCTGATACTGGCCGTTGAGGCAGTCGAGCTCGGTGAAGTTCAGCTTGGGGTCGTAGTACTTGACGAAGGGTTGCCAGTCGCCGCGCTCTGCCAGCCAGCGCAACCAGCGCAGTTTCATCCAGTTGGCCTGGGGCAGGTCGCCATGCTCGGCAAGAAACTTCTCGATCTCGGCGTTGCTGGCGCTCTTGAGGCGCGCCGTCAGTTCGTCGTAAGCCAGGTAAGGCTCCAGCGGATAATCACGCAGGGCCTGTTCGTAACGGCGGTAAGGGCCGCTGTCGCCCTTGGCCAAGGCACGCTTGGCTTCATCGTAGTACTGGCGTTGCTGGGTGAGATCGGCGGCCTGGACGGTGCTGGCCGCGGTGGCGGAAAAAAGCAGACAGGATACGAGGCTGAGCAGGCTGCGGCGCATGATACTTCCGGACAGTTTGACCAAAACGAGTGTCGGCGGCGCCAGCACTGGTGGGATTACGTGCTTAAGCTTAGCCGTTTGCCGGGGGCGGAAGAAAGCATTGTGCTTGTATCGGCATGTAATGCAGGACTGCGGTCGGCACGCCGGTCGCGCTTAATGTGAAGCAGGCGCAACTCAGGTAGAATGCGCCCCCGGTTTTTGGAGAAGATCATGACCCTGCTCAAATTAAGCGATGTGTCCCTTGCGTTCGGTGCCATGCCGTTGCTGGACAAGGTGTCCTGGCAGATCGCCCGTGGTGAGCGGGTCTGCATCATCGGCCGCAACGGCACGGGCAAGTCGAGCATGCTGCGCCTGGTCAAGGGCGACCAGAAGCCCGACGAAGGCGATGTGTGGCGTGCCCCGGGCCTGAAGATCGGCGAGCTGCCGCAGGAACTGCCGGTGGCCGACGGGCGCACCGTGTTCGATGTGGTTGCCGAAGGCCTGGACGGTGTCGGTGCATTGCTCGCCGAGTATCACCACCTGAGCCAGAACATTCACACCGACGCCGACCTGGAAAAGCTCATGCACGTGCAGAGCGACCTTGAGGCGCGCGATGGCTGGCGCTTGCAGCAACTGGTCGACAGCACCCTGAGCCGCCTGCAGCTGCCGGCCGACAAGACCCTGGCCGAGCTGTCCGGTGGTTGGCGTCGGCGTGTGCTGCTGGCCCAGGCGCTGGTGTCCGAGCCCGACCTGCTGCTGCTCGACGAACCGACCAACCACCTGGACATCGGCGCCATCGCCTGGCTTGAAGATGCCCTGAGCGGTTTTGGCGGCGCCGTGCTGTTCATTACCCACGACCGTTCCTTCCTGCAGAACCTGGCCACGCGCATCCTCGAACTGGACCGTGGCGGGTTGATCGACTGGAACGGCGACTACGCCAGCTTCCTGGTGCACAAGGAAGCCGCGCTGGCTGCCGAAGAGACTGCCAACGCGCTGTTCGACAAGAAACTGGCCCAGGAAGAGGTGTGGATCCGCCAGGGCATCAAGGCCCGGCGTACCCGCAACGAAGGCCGCGTGCGCGCCCTAAAGGCACTGCGTGTGGAACGCAGCGAGCGTCGCGAGCGCCAGGGCAAGGCCAACATCCTGCTCGACGTGGCGGAAAAGTCCGGCAAGCAGGTGATGGTGCTGGAAAACGTCAGCTTCGCCCACCCCGATGGCCCTTACCTGGTCAAGGATTTCTCGATGGTCCTGCAGCGCGAGGACCGTATCGGCCTGCTGGGTGCCAACGGTACCGGCAAGACCACGCTGCTCAAGCTGATGCTGGGTGACCTGGAGCCAAGCTCGGGCAAGGTGGAGTCGGGCACGCGTCTCGAAGTGGCCTACTTCGACCAGTTGCGCCACCAGCTTGACCTGGAAAAGACCGTGATCGAGAACATGGCCGAAGGCCGTGACTTCATCGAGATCGATGGGCAGAGCCGTCACGTACTGAGCTACCTGGGCGACTTCCTGTTCAGCCCCCAGCGTGCACGCACGCCGGTCAAGGCGTTGTCCGGTGGCGAGCGTGCGCGCCTGCTGCTGGCCAAGCTGTTCAGCAAGCCGGCCAACCTGCTGGTGCTCGACGAGCCGACCAACGACCTGGACGTGGAAACCCTGGAGCTGCTCGAAGAGGTGCTGGCGGGTTTCAAGGGCACCGTGCTGATGGTCAGTCACGACCGGGCGTTCCTCGACAACGTGGTCACCAGCACCCTGGTGTTCGAAGGCGAGGGCAAGGTGCGTGAGTACGTGGGCGGCTATCAGGACTGGATTCGCCAGGGCGGTTCGCCCAAGCTGCTCGGCGTGACCGAAAGCAAGTCGGGCAAGTCCGAGCTCAACAGTGCGGTGGTCGAGGCCGTTGCACCCGAGCCTGCGGCAGCGCCGGTGGTCAATGAAGGCAAGAAGAAGCTCAGCTACAAGCTGCAGCGCGAGCTGGAGGCGCTGCCGGGGCAGATCGATGCCCTGGAGCAGAAGATGGCTGCGGTGCAGGCGGAGATTTCCGATGCAGGCTTCTATCAGCGGCCAATCGACCAGACCACCGCCGTGCTGGCCAGCCTCGAGAAGCTGCAGGGCGAGCTGGACACACTGGTGGAGCGTTGGGCCGAGCTCGACAGCTGATATGAAGAAGGCCCGCTGTGTCCAACAGCGGGCCTTCTGGTATCAGTCGGCCTTCTTCTGCAGGCGTACCGCCAGCACATCGCACGGTGCGCCGTGCAGCACATCATTGGCGGTGGAGCCCAGCAGCAGCGCCAGGCCGTGGCGGCCATGGCTGCCGACCACGATCAGGTCGCACTTCTGGTCCTTGGCCAACTGGTGAATCTCCTGGCGAGGCTGGCCGTAGGTCAGGTGGGAATCGCCGCGGTTGATCTCCGGATACTTGTTGAACAGGCGGTCCATGCGCTCCTTGGCCTGGTCGAACTGTTGCTGCTGCAGTTGCGACAGGTCCATCGGCACGTCGCCGCCGAAGGCCATGGCCATGGGCTCGACGATATGTACCAGGGAAACCTTGGTGCCGTTGGGCGTGGCCAGCTCGCGAGCGCGCTTGATCACCGGGTCGCATTCTTCGGTCAGGTCGACGGCGACCAGAATGTGTTCGTAGGGCATGAGGGCTCTCCTGACAATCGCGATAGTTAAAGTATGGTCGGTTTCAGGCTGATCGCATCGATGTCGGCTAACCAGCTCATTTGCAAAGTCTTTATAGGAATAACAGATATGACGTTCTGGGTAGTAGTGTCAATCCTTGCGCTGATGCTCAGCCCCATGGTCTGGCTGTTGCCCTCGCGTCGCACCAGCGGGCGCATGGCCCTGCGCCTGGAGGCGCGGCGCATGGGGCTGGCCATGCAGCTCACCCCGCAGACCTGGCCGCACTGGCTGCCCGAAGAGCCGCCGCATACCTGCGCGCAGTATCATTGCGCGCGCCGTCGCGGGCATGCCGACAGCTGGAGCTACTGGCAGGTGACACCAGGGGTGTGGCTCAACCAGTGGCGCGAGCCCTGCGAAGATGCGCGCGTGCTCGAGCACCTGTCGCGCCTGCCGGCGAGTGTCTACAAGGTCGAGGCCAACCCGCAGATGATCGCGTTGTGCTGGGGAGAGAAGGGGGATGCCGCAGCGTTGCAGGACATTGCCCGGTTGCTCAAGGCGCTGGCGTGACCGGTGAGTCGTGTGATTGACCGCCAGGGCCAGCCCCATGGCGGGGCCGGCAACTGAATAAAAAAGGCCAGGCAGGCCGGAAACTTCTTCGATGCCCTCAGTGTAGCTGCGCTTTATCCCTTCGCCGCCTCTTTCGTGCGTATCCATGGCCGATCACCTGCATGAATGATGGCCAATCACCTACAGGCTGAACCCGCACCCCTTCGCTCAAAATGACCGTAAAGTCGCGTTTTGCTCGTGCTTTTGGGTATTTGACAACGGCAGGCTTTTCGGTGAATGTGTCCGTACCCAAATCAAACGGGCGTATGAATTGAGCGTTTGTATGTCACATGACGCTCGCAGAATCCCGACTATCGCGCTGACGGGTGTGCCTGGTGCCGAATTTCGTACCAGCGTTCGGCGTGTACAGTTCAGCTTCCATATCGTGGAGATCAGTTGATGATTTACGAAGGTAAAGCCATCACGGTTAAGGCTCTTGAAAGCGGCATCGTCGAACTGAAGTTCGACCTCAAGGGTGAGTCCGTCAACAAGTTCAACCGTCTTACCCTGAATGAGTTGCGTCAGGCCGTAGACACCATCAAGGCAGATGCGTCGATCAAAGGTGTGATCGTCAGCAGCGGCAAGGACGTGTTCATTGTCGGCGCCGACATCACCGAATTCGTCGACAACTTCAAGCTGCCGGATGCGGAGCTGGTTGCAGGCAACCTCGAAGCCAACAGAATCTTCAGCGATTTCGAAGATCTCGATGTACCGACTGTTGCCGCCATCAACGGCATCGCGCTGGGCGGCGGCCTGGAAATGTGCCTGGCGGCCGACTTCCGCGTCATGTCGACCAAGGCCAAGATCGGCCTGCCTGAAGTCAAGCTGGGCATCTACCCGGGCTTCGGCGGTACCGTACGCCTGCCGCGCCTGATCGGCGCCGACAATGCCATCGAATGGATTGCCGCCGGCAAGGAGAACCGCCCTGAAGACGCACTGAAAGTCGGTGCCGTCGATGCAGTGGTGGTCCCGGAGAAACTTCAGGAAGCTGCCCTGGAACTGATCAAGCGCGCCATCAGCGGCGAGCTCGACCACAAGGCCAAGCGCCAGCCGAAGCTGGAAAAGCTCAAGCTCAACGCCATCGAGCAGATGATGGCCTTCGAGACCGCCAAGGGTTTCGTGGCAGGTCAGGCAGGCCCGAACTATCCGGCGCCGGTCGAAGCCATCAAGACCATTCAGAAAGCCGCCAACTTCGGGCGTGACAAGGCACTGGAAGTCGAAGCCGCCGGCTTCGTCAAGCTGGCCAAGACCTCGGCAGCCCAGAGCCTGATCGGCCTGTTCCTGAACGATCAGGAACTGAAGAAAAAGGCCAAGGCCTACGACGAGATCGCCCAGGACGTGAAGCAGGCCGCCGTACTCGGTGCCGGCATCATGGGTGGCGGCATCGCCTATCAGTCGGCCTCCAAAGGCACGCCGATCCTGATGAAGGACATCAACGAGCACGGTATCGAGCAGGGCCTGGCCGAAGCCGCCAAGCTGCTGGTCAGCCGCGTCGACAAGGGCCGCATGACCGCCGCGAAAATGGCTGAAGTGCTCAACGGCATCCGTCCGACCCTGTCCTACGGCGACTTCGGTCACGTGGACCTGGTGGTGGAAGCCGTGGTCGAAAACCCCAAGGTCAAGCAGGCCGTGCTGGCCGAGGTCGAAGACCAGGTCAAGGCGGACACCATCCTGGCTTCCAACACCTCGACCATTTCCATCAGCCTGCTGGCCAAGGCCCTCAAGCGTCCGGAAAATTTCGTCGGCATGCACTTCTTCAACCCGGTGCACATGATGCCGTTGGTGGAAGTGATCCGTGGCGAGAAGTCCAGCGAACTGGCGGTGGCAACTACCGTTGCGTATGCCAAGAAGATGGGCAAGAACCCGATCGTGGTCAACGACTGCCCGGGCTTTCTGGTCAACCGCGTGCTGTTCCCGTACTTCGGCGGTTTCGCCAAGCTGGTGAGCGCCGGTGTGGACTTCGTGCGCATCGACAAGATCATGGAAAAATTCGGCTGGCCGATGGGCCCGGCGTACCTGATGGACGTGGTCGGCATCGACACCGGCCACCACGGCCGCGACGTGATGGCCGAGGGCTTCCCGGACCGCATGAAGGATGACCGTCGCTCGGCCATCGACGTGCTCTACGAAGCCAAGCGCCTGGGCCAGAAGAACGGCAAGGGTTTCTATGCCTACGAGGCCGACAAGCGCGGCAAGCAGAAGAAGGTTGCCGACCCGTCGGTGCTCGAAGTGCTCAAGCCGATCGTCTACGAGCAGCGTGAAGTCAGCGACGAGGACATCATCAACTGGATGATGATCCCGCTGTGCCTGGAGACCGTGCGCTGCCTGGAAGACGGCATCGTCGAGACGGCGGCCGAGGCCGACATGGGCCTGGTCTACGGCATCGGTTTCCCTCCGTTCCGTGGCGGTGCACTGCGCTACATCGATTCGATCGGTGTGGCTGCGTTCGTTGCCCTGGCTGACCAGTACGCCGACCTGGGCGCGCTGTACCACCCCACCGAGAAGCTGCGCGAGATGGCCAAGAACGGCCAGAGCTTCTTCGGTTAAGCGCCCAACGACTAGAGCGAGAATATTGTATGAGCTTGAATCCAAGAGACGTCGTGATCGTCGACTTCGGTCGTACGCCGATGGGCCGCTCCAAGGGCGGCATGCACCGCAACACCCGCGCCGAAGACATGTCGGCGCACCTGATCAGCAAGCTGCTGGAGCGCAACGTCAAGGTCGACCCGAGTGAAGTCGAGGACGTGATCTGGGGCTGCGTGAACCAGACCCTGGAGCAGGGCTGGAACATCGCGCGCATGGCTTCGCTGATGACCCAGATCCCGCACACTGCGGCCGGCCAGACTGTCAGCCGCCTGTGCGGTTCGTCGATGAGCGCGCTGCACACGGCCGCCCAGGCGATCATGACCGGCAACGGCGATGTATTCGTGGTCGGCGGTGTCGAGCACATGGGCCACGTGAGCATGATGCACGGCGTGGACCCCAACCCGCACATGTCGCTGTATGCGGCCAAGGCCTCGGGCATGATGGGCCTGACCGCCGAGATGCTGGGCAAGATGCATGGCATCAGCCGTGAGCAGCAGGACGCCTTCGGTCTGCGTTCGCACCAGCTCGCCCACAAGGCGACGGTCGAAGGCAAGTTCAAGGACGAAATCATCCCGATGCAGGGCTATGACGAGAACGGCTTCCTCAAGGTCTTCGACTACGACGAAACCATTCGCCCGGACACTACCCTGGAAAGCCTGGCGGCTTTGAAGCCGGCGTTCAACCCCAAGGGCGGCACCGTGACAGCGGGTACCTCCTCGCAGATCACCGACGGCGCCTCGTGCATGATCGTGATGTCGGCCCAGCGTGCCCAGGACCTGGGCATCCAGCCGCTGGCGGTGATCCGCTCGATGGCGGTGGCCGGCGTGGACCCTGCGATCATGGGCTACGGCCCGGTGCCGGCAACCCAGAAAGCCCTCAAGCGTGCGGGCCTGAGCATTGCCGATATCGACTTCTTCGAGCTCAACGAAGCCTTCGCTGCACAGGCCCTGCCGGTGCTCAAGGATCTGAAAGTGCTCGACAAGATGGATGAGAAGGTTAACCTGCACGGCGGCGCAATCGCCCTGGGTCACCCTTTCGGTTGCTCCGGTGCGCGGATTTCCGGCACTCTGCTCAATGTCATGAAGCAGAATGGCGGTACCCTGGGTGTTTCGACCATGTGCGTCGGCCTTGGTCAGGGGATCACCACCGTCTTCGAACGCATCTAAGCGTTTCGTTGTCGGAAGCCGGGGCCTTGTGCCCCGGTTTTTTGCTTTTTGCAGATTTTTTTTCAAGAGGGTTGGCAGCATGCAGATACAACCAGGCGTATACCGGCATTACAAAGGGCCTGAGTATCGTGTATTCGGTGCGGCGCGCCATTCCGAGACCGAGGAGTGGGTGGTGTTCTACCAGGCCCTGTACGGCGATTTCGGCCTGTGGGTACGCCCGCTTTCGATGTTCACCGAGTCGGTCGAGGTTGACGGCGAGCACGTGCCGCGCTTTGCTTTGGTCGAGGCCGAACCCGAGCTGTTTTCGCGTGCCGATGCGCAAGTGGGCTAACCTTCGGCGCTTGACCTCACTCTGTTGCCACTATATATAGCGGTGCCACGTCAGGTACCTGCCGTGTTTTTATTTTCGTTATTCAGGAATTTTCCGATCCATGGGCAAATCGCTGGTCATTGTGGAATCCCCGGCTAAGGCCAAGACCATCAACAAGTACCTGGGCAACCAGTACGTGGTGAAGTCGAGTATCGGCCATATCCGAGACCTGCCCACCAGCGGTTCCGCCAGCAAGGAGCCTGCTGCCAAGCGCGGCAAGGCTGCTGCCGGCGAGGCACCCGCGCTGTCGCCGAAAGAAAAGGCGCGCAAGCAACTGGTGGCGCGCATGGGCGTCGACCCGGACCACGGCTGGAAGGCCAAGTACGAGATCCTTCCGGGCAAGGAAAAGGTCATCGAGGAGTTGCGCCGCCTGGCCAAGGATGCCGACACCATCTATCTCGCAACCGACTTGGATCGCGAGGGGGAAGCCATTGCCTGGCACCTGCGCGAAGCCATCGGTGGGGATGACAGCCGCTACAAGCGCGTGGTGTTCAACGAAATCACCAAGAAGGCCATCCAGGAGGCCTTCTCCCAGCCGGGCGAGCTGGACATCGACCGTGTCAATGCACAGCAGGCGCGTCGCTTCCTCGACCGCGTGGTGGGCTACATGGTCTCGCCACTGCTGTGGCAGAAGATCGCCCGTGGCCTGTCGGCCGGCCGGGTGCAGTCGGTGGCCGTGAAGCTGGTGGTGGAGCGCGAGCGCGAGATTCGCGCATTCATCCCCGAAGAGTACTGGGAAGTGCACGCCGACCTGGGTACTGCCAAGGACGCCAAGGTGCGCTTCGAGGTGGCTCGCCAGAACGGCGAGGCCTTCAAGCCGCTCAACGAAGCTCAGGCGATGGCCGCGCTGGAGAAGCTCAAGGCTTCCAGCTACACCATTGCCAAGCGTGAAGACCGCCCGACCAGCAGCAAGCCCTCGGCGCCGTTCATCACCTCGACCCTGCAGCAGGCGGCGAGCAATCGCCTCGGCTTCGGCGTGAAGAAGACCATGATGATGGCCCAGCGCCTGTACGAAGCCGGCTACATCACCTACATGCGTACCGACTCGACCAACCTGTCGGTCGATGCGGTGGAAATGGCGCGCAGCTACATCGAAAGCGAGTTCGGCAAGAAGTACCTGCCAGAAGCGCCGATCGTCTACGGCAGCAAGGAAGGCGCACAGGAAGCGCACGAAGCGATCCGACCTTCGGACGTGGCCACGCACCCGACCAAGCTCAGCGGCATGGAGCGTGATGCCGAGCGTCTGTACGAGCTGATCTGGCGCCAGTTCCTGGCCTGCCAGATGCCGCCGGCGCAGTACCTGTCGACCACCGTCAGCGTCACGGCGGGCGAGTTCGAGTTGCGTGCCAAGGGCCGTATCCTCAAGTTCGACGGTTACACCCGTGTGTTGCCGCAGCAGAGCAAGCCGGGCGACGACGATGTACTGCCGGAAATGAACCAGGGCGAAGTGCTCAAGCTCATCAAGCTCGACCCGAGCCAGCACTTCACCAAGCCGCCGGCACGTTTCTCGGAAGCGAGCCTGGTCAAGGAAATGGAAAAACGCGGTATCGGTCGCCCATCGACCTACGCGGCGATCATCTCCACCATCCAGGACCGTGGCTATGTGACCCTGCACAATCGCCGCTTCTACTCCGAGAAGATGGGCGACATCGTGACCGAGCGTCTGTCCGAGAGCTTTTCCAACCTGATGGACTACGGCTTCACCGCCGGCATGGAAGAGAACCTCGACGATGTGGCCCAGGGCGAGCGCGACTGGAAAAACGTGCTGGACGAGTTCTATGGCGACTTCAGCAAGAAGCTGCAACTGGCTGAAGATGCCGAAAAGGGCATGCGTGCCAACCAGCCGACCCCGACCAACATTGCCTGCAAGGAATGCGGCAGGCACATGATGATCCGCACAGCCTCCACGGGTGTGTTCCTCGGTTGCTCGGGCTACAGCCTGCCGCCCAAAGAGCGTTGCAAGGCCACCGTGAACCTGGTGCCAGGTGACGAGATTGCCGCCGACGACGAGGGCGAGTCCGAGTCGCGCGTGCTGTTGGGCAAGCACCGCTGCCCGATCTGCGCCACGGCGATGGACGCCTACCTGCTCGACGAGAAACACAAGCTGCACATCTGCGGCAACAACCCCGATTGCACGGGCTACGAGATCGAGGAAGGCAGCTACCGCATCAAGGGCTACGAGGGCCCGAGCCTTGAGTGTGACAAGTGCGGCAGCGAGATGCAGCTCAAGACCGGTCGTTTCGGCAAGTTCTTCGGCTGTACCAACCCGGAGTGCAAGAACACCCGCAAGCTGCTCAAGAGCGGCGAGGCGGCGCCGCCGAAGATGGACGCGGTGAAGATGCCCGAGCTCAAGTGCGAGAAGGTCAACGACACCTATGTGTTGCGTGACGGGGCTTCGGGCCTGTTCCTGGCCGCCAGCCAGTTCCCGAAGAACCGCGAGACCCGCGCCCCCCTGGTGATGGAGATCGTGCCGCACAAGGACGAGATCGATCCGAAGTATCACTTCCTCTGTGAAGCGCCGAAGAAGGACCCGGACGGTCGCCCTACGGTGATCCGCTACAGCCGCAAGACCAAGGAGCAGTATGTGCAGACCGAGGTCGACGGCAAGCCGACCGGCTGGCGAGCGTTCTATGACGGCAAGGCGTGGAAGGTGGAAGACAAGCGCTAAGCGATAGAATCGGCTACAAGAGGCTGCATCTGGTGATCCTGGACGCAGCCTTTTTTTTAGTCAGGTCAGCGAACGGTTGTGAGGTTCGATCGGGACGTTTCTCCGCCAGGGCTGTACACCATCGAGCAGAGGCAAGCAGATGAGTCAGGAAATGTTGGAAGCAGGGCCGCAGTCGGCCAGAATCCTGTCGGTGTTCGATTTCGATGGCACGCTGACCCGCCGTGACAGCTTTGTACCTTTTTTGAGGTTCGCTTTCGGCAACGGCTTTTTTGCTCGCCGCATGCTGCGGATGATCTGGCCAAGCCTGCGCTATATGGGGCGGCGGATCAGCCGCGATGAACTCAAGGCCCAGTTGATCCAGACGTTTCTTGCGGGTGTGAAAGAGCAATGGGTCGCGCAGAAGGCGGTGGCGTTCAAGTCGCAGGCGTGGACCCGGCTCATGCGCCCGCAGGGCGTGATTTCGGTGAAACAGGAACTGGCCTCTGGTGCCGAGGTGACGATCTGTTCGGCATCGCCGGCGCTGGTGCTCAAGCCCTTTGCCGAACAGTTGGGCATCAAGCTGATCGGCACCGAGCTGGAGGTGATCGATGGCGTGCTGACCGGCAGGATCAGTGGCGACAATTGCCGCTGCGAAGCCAAGGTTCTGCGCCTGGAGGCGGTTTACGGGGTGCTGACGCAGTACCGCATGCGCGCCTGGGGCGACACGCGGGGCGACCATGAGTTGCTGGCCGCGGCTCAGGACGCACACTGGCGGCACTTTCATCCCGCGTGGCAGCGTGGCCGCCTGCGCGTCGAAAAGATCTACGGCCCGGTCACCCCGGCCACGTCGAAAGAGTCGGCTGCAACCACGGTTGGCGGTTTGCCGCGCAACGATGACCGCAAGGGCGATTGAGCCTCACGCCTGCGGTGATTCAGCTTGCGCGCCTGCGATCCATCACAGAAACTGAGCCCCCGCCTCACACTCCCTCGGAGCGCGCCTCGATGGCCCAGGAACTCTATACCCGTACCAACCAGAAGATCTATTTCGCCGGTCTGGCCCTGGAGGCACTGGGCAAGGCGCAGGACAGTCGCGCCATGAACGCCCAGGCGCAGACCCAGGCCGAGCGGGAGTCTGCGCTGTTTCACCTGTATGGTGCGCTGTTGGGGCTGTGTCATGAGATCGGTGGCTATTATCGCTTGCCCCAGGCCGGCGCGCTGCGTGCCGAGCAACTGCTGAGCCGTGAAGTACTGGCGACCATCGCCATTCCCGAGCTGGCTGAACTGGTCGAACTCGCCGAGCAGCCTGAAACCTGGCTGGCGCAACTGCTCAGGGCTTATGCCGATTTGTTCCGACCACCTGTCGCGAGCAAGGCGCCCAAAGGTGATGTTACCCAACCGTTGATTCAGGCCGTGAGCCTGGATGAACCCGAGGCGCCAGCGCTGTCGCGCGAAGAACTGGAGAGCTGGCGGCAGAATCTCAAACGCCTCGTGGTGCGTTTTCGCGAAGGTCTGAGTGAGTGCTGATCCTGCCAGTGGCTGGTACAATGCCGGCCTTTCCTGGAGAACAGTCTTTTATGCCCACGTCCTTTCTAGAAATTGTAGAGTTGCCTGACGGTCGCATCGAGTTGCGCCGCGCCGAGGACGAGGGGTCGTTGGTAACCCTGGATTTTTCGGAAGATGCCAAGGCGTTCCTGCAGGGCCAACACGTCGAGGTGGCCAAGGCCATGCTCAGCGTTGGTGTGCAGATGGCCGGCAAGTTGGTTGAAGGCGAGATCGAACAGGAACATGCAGGCCCACGGGTTCTGCACTGACCATCAGTATCCGGCTTCCTCGTCCTGAGGAAGCCTGCTGCATACCCTTCGAGCGTTCAGCGAGTATCAGCCCAGGCGGATATTCAGGCTTTGTGCGTCACCCGCACGGGCAGCATTGGTCAGTTGCAGGCGGGCGCCGTTGTTGACCGGATTGAACCAGGTGACCACCGTATGGCTGCGCCCCAGGCGCAGGGCATCACAGGCCAGTTGCAGCGCACTCTGGTTGCCGCGAGGCTGCAGCAGCAGTATGCGTTCGCGGTTGAGCCCTGCGTCCCTCAGCCAGGCCTGGGTAAGGCTGCCGGGCGGGGCGATCAGGGTAAGCCAGCGGGCGTCATGCTCTTCACTCAGTTCGCTCAGGTCGCGTAGCACCGGTGCCAGCAGGCTTTGGCAGTGCTCCAGCGCGCCACGCAAGGACAGCTCGCTGAATGCCTGCGGCTTGTTGCTTTGCCGGGCGGGCTGCCTGGTTTTGACCCGCGGCAGTACCGGCTGGGCCAGGAATGCTTCGAACAAGGGCAACTGTGCTTGCTGTGGTACGTGGGGGAACTGCATGACGCCTCCTTATTAGCGGCGGATAACGCCGACGCTCAAGCCCTCGATGACCAGGTCCTGCTCTTTCAGGTTGACTTCGATAGGGGCGAATTCGGGGTTCTCGGCGATCAGCCAGACCTTGTTGCCTTCCCGTTTGAAGCGCTTGACCGTGACTTCGTCACCCAGGCGGGCTACGACGATCTGACCATTGCGCGCTTCGCGGCAGGTGTGTACGGCCAGCAGGTCGCCGTCGACGATGCCGACGTCCTTCATGCTCATGCCGTGCACACGCAGCAGGTAGTCGGCGCGGGGATGGAAGAAGGCCGGGTTGATGGCGCAGGATTCCTCGATGTGCTGCTGGGCGAGGATAGGGGCACCTGCGGCCACGCGGCCAATGATGGGCAGGGCGTTTTCATCGGGCTTGCTCTCGAGCCCCGGAATGCGGATGCCGCGCGAGGCACCAGGGGTCATCTCGATTGCACCCTTGCGGGCCAGTGCCTTCAGATGCTCTTCGGCGGCGTTGGGGGATTTGAACCCCAGTTCCTGGGCGATTTCCGCGCGGGTGGGCGGGAAGCCGTTGTCTTCGAGGCAGCGCTTGATGAAAGCCAGAATCTCAGCTTGGCGTGGCGTCAGTTTTAGCATGTCGATCGCTCTGTCTTTTTATACAGTGACTGGGATTATATACAGTGATAGCGGCAAGCTACAAGCGGCAAGCTCCAGGCGTGCCCGCAGCTGCCTGCCGCTTCCGGCTTGTGGCTTGTCGCTGCCTTCAATACCATGACCGGCCGGGCACAAAACGCCCGTGCGTACTTGACAGAACCCTGCCTTGAAACGTATGTTTCAAACAAGTGTTTGTCTCGCGGAGTAGTCATGGCCCAGTCGGAAACCGTTGAACGCATTCTCGATGCTGCCGAGCAGCTGTTCGCGGAAAAAGGTTTTGCCGAAACCTCATTGCGGCTGATCACCAGCAAGGCCGGCGTCAACCTGGCGGCGGTGAACTACCATTTCGGTTCGAAGAAGGCGCTGATCCAGGCGGTCTTCTCGCGTTTTCTAGGGCCGTTCTGCCAGAGCCTGGAGCGTGAGCTCGAGCGGCGCCAGGCGCGCCCCGAGCACAAGCCCAGCCTTGAAGAACTGCTGGAGATGCTGGTCGAGCAGGCGCTGGTGGTGCAGCCGCGCAGCGGCAATGACCTGTCGATCTTCATGCGCCTGCTGGGCCTGGCCTTCAGCCAGAGCCAGGGCCACCTGCGTCGTTACCTCGAAGACATGTACGGCAAGGTGTTCCGCCGCTACATGCTGCTGGTCAACGAGGCCGCGCCACAGATTCCTCCCCTTGAACTGTTCTGGCGCGTGCATTTCATGCTCGGCGCTGCAGCGTTCAGCATGTCGGGCATCAAGGCCCTGCGCGCGATTGCCGAGACCGATTTCGGGGTCAATACCTCGATCGAGCAGGTCATGCGCCTGATGGTGCCGTTCCTGGCCGCCGGCATGCGTGCCGACAGCGGGGTCACGGACGAGGCGATGGCGGCGGCGCAGTTGCGTCCGCGCAGCAAGACCAGCCACGCCCCGGTGCCGGCAAAGGCCTGATTCCCCGGCTGGGCGGCACAGCCGGCTTCGGCTAAGCTAGCGCCCATGCCTATTCTCGATTTGCTGCACATTTCCATCGCCGACCAGTGCCTTTATGGGTTCGCCCAGGGGCGACTGGCGGTGCGTCTTGCGGTGTCCACCGCACTCAATGGCCCGGGCGAGCACAACGGCTCCGGTTGTACACCGCGCGGGCTGCATCAGGTGCGTGCGAAGATCGGCGCGGGCTTGCCCCAGGGCGCGGTGCTGCGCGGGCGTCGCTGGACCGGCGAGGTCTGGACGCCCGACCTGCACGCGCAGTTCCCTGGGCGCGACTGGATTCTCTCGCGCATTCTCTGGCTCAGCGGTCGCGAGCCGGGGCGCAACCGCCTCGGGCCGGTGGATACGTTCCGCCGCTATATCTACCTGCACGGCACGCCCGACAGCGAACCCATGGGTGTGCCGTTGTCCCACGGCTGCATACGCCTGCGCAACGCCGACCTGGTAGCGCTGTTCGACCGGGTGCCTGTGCATTGCCCGGTACAGATCGAAGAAGCCGCCTGCCCCCAGTGGGCGAGCGCGCCCCTCAACTGAAGGATCATTTATGAGTACCCGCCTGCAAGGCTCCCTGATGGTCGACGTGGCCGGCACCTGGCTGACTGCCGAAGACCGCCACCTGCTGCGTCAGCCCGAAGTGGCCGGCCTGATCATCTTTGCCCGCAACATCGAATGCCCGCGCCAGGTGCGCGAACTGAGTGCGTCGATCCGTGCCGTGCGCCCGGACCTGATCCTGGCCGTGGACCAGGAGGGTGGTCGCGTACAGCGCCTGCGCCAGGGCTTCGTGCGCTTGCCCGCGATGCGTGCGATTGCCGACAACCCCAATGCCGAGCGCCTGGCCGAACACTGCGGCTGGCTGATGGCAACCGAAGTGCTGGCGGTAGGGCTCGACTTGAGCTTTGCCCCGGTGCTGGACCTTGACCACCAGCGCAGCGCGGTGGTTGGCAGTCGCGCCTTCGAGGGTGACCCGCAGCGCGCCACCTTGCTTGCCGGTGCCTTCATTCGCGGCATGAACGCGGCGGGCATGGCGGCCTGCGGCAAGCACTTCCCGGGGCATGGCTGGGCCGAGGCGGATTCGCATGTGGCGATACCCACCGACGAGCGCAGCCTGGAGCAGATCCGCGCAGCCGACCTGGTGCCGTTCACACGCCTGAGCGGGCAGCTGGCGGCAGTGATGCCGGCGCACGTGATCTATCCACAGGTCGATAACCAGCCGGCCGGCTTCTCGCGGCGCTGGCTGCAGGAGATTCTGCGTGGCGAGCTGGCCTTTGACGGGGTGATCTTCAGCGATGACCTGTCGATGGCCGGTGCGCATGTGGTGGGGGATGCCGCCAGCCGTATCGAGGCGGCGCTGAGTGCCGGTTGCGACATGGGCCTGGTGTGCAATGATCGGGCGGCTGCCGAGCTTGCGTTGTCGGCGGCGCAGCGGTTGAGGGTGAGGCCGTCGCCGCGGATCGCGCAGATGCGCGGGCAGGGTTTTGCGCGTACCGACTACCGCCAGCAGCCCCGCTGGCTGGAGGCACTTGGCGCGCTGAAGGATGCGCAACTGATCGACTGAGGTCCTGCGCCGGCAAGGCCGGCTCCTGCAGGTGCTGCGATACCTGTAGGAGCCGGCCTTGCCGGCGAAAGGCTCAACTGGATTTTGCGGCCTGCCGCTTCCCGGGCAACGGCGCAAACAGCGCATCAATGTCTTCATCCGCCAGCTTCCAGTCCCCCGCCTGACGCCCCTCCAGCAAGCCTGCAGCCAGCGCTGCCTTCTCCTGTTGCAACTTCTGGATCTTCTCTTCCACCGTGCCCCGTGTAATCAGCTTGTAGACGAACACCGGCTTGTCCTGGCCGATGCGGTAGGCGCGGTCGGTGGCCTGGTTTTCGGTGGCCGGGTTCCACCACGGGTCATAGTGGATCACCGTGTCGGCCGCGGTGAGGTTGAGGCCGGTGCCGCCCGCTTTGAGGCTGATCAGAAACAGTGGCGTCTGCAGGCTCTGGAACTGCTGCACCGGGGTGCGCCGGTCGCGGGTTTCACCGGTCAGCAGGCTGTAGCGGACGCCACGCTTGTGCAGCTCCTGCTCGATCAGTTCGAGCATCGAGGTGAACTGCGAGAACAGCAGGATGCGTCGCCCTTCGCTGAGCAGTTCGTCGAGCATCTGCATCAGGCTGCCCAGCTTGCCCTTGTCCGAATGGGTGGTTCTTGGCGCAATGCTTTTGACCAGGCGCAGATCGCAGCACACCTGACGCAGCTTGAGCAACGCATCCAGAATCACGATCTGGCTGCGTGCCGCGCCGTTGCGGGTGATTTCCTCGCGGACCTTCCTGTCCATCGCCACCCGCACCGTTTCGTAGGTGTCGCGCTGCGCGTCGCTCAGCTCCACCCAATGCACGATCTCGGTCTTGGCCGGCAGTTCGCGGGCCACCTGTTCCTTGGTGCGGCGCAGCAGGAATGGCTTGATGCGCGCGGCAAGATGCGCCATGCGCTCGACGTCGCCATGGCGTTCGACAGGGGTGCGGTAATCGCGGCTGAAGGCCTTGCTGTCGCCCAGCCAGCCGGGTAGCAGGAAGTGGAAGATCGACCACAGTTCGCCCAGGTTGTTTTCCATCGGTGTGCCGGTCAGGCACAGGCGCTGGTTGGCCTGGATCTCGCGCGCCGCTTCGGCAGCCTTGCTGTTGGCGTTCTTGATGTTCTGCGCTTCATCCAGAATCAGCAGGTGCCAGGGCTGCGCGGTGAAGTGAGCCAGGTCGCGGGGCAGCAGGGCGTAGGTGGTCAGTACCAGGTCGTACTGGTCAAGGTCGGCGAAGTGTCGGGTGCGGCCGGGGCCATGCAGGGCCAGCACGCGCAGCTGCGGGGTGAAGTGCTGCGCTTCGTCGAGCCAGTTGGGGATCAGGCTGGTCGGCATCACGGCCAGGGCAGGGCGCTGCAGGCGCCCCGCGTTCTTTTCGGTGAGCAGGTGCGCCAGGGTCTGCAGGGTCTTGCCCAGGCCCATGTCGTCGCCCAGGATCCCGCCGACCTCCAGTTCGCGCAGGGTCTGCAACCAGTTCAGGCCTTCGAGCTGGTAGGGTCGCAGCGTGGCGTTCAGGCCCTCGGGGGCGGCGATGTCGGTACGCCTGGACTCGCGCAGGCGGCGGGCAAAGTCGCGTACCCGGTCGCCGCCGCGCCAGGTCAGCGCCATGTCGTCGATGCTGCTCAGGCGCGCGGCATCCGGCGCTGCCAGGCGCAGCGAAGGCCCGCTGTCATTGCCCAGGTACAGCTCGCCCAGGGTGGCCATCAGCGGCTTGATGCGTGCGTAGGGCAAGGCCACGCGCAGCGCCGGGCTGTCATGGCGGGCGCGGTTCAGGTCGATCAGCAGGTACTCGTCGTCGCTGCGCCGGGCCAGTTCGCTGGGGCGCAGCAGTTCGGGGTTGCTGCGCAGCAGGTGCAGCACGATCGGCAGCAGGCTGTGGCGCTGGCCGTTGACCACGATGCCCAGCTCCAGGTCGAACCATTCGCGCCCCGGCGCTTCCTCGACATCGGCGTACCAGTCGTCGATGTCATGCAGGTTGAAGGCGAAGTCGGGCCTCACTTCCACCTCCCAGCCGGCTGCACGCAGGGTATCGATGCCGGTGCGGGCGAACTGCAGCCAGGCCTGGTCGTCGGCCATCTGCAGCATTTCGCCGGCGCTGTCGGGCAATGCCTTGCTCTGGCGCGTGGCAACGCTGAAGCCCATTTTCTTCAAGGTCTGGCGCAGCGCCTTTTCGGCGTCTGGCTGACGCTGGATACGCTGGCGGACGTTGCCGTCGATACGGATGACTTCGTTGCTGCTCTTGTCGCTGGTGCGCTGCCCGTCATAGGTGAACGCCAGTGCCGCACGGTGTTGCAACTGGCGCTGCATCTTGCCGGTCTTGGGCATGTAGGCGGTGAATTCGTAGCTGCCCAGGGTGAGGTGCGCAACAGCCGGTACATTTTCGATGACCTGGTTCTGGTAGGTCGCCGTGGCTGGAGGCGGCGGAAAGTCGTTGGCCGTCAGCCGCTCCGTCAGGGTGTACAGCGCCGCTGCGCAATGCTTGCAGTTCTGGCGGACAGGGCAGCTGCAGGTGGCGATCAGGAGGGGGTGAACGTCGCCTTCGATCAGCAGGGTCTGCCGGTAGAGGTTGCCGCCGGACCCGTGGCACAGGGTGGTCGCGCCCTTGTCGTCAACCGAAACGAGCCTGACGCGCTTGTTGTCTGCATAGTCAAGCCCTCGGGTGAGGGTCTTGGGGCCGAATTGTTCGCGCCAGAGCTTGCTCTTGAGCGCGCGCTGCAGTGTGGTCGACATGGCTCTACTGTTCCATCATCTCCGCTTCAGCAGGAGAGGTGGTGCGTGTGCCGGCGGCGATCACTTTGAACAGGACCGCCAGGTGCCCGCCATCGAGGAAGGTCAGTTCGTTGTTCTTCACCGTGCTGTTGACCTGCCTGAGCTGTTCGCTCTGGATCACGCTGCCATTGCCATCGAGCTGGTTGACCCAGAAGTTGGCCTGCACTTCGATGAAACGGCCCTGCCTGAGGCTGACATTGCCTTCGACCGGGAAGTGGCCGAACTGCTCCTGGCCCTCGCTGATGGCAACCCGCGACGGTTCGCTGCCTACCTGCTGCTGCCAGGCCTTGTGCAGCAGCACGGTGTAGTTGCTGTCGGCGGCCAGCTTTTCGGCCTGTGCGGTCAGCACCGGCTTGCGCACGTCGTAGTCGCTGGGGGCCTTGGCGCCCTGGCGCCAGTCTTCCGGGGCGAACTGGCTGGTGATCGCGGGCACCGCATTCTGGCGCAGCAGGAACATCTCGACCTGGTACTGGCTGTCGGCAAAGGCGGCCGGCGCAATCAGCGCCAGCAGCAGGGTCAAGCTACGAATTGCACGCATGGATCATCCTTCAAGCGGGTTTCGGGGCGAGTCGTTCGAACAGCGCCTCCACTGTAGTAAAGCGTTCATCGGCGCGTTCCATGGGCACCATGAACTTGAACATCGTCGCGCCTTCGAACTTGTAGCGCTTGGGCTGGCCCTGGATCAGCTTGATCAGCACCAGCGGGTCGACCGGGGTCTCGGCCTCGAATTCCACCCGTCCGCCTTGCGGGCCGGCGTCGACCTTCTTGATGCCCAGCTTCTCGGCCTGCAGCTTGAGCAGGGTCAGGCGCACCAGGTTCTTGGTCGGCTCGGGCAGCAGCCCGAAACGGTCGATCATCTCCACCTGCAGATCCTTCAGGCCATCTTCGTCCACCGCCGAGGCGATGCGCTTGTACAGGATCAGGCGCGCATGCACGTCGGGCAGGTAGTCCTCGGGGATCAGTGCCGGTACGCGCAGGTTGATCTCCGGGCCGCCGCCCAGGGGCTGGTCGAGGTTGGGCTGGGTGCCCTTGCGAATCGCCTTGACGGCGCGTTCGAGCATTTCCATGTAGAGGGTGAAGCCCACCGCCTGGATCTGCCCGCTCTGGCCTTCGCCCAGCAGTTCGCCGGCGCCGCGGATCTCCAGGTCGTTGGTGGCCAGCACGAAGCCTGCGCCCAGGTCCTGGGTATTGGCGATGGCCTCCAGGCGCTTTTCGGCGTCGGGGGTGATCTGCTGGCGTGGGGGCGTCAGCAGGTAGGCATAGGCCTGGTGGTGGCTGCGCCCCACACGGCCGCGCAACTGGTGCAA
This sequence comes from Pseudomonas sp. VE 267-6A, assembly GCF_024126555.1. Lineage (NCBI taxonomy): Bacteria > Pseudomonadati > Pseudomonadota > Gammaproteobacteria > Pseudomonadales > Pseudomonadaceae > Pseudomonas > Pseudomonas sp. VE 267-6A. The sequence goes on from NZ_JAMYBY010000002.1 coordinate 133,195, forward strand.
CTGGGCCAGGCCGAACTTGTCGGCACGCTCGATGATGATGGTGTTGGCGCTGGGCACGTCGATGCCGGTCTCGATGATGGTCGAGGCGATCAGCACGTTGAAGCGCTTGTGGTAGAAGTCGCTCATCACCTGTTCGAGTTCGCGTTCGCGCATCTGCCCGTGGCCGATACCGATGCGCGCCTCGGGTACCAGTTCGGCGAGGTCGGCGGCGCACTTCTCGATGCTCTTCACGTCGTTGTGCAGGTAGTACACCTGGCCGCCACGCAGCAGTTCGCGCAGCAGCGCCTCCTTGATGGTGCTCTTGTTCTGCTCCATCACGAAGGTGCGCACCGACAGCCGGCGTGCCGGCGGGGTGGCGATGATCGACAGATCGCGCATGCCCGCCACCGCCATGTTCAGCGTGCGCGGGATCGGCGTGGCGGTCAGGGTCAGGATGTCGACTTCGCTGCGCAGCGCCTTGAGCTGCTCTTTCTGGCGCACGCCGAACCGGTGTTCCTCGTCGATGATGACCAGGCCCAGGTCCTTGAACTTGACGTCGTCCTGCAGCAGCTTGTGGGTACCGATGACGATGTCGATCTTGCCTTCGGCGAGGTCCGCCACGGCGGCACCGACTTCCTTGGCCGACTTGAAGCGGCTCATCACTTCGACGGTTACCGGCCAGTCGGCAAAGCGGTCGCGGAAACTGTTGTAGTGCTGCTGGGCGAGCAGGGTGGTGGGCACCAGGATCGCTACCTGGCGCCCGCCGTGCACGGCGATGAAGGCGGCACGCATGGCCACTTCGGTCTTGCCGAAGCCGACATCGCCGCACACCAGGCGGTCCATCGGCTTGGCGGCGAGCATGTCCTCGCGTACCGCTTCGATGGCCGACTGCTGGTCCGGGGTTTCCTCGAACGGGAAGCCGGCACTGAAGGTGGCGTAGTCCACCGACGGGTCGGCAAACGCATAGCCCTTGCGCGCGGCGCGCCGGGCATAGATGTCGAGCAGCTCGGCAGCCACGTCGCGCACTTGTTCGGCCGCCTTGCGCTTGGCCTTCTGCCAGGTCTCGGAGCCCAGACGGTGCAGCGGTGCCAGCGCATCGTCGCTGCCGGTGTAGCGCGCGATCAGGTGCAGGTTGGCCACCGGCACGTACAGCTTGGCGCCTTCGGCGTATTCAAGGGTGAGAAACTCGGCGGCCTGGCCGTCGATCTCCAGTGTCGCCAGGCCCAGGTAGCGGCCCACGCCATGGTCGATATGCACCACCGGGGCGCCTTCGCGCAGCTCGGTAAGGTTCTTGATCACCGCGTCGTTGTTGACGTCGCTGCGCTTTTCGCGGCGCCGACGCTGCATCACGCGCTGGCCGAACAGCGGGCTCTCGGCAACCAGAGCCAGGGCCGGATCGTCCAGCAGCAGGCCGTCGTCCAGTGGTGCGATGGTGATTGCCAGGCGCTGCTTGCTGGCGACGAACTCGTGCCAGCCATCGACGGTTTGCGGGCGCAGTTTCAGGCGTTCGAGCAGTTCCAGCAGCACTTCGCGGCGCCCGGCCGATTCGGCGGTGAACAGCACGCGGCCGGGGAATTGCTCGAGAAACCCCGACAGCGCCGCCAGGGGCTGGTTGGCCTTGGCTTCGATGGCGAGGTTGGGCAGCGTCTGCGCGGCAAAGCGCTCGCGGCCGGGGCCGGCGTCGATGTCGTCCTGGCTGACCACCACCCGTGGCCAGCCCTTGAGCCGGGCGAAGCAGTCTTCCACCGGCATGAACAGCTCGGCAGGCGGCAGCAGAGGGCGGTTAGGGTCGATGCGCCGCTCTTCATAGCGGTTGCGTACATCGCTCCAGAAGTGCTCGGCGGCCTGTTCCACGCCGGGCAGGGAGAACACCTGGGTGTTTTCCGGCAAGTAGTCGAACAGGGTCGAGGTTTCCTCGAAAAACAGCGGCAGGTAGTACTCGATGCCGGCCGGCACGATACCGCTGCTCAGGTCCTGGAAGATCGGGCTGCGGCGAAAATCCACGTCGAAGCGTTCGCGAAAGCGCGCTTTGAAGCGGGTGACTTCGTCTTTTTGCAGCGGGAACTCGCGGGCCGGCAGCAGGCGTACCGAGTCGACCTTGTCGATCGAGCGCTGGCTCTCCGGGTCGAAGGTGCGCAGGGTCTCGATCTCGTCATCGAACAGGTCGATGCGGTACGGCAGCTTGCTGCCCATCGGGAACAGGTCGATCAGGGCACCGCGCACGGCGAACTCGCCATGCTCGTACACGGTGTCGACGCAGCGGTAGCCGCTGGCCTCCAGGCGCGTGCGCATCTGTTCCACATCCAGCTTCTGGCCGATGTCCAGCACCAGGCTGCTGCCCAGCAGAAAGCGCGTGGGCGCCAGGCGGTGCAGTGCGGTGGTGATCGGCACCACGAGGATGCCGTGGTCCAGCTCCGGCAACCGGTACAGGCTGGCGATCCGCTGCGAAATGATGTCCTGGTGCGGCGAGAACAGGTCGTAGGGCAGGGTTTCCCAGTCGGGGAACGGCAGCACGGCCAGTTCCGGGGCGAAGAAACGCAGCTCCTGCTCCAGCCGGTCGGCGCTCTGGCTGTCGGCGGTCAGCAGCAGGGTGAAGCGCTTCGCGGCGCTGGCGGCCTCGGCGATGGCCAGGCTCAGGGCGGCACCGGGCAGGTTGCCCCAGGTGTGTTTGCCGGCACTGGCCGGCAGGTGAGGTAGACGCAGAACAGGCACGGGAGGTCGAGCTCCAAGCGTTGCGACAAAACGCCGATTGTACCGGGCGCGGGGCATTGCTGTCAGGTTTCAGCCGCCTGAATGTGGGGCCCGGATCATGCCGTGCGGCGCCGGCGACAGGCGCTCATTGCTCGAAGCGACGCGGGGCGTCATAATGTAGCCCCTTTTTTCTGTCCCTACATGTGGAAGGTTCCCGTGACTCAGAAGCCCGACCAGTGTCTTGGTGAGTGGATCGATCGTGAAGCGCTTGCAGAAGCGATGATCCCGCTTATCGGTCAGCTCTACCGCAATAACAATGTGGTGAGCTCGATCTATGGCCGTAGCCTGATCAACCGTTCGGTGATCGCGATCCTCAAAGCCCACCGCTTTGCCCGTCATCGCCAGACCGACGAAACCGAACTGTCTGTCCACGAGACATTCCCGCTGCTCAAGGCCATGAGCGAGCTCAAGCTGGGCGCCGCTTCGGTCGACCTGGGCAAGCTGGCCAACAAGTTCAAGCAAGAAGGCAACGGCCGCAGCGCCGAGCAGTTCGTGCGTGAAGAAATGGCCGACGTGGTTGGCCAGCAGAACGCCTCCGCACGCAAGGGCACCGACGTGGTCCTGTACGGCTTCGGTCGTATCGGCCGTCTGCTGGCGCGTATCCTGATCGAGAAGACCGGTGGTGGCGACGGCCTGCGCCTGCGTGCCATCGTTGTGCGCAAGGGCGCCGAGAACGACCTGATCAAGCGCGCCAGCCTGCTGCGTCGCGACTCGGTGCACGGTCCGTTCGATGGCACCATCACCATCGACGAAGAAAACAACACCATCACCGCCAACGGCAACCTGATCCAGGTTATCTACGCGAAGAACCCGAGCGAAGTCGACTATACCCAGTACGGTATCGAGAACGCCCTGGTGGTCGACAACACCGGCGTCTGGCGCGATGCCGACGGCCTGGGCCAGCACCTGGCCTGCCCGGGTGCCGCACGCGTTATCCTCACCGCACCGGGCAAGGGCGCGCTGAAGAACATCGTGCACGGCATCAACCACGCCGACATCAGCCCTGACGACAAGATCATCTCGGCGGCTTCCTGCACCACCAACGCCATCGTGCCGGTGCTCAAGGCAGTCAACGACAAGTTCGGCATCGTCAACGGTCACGTCGAAACCGTTCACTCGTACACCAACGACCAGAACCTGATCGACAACTTCCACAAGGGCAGCCGCCGTGGTCGTTCCGCTGCGCTGAACATGGTCATCACCGAGACCGGCGCCGCCACTGCCGCCGCCAAGGCGCTGCCAGTGCTCAAGGGCAAGCTGACCGGTAACGCGATCCGCGTTCCGACGCCGAACGTCTCGATGGCGATCCTGAACCTGAACCTGGAAAAGGCCACCAGCCGCGACGAGATCAACGAGTACCTGCGCCAGATGGCCATGCACTCGGACCTGCACAAGCAGATCGACTTCGTCAGCTCGCAGGAAGTGGTTTCCAGCGACTTCGTCGGCTCGCGTCACGCCGGTGTGGTCGATGCCGAGGCCACCATCTGCAACGACAACCGCGTTGTACTGTACGTTTGGTACGACAACGAGTTCGGTTACAGCTGCCAGGTAGTGCGCGTGATGGAAGACATGGCCGGGGTCAACCCGCCAGCGTTCCCACGCTAAGCATCACGTTGCGTTGAAAGAACGGGAGCCTGCGGGTTCCCGTTTTTTTTGGCTTCAGAAAAGGAGGCGTCGTGTGAAAAAGGGATGGGCTGCGCTGCCTGCCCTGGTGGCATTGCTGGCCGGTTGCGAGCACAGGGATTCGATCGAGCGCATCAGTGGCCCGACCATGGGCAGCAGCTACACCGTGCAGTACGTGCGCAAGGCCGGCGGCCCGACGCCTGGGCAGGCGCAGCAGGAGGTCGAGGCGATCCTGCAGGGCATCGACCAGCGCTTCTCCACCTACCGCAGCGATTCACTGGTGGGGCAGTTCAACCAGTTGCCCGCCAACCGCTGCCAGGCGATGCCGGCCGACGTGCTGCAGCTTGTGCGGGTAGGTGAGCAGCTCTCGCGCCAGAGTGACGGGGCCTTCGATCTCACGGTGGAGCCGCTGCTCGACCTGTGGGGCTTCGGGCCCCAGGCGCGTGAAGAGAAGGTGCCCGATGCCCGGCGGCTGGCGCAGGTGCGCGAGCGGGTGGGGTATACCCACTTGCGTATCGAAGGCCAGCAACTGTGCAAGGACGCTGGCGTCGAGGTCGACTTCAACAGCATCGCCGCCGGGCATGCGGTCGACCTGATCGTGGCACGGATGCAAGCCCTGGGGGTCGAAAGCTTTCTGGTGGAAGCTACCGGTGAGCTCAAGGCAATGGGGCGCAAGCCAGATGGCAGTGCCTGGCGCATTGCACTCGAACTGCCGCGCGACGATCTGCAGATAGCCCAGCAGGTGTTGCCGCTGGAGGGGTACGGGGTGTCCACGTCGGGTGACTACCGCAATTATTTCGAGGAGAATGGCCAGCGTTATTCGCATACCTTCGATGCGCGCCTGGGCACCCCGGTGGCCCATGCGTTGGCGGCGGTGACGGTGCTGGCGCCCACTGCGCTGATGGCTGACGGGTACTCGACCCTGTTGCTGATCCTGGGCCCGGAGCAGGGTTGGCGCTTCGCGCTCGAGCATCGGATTGCGGCAGTGTTCGTGAATCGGGTCGAGGGTGGGTTCGTTTCCCGGGCCACGCCAGCATTCAACAGCATTGCGGGGAAATGAAAGGCTTCGCCAGCAAGGCGGCCTACATGTAGTGCAGAGAAAAATAGCCTACGACGCGACCAAGGGTTAATGTGCGCGGCGTTCAAGCTTGATTAGACTGCACCCGAATTTTTGCATGGCGCCGATGGCGGCATGATGTAGCCCCGGAGGTCAATCTGGCGTCCGGGCCTGTTCTGAAGGAGTACGCATGGCTGTCTACAACTACGACGTAGTGGTGCTGGGTTCCGGCCCGGCAGGAGAAGGGGCGGCAATGAACGCCGCCAAAGCAGGACGCAAGGTAGCGATGGTCGATAGCCGTCGCCAGGTCGGCGGTAACTGCACCCATCTGGGCACCATCCCGTCCAAGGCCCTGCGTCACTCGGTGCGCCAGATCATGCAGTTCAACACCAACCCGATGTTCCGGGCCATCGGTGAGCCGCGCTGGTTCTCCTTCCCCGACGTGCTCAAAAGCGCCGAGAAGGTCATCTCCAAGCAGGTCGCCTCGCGCACTGGCTACTACGCCCGCAACCGCGTTGACGTGTTCTTCGGCACCGGCAGCTTCGCCGACGAGCAGACCATCGAAGTGGTCTGCGCCAACGGTGTGGTCGAGAAGCTGGTAGCCAAGCACATCATCATCGCCACCGGCTCGCGCCCGTATCGCCCGGCCGATATCGATTTCCATCACCCGCGCATCTACGATAGCGACACCATCCTGAGCCTGGGTCACACCCCGCGCAAACTGATCGTGTACGGCGCCGGCGTCATCGGCTGCGAGTACGCCTCGATCTTCAGCGGCCTGGGTGTGCTGGTGGAACTGGTGGACAACCGCGGCCAGCTGCTGAGCTTCCTGGACTCGGAAATCTCCCAGGCCCTGAGCTATCACTTCAGCAACAACAACATCACCGTGCGCCACAACGAAGAGTACGAACGCGTCGAAGGCCTGGACAACGGTGTGATCCTGCACCTGAAGTCGGGCAAGAAGATCAAGGCCGACGCCTTGCTGTGGTGCAACGGGCGTACCGGCAACACCGACCGCCTTGGCCTGGAAAACATCGGCGTGAAGGTCAACAGCCGTGGCCAGATCGAAGTGGACGAGGCCTACCGCACCTGCGTGCCGAACATCTATGGCGCCGGTGACGTGATCGGCTGGCCAAGCCTGGCCAGTGCCGCCCACGACCAGGGCCGCTCGGCCGCCGGCAGCATCGTCGACAATGGCAGCTGGCGCTTCGTCAACGACGTGCCGACCGGCATCTACACCATTCCGGAGATCAGCTCGATCGGCAAGAACGAGCAGGAGCTGACACAGGCCAAGGTGCCGTACGAAGTGGGCAAGGCGTTCTTCAAGGGCATGGCCCGGGCGCAGATCGCCGGCGAGCCGCAAGGCATGCTCAAGATCCTGTTCCACCGCGAGACGCTGCAGATCCTCGGCGTGCACTGCTTCGGCTACCAGGCCTCGGAGATCGTGCACATCGGTCAGGCGATCATGGGTCAGCCGGGCGAGCAGAACACGCTGAAGTACTTCGTCAACACCACCTTCAACTACCCGACCATGGCCGAAGCCTATCGGGTTGCCGCCTACGACGGTCTCAACCGGCTTTTTTGAGCGGCTCCGGCCGGTGGCCTGAGCCGGCCGGGGAGACCGATTTCAGCGATTCTCGAGGGTGGCGCTGGCCAAACCGGGAAAGTCTGTAATCAGGCTGTCTACGCCGAAGTCGGCGAGTCGGAGCATCAGCGCCGGCTCGTTGACTGTCCACACCGACACATGCAACCCCTGACGCTGGGCCTTGGCCAGGCGCTCGGGGGTGCAGTGCGTCCAGTTCAGCGCCAGCAGTTCGCAACCGTAGTTCTGCGCGACCTTCAACGGGTCGAGCCAGGTGTATTCCGCGACCAGCCCGCGGGACACGTCCGGGGTCAGCTCCAGGGCGGCGCCCAGCACCTCCCGCGAGCTTGAGGTGATGGTGACCTTGTCCAGCAGGCCGAAGCGCTGGGCCATTTCGCGAATCGCCAGCACCGTGGTGGCAGCGCGGGTGCGCGAGGCACTCTTGACCTCCAGCTGCCAGTGGTCGAAATCACATTTCTCGAACAGCTCTTCCAGGCGTGGGATCGGGCAGCGGTTGACCCAGCCCGGGCCGCCCTTGCGCGCATCGTAGGTCACCAGGTCGGCGGCGCTGTGCTCCACCACCTTGCCGCCACGGCCGGTGGTGCGCTTGAGGCTGGGGTCATGAATGACCATCAGCTCGTTGTCGGAGGACAGGTGCAGGTCCAGCTCGCAACGGCGAACGCCGTGGCTCAGGCATTGCTGGAAACTGGTCAGGGTATTCTCGGGGGCTTCGCCCTTGGCGCCGCGGTGGCCGTAAATCAGGGTCACGTTCGTTCCTTCAAGCAAGACGGAAAATCAGGAGGCAGGCGGGGTGTTCTGTTCCAGTGCCTGGCGGCGTTGCAGTGCCTGTTTCTGCAGGATATAGCGCGCCAGCAACTGGCGCTGGGCGTCGGTCATCTCGACGAATTCGGCGCCGATGTCGAACAGGCCATCAGCGGCCTTGTCGCAGTGGGTCACCTTGGCCCGCAGCAGCAGGCCCAGGGCCTGGGGCATCAGCACCATCTTCACCGAGACGCGGCTGCCGGCGGTGATGGCCTGGGCCTGGTGCACCTCGACGCCACCTTCGGAGAGAGTCACCGGGCGCGCCTCGCCGATCTGCCCCAGCAGGGTTTGCGCAACCACGGCGCTGAGCAGGTCGATGCGTTTGTTCTGGGCCTTGAGAAAGGCTGCCAGGGTGCGGTCCTTGTCACTGAGCTGGCGCAGCAGGTGCTGGGACTCGAACTCGCTCAGGTGCAGTTCGCTGAGCAGGTTGAAGAGTGGTGAAGCATCTTGCAACAACTCGCCGCCCAAGGCCTCGGCGGCGCTCAGAGGGGTAATTTCCAGTGCGATCCTGTCCTCGATACGGTAGTATTCGCGGCGATCTTCTTCATCTAATGTCGACATGGCGAACCCATGGTAGCGGCGGTGGTCTGAGTGTAAAGCTGCTATTCAAGCCCCGCCACAAGGACGTTCCTCTTTCCTCCGAACAAGCCCCGACATGTTCAGACCTCTTTTCGTATTTATCGGTACGCGTTACACCCGTGCCAAACGTCGCAATCACTTCGTCTCGTTCATTTCGCTGACCTCGATGATCGGCCTCGCCCTGGGCGTGGTGGTGATGATCGTGGTGCTGTCGGTGATGAATGGCTTCGATCATGAAATGCGTACCCGCGTATTGGGCATGGTGCCCCATGCCACCCTCGAGACCGGACAGCCGATCAGCGACTGGCCAGCCCTTGCCGATACAGTAAAGCAGAACCCGGCGGTGCTGGCGGTGGCGCCGTTCACCCAGATGCAGGGCCTGCTGACCCATGACGGCAAGGTACAGAAGGTGCTGCTCAACGGTATTGACCCGGCGCAAGAGCGCAAGGTGTCGATCATCGACGACTTCGTGCGCGAGGGTAAGCTCGACGCGCTGGCGCCGGGCAGCTTCGGCATCATGATCGGCGACAAGGCCGCAGCCAAGCTGGGCGTGGGCATCGGCGACAAGCTGACCTTCGTCGCCCCAGAGGTCACCGTGACCCCGGCCGGCATGTTCCCGCGCATGAAGCGCTTCACCGTGGTCGGCATCTTCCACGTGGGCGCCGGCGAGATCGACGGCTACCTGGGCCTGACCAACCTGTCGGACCTGTCGCGCCTGCACCGCTGGAAGGCCGACCAGGTGCAGGGCCTGCGCCTGAAGTTCGACGACCTGTTCCAGGCACCCCGCGAGGCCTGGAACATCGCCCAGAAGCTGGGCGAGCACGAGTTCTACGCCCGTGACTGGACCCGCAGCCACGGCAACCTGTACCAGGCCATCCGCATGGAAAAAGCCATGATCGGCCTGCTGTTGCTGCTGATTGTCGCGGTGGCGGCGTTCAACATCATTTCCACCCTGGTGATGGTGGTCAACGACAAGAAGGGCGACATCGCCATCCTGCGCACGCTGGGCTCCACGCCGGGTCAGATCATGGCCATCTTCATGGTGCAGGGCACCGTGATCGGCGTGGTCGGCACCCTGATCGGCGCCGTGGTCGGCATCGCCGCCGCGCTCAACGTGAGTGCAGCGATTGCCGGCCTCGAGCGGTTGATGGGGCACAAGTTCCTCAACGCCGACGTGTACTTCATCGACTACCTGCCGTCCCAGGTCATGGCCGAAGACGTGTGGATGGTCTGCGGTGCGGCGCTGGTCCTGAGTTTCCTCGCCACCCTGTATCCGGCCTGGCGTGCGGCGCGCACCCAGCCTGCGGAGGCGCTACGTTATGAGTGAGTTGGGCATGAGTGATAAAGCAGTGCTGAGTTGCCGCAACCTGGGCAAATCCTACGAGGAAGGCCCGGAGTCGGTGCAAGTGTTGTCGGGCCTGCAGCTGGAGCTGCACCCGGGTGAGCGCGTGGCGATCGTCGGCAGTTCGGGGTCGGGCAAGAGTACCTTGCTCAACCTGCTGGGTGGCCTCGATACCCCGACCCAGGGCAGCGTATGGCTGGCCGGTGAAGAACTGTCGGCGCTGGGCGAGCGTGCACGTGGCCTGCTGCGCAACCGCGCACTGGGCTTCGTCTACCAGTTCCACCACCTGCTGCCGGAGTTCACCGCGCTGGAGAACGTGTGCATGCCGCTGCTGATCGGCCGCACGCCGATCCCCGAGGCGCGCGAACGTGCCGAGGCGCTGCTCACGCGTGTCGGCCTGGGCCATCGCCTGACGCACAAGCCATCCGAGCTGTCCGGCGGCGAGCGCCAGCGCGTGGCGATTGCCCGGGCGCTGGTCAACCGGCCCGGGCTGGTGATGCTCGACGAGCCTACCGGCAACCTCGACCACCACACCGCACAGGGCATCCAGGACCTGATGCAGGAGCTGAGCAGCTCCTCGCAGACCGCGTTCCTGGTGGTGACCCACGACCTCAACCTGGCGCGGCAGATGGACCGTGTGCTGCGCCTGGAAGACGGGCGTCTGGTTTCGATCTGACCTGGCAGTACAGGTGGCCCGCCGTGCATGGCGGGCCCCGTGTTTCTTTTCTTTACCTGGGTGCTTCAGTTCATGTTCAGACCCTTGTCAATTTTCATCGGTGCGCGTTACACCCGTGCCAAGCGCCGCAACCATTTCATCTCGTTCATCTCGATGACCTCGATGATCGGCCTGTCCCTGGGCGTGCTGGCGATGATCGTGGTGCTTTCGGTGATGAACGGCTTCCAGCGTGAAATGAGTGCGCGGATCCTGGGCATGGTGCCGCATGCCGCCGTGCTGGGCGCCCAGCCGCTGGACAACTGGCAGGCGGTGGCCGATGCCGCGTTGAAGAACCCCGAAGTGCTGGCCGCTGCGCCGCTGACCGAGATGGAAGGCATGCTCTCCTACAAGGGCGCGATGCAGCCGATCCAGATCAGCGGCATCGACCCTGCGCAGGAAGGCAAGGTCTCGATCGTGGCCGACCACATCGTTCAGGGCCGGCTCGACGACCTCAAGCCGGGCGAGTTCGGCGTGGTGGTAGGCGAGATGACGGCGCGTCGGTTTGGCCTCAGGGTCGGTGACAAGCTGACCCTGATCGTGCCCGAGGTGAGCACCGCGCCCGGCGGCATCACCCCGCGCATGCAGCGCCTCAACGTGGTCGGCGTGTTCAAGGTGGGCGCCGAGCTGGATGGCTCCATGGGCCTGATCCACATGGCCGATGCGGCGAGCATGCAGCGCTGGGCGCCGAACCAGGTGCAGGGCGTGCGGCTCAAGGTCAAGGACCTGTATGCCGCGCCGCAGGTGTCCAGGGCGATAGTGGGCGAACTGGGCGAGCAGTACCGCGCCGATGACTGGACCCACACCCAGGGCAGCCTGTTCAGTGCCATGAAGATGGAAAAGACCATGATCGGCCTGCTGCTGATGATGATCATTGCGGTGGCGGCGTTCAACATCATTGCCACCCTGATCATGGTGGTGAACGACAAGGGCGCGGATATCGCCATCCTGCGTACCATCGGCGCGACGCCGGCGCAGATCATGGGCACGTTCATGGTGCAGGGCAGCCTGATCGGTGTGGTGGGTACCTTGATCGGTGGTGTGCTCGGCGTGATCGCGGCGCTCAATGTGAGCCAGATCGTCGGCTGGCTGGAGCGGGTCAGCGGGCAGCATATCTTTACCTCGGACGTGTACTTCATCAGTACGCTGCCATCGGAACTGCAATGGGGCGATGTGGCGCTGATCTGCACGGCGGGGTTGGTGATGAGCTTTCTGGCCACCCTGTATCCGGCGTGGCGTGCTTCGCAGGTCGAGCCGGCGTACGCCTTGCGGTACGAGTGATGCCACCGCTCTTGTAGGAGCCGGCGTTTCCGGCGAAGCGGACACACTACCTGGCCATGTTCAGGCATGCCGCATGCGCCGATTCGCCGGCAACGCCGGCTCCTACAGGGCTGCGTTGTGTTCCGGCAAGTCGATCAGGAACCGCGTCCACCCCTGCGCCGATTCGGCACTGATCACCCCACCGTGCGCCTGCACGATCGAACGGGTGATCGCCAGCCCCAGCCCCGCGTGTTCGCTGCTGCCTTCCCGGCGTGCCGGGTCGGCCCGGTAGAACCGGTCGAACAGCCGCGGCAATAGCGCTGCATCGATCGGCGCCCCGCGATTGGCCACCACCAGGTGAACCCTGCCATCACCCTGCGCAATCTCGACCCGTATCTCGCCCTGTGCCGGGGTAAAGCGCAGCGCGTTGTCCAGCAGGTTGGACAGGGCCCGTCGCAGCATGTTGCGGTCTCCCGTCAGCTCGGCCAGCCCTTCGCGGCTCAGGCTGATCTGTGCATCCTCGGCCAATGGCGCGTAGTACTCGATCAAGGCATCGGCCTCCTGGTCCAGCGCCAGGGGCTCGCGATTGGGCATCAGCAGGCCATGGTCGGCCTTGGCCAGGTACAGCATGTCGTTGACCAGTTGCGCCATCCATTGCAGTTCCTCGAGGTTGCCGTGCAATGCCTCGCGGTACTCCTCCAGGCTGCGCGGGCGGGTGAGGGTGACCTGGGTGTGGGTCAGCAGGTTGGACAGCGGCGTGCGCAGCTCGTGGGCAATGTCGGCCGAGAAGGCCGACAGGCGCTGGAAGGCATCGTCCAGACGTTCGAGCATGGCATTCATGGTGCCGGCCAGTTGCGCCAGCTCTGGCGGCATCTGGGCCTGGGGCAGGCGTGTGGTCAGCGAGCGCGCCGAAACGCCGGCTGCCACCTCGCCCATCCGGCGCAGCGGACGCAAGCCACGGCGCACGGCCCAGGCACCGAGCAGCGCGGTGGCCAGCGCCGAAAGGCCCATCGTCAGCCAGATCAGGCGCTGCATGCGTTGCAGAAAGTGCTGGTGGTGGGTGATATCCAGAAACAGAGTGAGCCGGCTGCCGCCTTCAAGCACCACGCACAGGCTGCGAAAATCCATGCCCTCGCTGCGCAGGGTGCTCAGGCCCGGTATGTCGGGTGCGTCAGGCAGGCCGGGGCGGCTGGCAAACCACTGCGCCCCGTCGCTGCCACGAATGCGCAGTGCAAGGTCGGCCTGGTGGCTCAGTTCGCCGCGCAGCAGCGGTAGCCGCGCTGCCAGGCTCGGGCGGTCGTGCACGCCAACGAGCGCCTGGCGCAGTACCGACAGACGACTGTCGAGCAACTGCTGATCGAGCTCGATGAAGTGCGCCTCGCTGGCCCGGCTGAACAGGAGCCCCGCCGTCAGTGACACCGCCGCCGTGCAGGCGGCGAACAACAGCGCCAGGCGTGCGCCCAGGGACAATCTGCGCATCACGCCGGGCGCTCCTCGAGCACGTAGCCCATGCCGCGCACGGTGTGGATCAGCTTGTTGTCGTGGCCATCGTCGACCTTCAGGCGCAGGCGCCGGATCGCCACTTCGATCACGTTGGTGTCGCTGTCGAAGTTCATGTCCCACACCTGCGAGGCGATCAGCGATTTGGGCAGCACCTCGCCCTGGCGGCGCAGCAGCAGTTCGAGCAGGGCGAACTCTTTGGCGGTGAGGTCGATGCGTGCCCCGGCGCGTTCCACCCGGCGGCGAATCAGGTCCAGGCGCAGGTCGGCCAGGTTCAGGGTGGTTTCCTGGGGCGGGCTGGCGCCGCGGCGCAGCAGGGTGCGGACCCGCGCCAGCAGTTCGGAGAACGCAAAGGGTTTGATCAGGTAGTCGTCGGCGCCCAGTTCCAGGCCATGCACGCGGTCTTCTACCGCATCGCGGGCCGTGAGGAACAGCACCGGGGTGTCGAAGCCGGCCTCGCGCACGGCTTGCAGAATCTGCCAGCCGTCACGCCCGGGGAGCATCACGTCGAGAATCAGCAGGTCGTAGTCGCCGCTCAGGGCCAGGTGCTGACCGGTATCGCCGTCGGTGGCCAGTTCGGTGCTGAAGCCGGCTTCGTTGAGGCCCTGGCGCAGGTAGAGGCCGGTCTTGGGCTGGTCTTCGACGATCAACAGTTTCATGGGCTTCTCGGCAGCGTTGGGGGCTGGGTTTATACCCTGTGGCAGGGTGCGCGGGGCAAAGCTGACAAAGTTGTAATGTTTTCGTCAGGTGGTTGCCAGCGGCAGTTTTCTACAGTGCGGGGCATGAGCTTGCACATGATAGAGGATGCACGATGAAACGCTTGATGATCGCGAGCGCCCTGGCGCTGTGGAGCTTGCCGCTGCTGGCGGCACCCGGGCACGAGTACGCCTTCGGCAAGCCGGCTGCGGCGGCGCAGGCCACGCGCACGGTGGAGGTCGTGATGGGCGACATGTACTTCGAGCCGCGCGCGCTGCAGGTCAAGGCCGGCGAAACGGTGCGTTTCGTGCTGGTGAACAACGGCCAGGTGCCCCACGAGTTCAACCTGGGGGATGCGGCCATGCACGCCCGGCACCAGCAGGAGATGCTCGCCATGCAGGGGCAGATGGATCATTCGGCAATGGGACATGGCGGCATGAATCATGGCGGTGATGATCATGGTGCGATGGGTAGCGGCGGCATGCAGCATGACGACCCGAACATGGTGATGGTGGCGCCGGGCAAACGCGCCGAACTGACCTGGACCTTCAGCCAGAGCACGCCGATCGAGTTTGCCTGCAACGTGCCGGGGCATTACCAGGCCGGCATGGTGGGCAAGTTGACTATCGCCAAATGACCAATGCAGCGCGCAAACCCGATAAACTAGACCAATTTCGTCCTTCAGGTTTGAGCCATGCATCCCGCCGCCGAACATTCGCCACTGGGCAAGTCCAGTGAATACATCAGCACCTACACGCCGTCGCTGCTGTTCCCCATCCCGCGTGCAGCCAAATGGGCCGAGCTTGGGGTCACCGCGCAAACGTTGCCGTGGTCGGGTGTGGATTACTGGAACTGCTTCGAGCTGTCCTGGCTGCTGCCTTCGGGCAAGCCGGTGGTGGCCATCGGCGAGTTCGCCATCCCGGCCGATTCGCCGGCCATCATCGAGTCCAAGTCGTTCAAGCTGTACCTGAACTCGCTGAACCAGACCGAGTTCGCCTCGGCGCAGGCGGTGCAGGCCTGTCTGGTCAAGGACCTGTCTGCGGCAGCCGGCAAGCCGGTAGGGGTGCGTATCCGCAGCCTGGCCGAGGTTCAGCGCGAGGGTGTGATGGCGCTGCCGGGCACCTGCATCGATGACCTGGAGGTCAGCATCAGCAACTACGAGCAGCCGCAACCGGAGCTGCTGCGCTGCGATGCCGAGCGTGTGGTGGAAGAGACCCTGCACAGCCATCTGCTCAAATCCAACTGCCCGGTGACCGGGCAGCCGGACTGGGGCAGCGTGACCGTCCATTACCGTGGCGCGGCGCTGGACCATGCCAGCCTGCTGACCTACCTGATCAGCTTCCGTCAGCATGCCGACTTCCACGAGCAATGCGTGGAACGTATCTACCTGGACCTCAAGCGCCTGCTCAACCCCGAAACCCTCACGGTGTATGCGCGCTACGTGCGCCGGGGCGGGCTGGACATCAACCCGTACCGCAGCACCGGGCCGGTCACCCTGAAGAACCTGCGCCTGGTTCGCCAGTAACGAAAAAGCCCCGTCCAGTGTGACGGGGCTTTCGTTTTTGCCGCAGGGTTCAGATGCCCATGCTTTGCAGGCTCTGAACGATGTTGCGCAGGGTGGCGGTCAGGCCCGGGTGCTCGACTTCGAAACGTTCGACGGCGAGGTTGACGCCGTCGACCAGGTTGTTGTCCGGGGTTACGGCCTCCAGTTCGATTTTCGCTTGGATCTGCGCCATCAGTTCGTGCAGCTCGACACGCTCCTGTTCCGAGAGCGGTGGGTTTTGCTCCAGTTGCTCGCGCAGGGCGTCGAGTTGCGCTTGAAGTTCGCGGGCAGGCATGGGTGTTCTCCCTCTATGAATAGGCTCAGACATGGACCCCGCGCGCGGGCGAAAGGTCCGTGCCTCGCTGTTCAGGTTAATCCACCCGGCGCCGCTTTGCATGACCCTGATCAATGTGCCTGTATCAGGGTTTTTCGCCCTTGAGGCGGCGCAGGCCGATATCGGCCAGGCAATCGGCCAGTTGTTCCAGCTGGTCGATCACCGAATGCACCCCCAGCCCGAACAGGTGAACGGTAGCCTTGCCTCGCTTGAGTTCGCGCTCGCGTTCCTCCAGTGCCTGCCAGGTAGCCTCGTCCAGCCCGCACAGCGAGCCGCACGAGGCCAGGCCCACGGTCCACAGCCCGGCGTTGAGCCCGGCCTGCAGCAGGCGCGGCTCGCCGCTGACCAGCACGCAGCCATCGAGCCGGTCGGCCTTGAGCTGCATCAGGGCGTGCCAGCAGGCATCCGGCGCGGGCCAGGGCGCGTGGCCGGTGGTATCCGGTCGGCGCACCCAGGCGGGCAGCGCCTGGCTCAGGTGCTGGCCCAGGGCAGCCGGCAGTTCGTCGAGCCAGGCACAGGGCACGCCGTGTTCCCGCAGCCAGTGCAAGGCGGGCAGGGCGCCTGGTGTAGGCCTGGCCGGTGCGTTGCCGGGCGCCTGGCATCGTGCGCCGAAGTCGACCAGGCAGCCGCGCAGGCCGAACAGCACGGCGGTGAAGGCGGGGGAATGGGGCATGGCAACGTCCCTGAAATAACCAGCAAGGCTAACGTCGGGGTGTGACCGTGGCGTGACGCTTTGATGACCTTCAGGCGGCTTTCACAAAATATCGACGCAGGTGGGAGGAAGCTGCCTAATCTGCCAGAGAGGCTTTATACTTGTTTCCTTTTGGCTGTCGACGGCCTGATGCCGGCGCAGTGCAATGTTTGCCTAGGAGAAATTTTATGCGTGGGATCGGTGCTGGCGTGATCGATCGTATGACCCGTGCCTGTGTCTGCGCGAGCCTGCTGCTGGCGCCGGTACTGGCCCAGGCGGCGACCGAGGAAGACCCGTGGGAGAGCATCAACCGGCCGATCTTCCGGTTCAACGACACGATCGATACCTACGCGCTCAAGCCGCTGGCCCAGGGCTACCAGTGGGTGACGCCGCAGTTTCTCGAGGACGGCATCCACAACATGTTCCGCAACCTCGGTGACGTGACCAACCTTGCCAACAACGTGTTGCAGCTCAAGCCCCACGCAGCCGGCGTGGATACCGCGCGGTTGATCGTCAACACCACCTTCGGCCTGGCCGGCTTCTTCGATGTGGGTACCAAGATGGGCCTGCAGCGCAGCGACGAGGACTTCGGCCAGACCCTCGGCTACTGGGGTGTAGGCAGTGGCCCGTACGTGATGCTGCCGCTGCTTGGGCCGAGCACCGTGCGCGATGCGATCGCCAAGTACCCGGACACCTACACCGAACCCTACCGCTACATGGACCATGTGCCCACCCGCAATACCGCAATCGCGGTGGACGTGGTGGACACCCGTGCCAGCCTGCTGTCGGCCGAGAAGATGATCCGTGGCGACAAGTACAGCTTCATCCGCAACGCCTACCTGCAGAACCGCGAGTTCAAGGTCAAGGACGGGGATGTAAAAGACGATTTCTGATCGTGATGCATGAAAAAGGCGGCCATGGCCGCCTTTTTCATGCCTGCTGTTCAGCTCATCGCAAGGATCTTGAGGCCCAGCTTCTGCTGGCCCTGGGGCTGATCGGCAATCCACACCACTTGCGTTGTGGCGTGCAGGCCCTTGAGTGAAGGGTGGTCCGAATCGATGCTGACGCTGAGGTTGTCTCCAACCTGAAAGGTTTTCGCTGCCTGTACCTGCATGCCGCTGCTCGAGAGGTCCAGGCACACCGCCGCAATCACTTGCTCGGCATGTATCAGAGTAACGTCGGTATCTACCCGCATCCTGATGAAATCACGCTTCTCGCTATAGTCGGCGTGGTTCTGGCTCATGCCTGCATCCTTCCATTGGGTTGCGATAGAAGGGGTTTTTATAACTCCCGGTGATTTGTGCTGTAAAGAGCACAGGCGACCATCGGTGCATGCTTGAAACCCCCGGCGGATGGGAGTACCGTCTGCGCCTTACAGGGCACCTCTGACATTTGCCGGGCAGGCCTTTTGTCCTACACCTGAAATGCAAGAGTGGCTAGAAGTGAATCCAGTAAGCGGGCCTCGTTTTGCCTGGCCGCCTACCCCAACCTATTTCTGGCGCCGTTTGCCCACATGCAGAAAAACAGTGCAACGCTGCTGATAATCGATGATGACGATGTAGTGCGTGCGAGCCTCGCCGCCTACCTGGAAGACAGCGGCTTCAGCGTCCTGCAGGCAAGCAACGGCCAGCAGGGTCTCCAGGTCTTCGAGCAGGAACAGCCTGATCTGGTGATCTGCGATCTGCGCATGCCGCAAATGGGCGGCCTGGAGCTGATTCGCCAGGTTACCGAGCGTGCCCCCGACCTGCCGGTGATCGTGGTGTCGGGCGCGGGCGTGATGAACGATGCCGTCGAAGCGTTGCGCCTGGGTGCTGCCGACTACCTGATCAAGCCCCTGGAAGACCTGGCAGTGCTGGAGCACTCGGTTCGCCGGGCGTTGGATCGGGCGCATCTGGTACTGGAAAACCAGCGTTACCGCGACAAGCTCGAAACCGCCAACCGTGAGCTGGAGGCCAGCCTGCACCTGCTGCAGGAAGACCAGACTGCCGGGCGCCAGGTGCAGATGAACATGCTGCCGGAGAACCCCTGGAAGGCCGGAGACCTGCGTTTCGAACACCAGATCATTCCGTCTCTGTACCTGTCTGGCGATTTCACCGATTACTTTCGTGTCGACGAGCGACGCGTGGCGTTCTACCTGGCCGACGTGTCCGGCCATGGTGCCTCCTCGGCGTTCGTGACTGTGCTGCTCAAGTTCATGACCACGCGCCTGCTGTTCGAATTCAAGCGCGCCGGCACCTTGCCCGAGTTCAAGCCGTCCGAGGTGCTCGGGCATATCAACCGCGGCCTGATCAATTGCAGGCTGGGCAAGCACGTGACCATGGTGGGCGGCGTGATCGACGAGCACACCGGCCTGATGACCTACAGCATCGGCGGCCATCTGCCGTTGCCGGTGCTGTACACCCCGGGCGACACCCGGTACCTCGAAGGGCGCGGCCTGCCGGTGGGGCTGTTCGACGAGGCCACCTACCAGGATCACGTTCTGGAGTTGCCGCCGCAGTTCAGCCTCACATTGCTGTCTGATGGCATTCTGGACCTTTTGCCTGGCGACACACTCAAAGATAAGGAGGCTGCCTTGCCTGAAATCATCAAGGCAGCAGGTGGCAGCCTGGATGGGCTGCGCCAACGATTCGAATTGGCTACGCTTGGGGAGATGCCGGATGATATCGCCCTAATGGTGTTGAGCAGGAACCTTCAATGAGTACTGGAAGAATCCAGTTTGCCGAGCAGAATGGCACCTTTGTTCTGAAGTTCGTCGGTGAAGTGCGTCTGACCCTGTGTTCGGCGCTGGATGCAACGATTGAAAAGATCTTCACGGCGCTGAATTTCTCGGCGATCGTCATCGATCTTACCGAAACCAACAGTATCGACAGCACCACTCTGGGCCTGCTGGCCAAGTTGTCGATCCTGTCGCGGCAGAAGGTCGGCCTGCTGCCCACGGTGGTGACTACCCATGCCGATATCACCCGGCTTCTGCAGTCGATGGGCTTCGATCAGGTGTTCAACATCGTCGATCGTCCAATCCCGTGCCCTGAGTGCCTGACCGATCTGCCGTCCCAGGACCAGAACGAAGAGGTAGTGCGCGCCAAGGTGCTGGAAGCGCACAAGATCCTCATGGGCCTGAACGACTCCAACCGCGAAGCCTTCCACGACCTGGTCAACGCCCTGGAGCGGACCTGATCGATCCTGGCGCCCTGTAGCGGGCGCCGAACTCACCTTTTCATTCAGCCTCGCGGGGAAACTCCGTGGGCGGCGCGCCGTTGGCGTTGAGCTGGAAGATGCGCTCGGGCTGCCCCTGCGCGTTGAAGAGCACCTGGCCCAGCCCGGCGCTGTTCCACAGGCGCTCGCCGGCCTTGCTGTGCGCGGGTGTACGCGGCACCACCTGCATCAGGCGGCGCTTGGTGAACCAGTTCAACGGTGATCGTGGGGCGTAGAGCCAGCGATTGAGTCGGTCGAACACATCGAGCAGTCGGCGCGGGAATTCGTTCTTGATGCCGCTGCTGGTGATCTGCCACAGGTGCGGGGCGCCGCGTTTGTGACGAATCATTACCTCGTAAACGAAGGAATAGTGCACGTCGCCCGAGAGGATCACGTAATGCCCTGGCGTGCGCGAGTGACGGAAGATATTCAGGATCACCTGCGCCGCTCCCCGGTGCGCCATCCAGTTCTCGGCGTCCACCAGCAGCGGATAGCCGCACCAGCTGAACACACGCTGGATGGTTTCGATCAGCTTCACGCCAAACAGCGGGGCGGGGGAGACGATGATGGCCGAGGGGTGGTCCAGCAAGGCCTGCTGCAGTTCGCACAGCGCTTCCCAGTCCAGCAGCCCGGAGGGCTTTTGCAGCTTGCTCTCGCTACGCCAGCGACGTGTGCGGGTATCGAGTACCAGCAGCGCAGGCTGGGTGGGCAGCACGAAGTGCCACTCCTGAAAGCGCAGCAGCTGTTTGATCAGGCCATCTTGCGCAGCGCGGTCGAAATAGCCGTCGTCATCGGCGCTGTGGCTCAGGGCCTGGCAGCTTTGCAGCAGCTCGCCAAACACGTCCGGGTTGTTGCCCCAGCCCTGGCAGAGCATGTAGCCGATCAGCGCGTTGCCGATGATGCGCCGCGAGAAGGCGTGCCCGTAGGCGGTTTCTTCCCATTGGGCCGAGAGGTTCCAGTCGTCGGTGATGTCGTGGTCATCGAAGATCATCAGGCTGGGCAGGTGCGCCAGTACCCGCGCCACGCCATCCAGCCCTTCGACGAAGCCCTTCAGGCAGTGCTGTTCGCGCTGGTAGCGGGCCTGGCGCTGGGTGGTCAGGCTTGATGGCATGGGGGTGTCGACCAAGGTCCAGGGCACAGGCGACCAGACCAGCAGGTACATGGCCATGATCTCAGCCAGGGTTACCAGGTGGTTGTCGGCGTTGCTGCTGGTGAAGATGGGTTTGCGCGTGCCGCCGAAAAAGCGCTCGCGCAGGGTTTCGTTGCTCTCCAGGGCTGGCAGCAGGTCGGCACGGTGATAGTAGCTGGCCGGGTGGCGGTACAGCTCGGCGCTGTTCTGCACCACGGCGCCTTCCAGGTGCTCGTGGTACAGGCCCAGCCGTTCGATCAGCCCGTGGATGGCCCGCAGCATGGGGCCGGCGACATCGTCGGCGTACACCTGGTCGCCGCTCATCATCAGCAGCGCCGGGCGCTCGGCGGGTGCGTGGGGCGCGGCCAGCAGGCGGTCGGCGCACAACAGGCCATCGGCGGCGGGGTGGTGCGGCTTGCGGCACGAGCCATGCAACAACTGGTCGAGGCGCTCGCGTATCACGAAGTTGGGCAGGCGGGCGCCTTCATACAGCAGGTGTGGGGCCCAGGTGGCGATGCCCTGGCCGCCGATCAGCACGTCGTAGTCGATCTGCACGTCGGTGGGCAGTGGGGTGTGCAGCTGGATATCGAGCAGGTGCACGAAGGCGTGCTGGCCGATGGGGATGACCTGACAGCTCAGGGTGTATTCGGTGGAGTGTTGCAGGTGCAGTTCGGGCTGCAACGGCTGTGAGCCGACCAGCCACAGGACCATGCGCGCAGGCTCCAGGCGGCGCAGCAACGGGCCGGCCAGTACCAGGGGCAGCGGGGTGTTTTCGGGCATTGATTACTCGAAGATGGATGGGTGCGCCTTCGGCGCTTCGCCGGCAATGCCGGCTCCTACGGTATCGTGCAGCCCTGTAGGAGTCGGCGTTGCCGGCGAAGAGGTCTGCAAGATCCAGCGTGCAAAACCGCTAATGCTCCGCCTTCACACCTTGCCTGGCAAACCATATTTGTATCAGGCCTTTGCAGCCAACAACGCCTCGAGTTTCTCCTGATCCCGCGCAAATTGGCGGATGCCCTCGGCGAGTTTCTCGGTGGCCATGGCATCTTCGTTGGAGAGCCAGCGGAACTGGCTTTCGTCGAGTGTCAGGCGTGGCTCGCCAGCCTTGCCCGGGGTGAGCTTGCGCGCCAGGGTGCCCTGGTCATCGCTGAGCTGCTGCAGCAACTCAGGGCTGATGGTCAGGCGGTCGCAGCCGGCCAACTGCTCGATCTGGCCGATGTTGCGGAAGCTGGCGCCCATGACCACGGTGTCGTAGCCGTTGGCCTTGTAGTAATCGTAAATACGCGTGACCGACTTCACGCCCGGGTCTTCGGCCCCGACATACTCCTTGCCGGTCGATTTCTTGTACCAGTCGTAGATACGGCCCACGAACGGCGAAATCAGGAACACCCCAGCATCGGCACAGGCAGCCGCCTGGGCGAAGGAAAACAGCAGGGTCAGGTTGGTCTGGATGCCTTCCTTTTCCAGCACCTCGGCGGCGCGGATGCCCTCCCAGGTGGAGGCCAGCTTGATCAGCACGCGGTCGCGGCCGATGCCGGCCTTGTCGTACAACTCGATCAATTGGCGCGCCTTGGACAGCAGGGCAGGTTGGTCGAAGGACAGTCGGGCGTCCACTTCCGTGGAAATACGGCCCGGGATCACCTTGAGAATTCCGCTGCCCACCGATACCGCGAATGCATCGCAGGCAAGGCCCAGGTCGCCCTTGCTGTGCTTGAGCGCGTCATCGAGCAGCTCGGCATAGCCGGGCATGGCGGCGGCCTTGAGCAACAGGGACGGGTTGGTGGTGGCGTCGACCGGCTTGAGCCGGCTGATCGCATCGATATCGCCGGTGTCGGCGACGACCGTGGTGAACTGCTTGAGTTGTTCCAGCTTGGAAGTCATGAGCGTGCTCTGTCCTGTGCGGTTGGACGACATTACCCGAGCGCTGCCGGCCGCTCAAGGGCTGTGCGGCAGGCTATCGGGGGAGGGTAACGATTGGAGTGTCCAGCCGCGCGCAGGTTCCTAGCGTCCTTCCAGCAGCAGCCCCGCCTGGTCGAGCAGGCCCAGGGGGTCGGTGCTCTTGTGGATGTCCACCGACAGCAGCTGGCGGAACTTGCGAGCGCCGGGGAAGCCCTGGCCCAGGCCGAGGATATGCCGGGTGACATGGTGCATGGCGCCGCCGTTCTGCAGGTGCTGGGCGATGTACGGGCGCAGCCTGGCCAGCGCTTCGCTGCGGCTGATCACCGGGGCGTCGCTGCCGAACAGCTGCTGGTCGACTTCGGCCAGTACATAAGGGTTGTGGTACGCCTCGCGGCCGAGCATCACGCCGTCGAAGGTCTGCAGGTGCTGCTGGCATTCGGCGAGGGTCTTGATGCCGCCATTGAGAATGAACTCCAGGTCCGGGAAGTCGGCCTTGAGCTGCGCGGCGACGTCATAGCGCAGTGGCGGGATCTCGCGGTTCTCCTTGGGCGAGAGGCCCTCGAGGATGGCGATGCGCGCGTGTACGGTGAAGCTGCGGCAGCCTGCGTCGCGTACCTGGCCGACGAAGTCGCAGAGCTCGGCGTAACTGTCGCGGCCGTTGATGCCGATGCGGTGTTTGACCGTGACCGGGATCTGCACTGCGTCGAGCATGGCCTTGACACAATCGCCCACCAACCCCGGATGGCCCATCAGGCAGGCGCCGATCATGTTGTTCTGCACGCGGTCGCTGGGGCAGCCGACGTTGAGGTTCACTTCGTTGTAGCCGGCGTTTTGCGCGAGTACGGCGCAGGCGGCCAAGTCCGCCGGCACGCTGCCACCCAGTTGCAGGGCCAGCGGGTACTCGGCTTCGTCATGGCGCAGAAAACGCTCGGCGTCGCCATGCAGCAGGGCGCCGGTGGTGACCATTTCGGTGTAGAGCAAGGCATTGCGCGACAGCAGGCGCAGGAAGAAGCGGCAGTGGCGGTCGGTCCAGTCCATCATCGGTGCAACAGAAAACCTCCTGACTACCGTATTGCCTGGGGTTGCTGGGGTTTGTGCCTGAATCTGTTGCATTTGTGTTTCTCTGATTGATTCCGGATTGTTCCGGTTCTTTCTGGTTTTTCTTTGCTCGTTGCTACAATGTAGCAACCTTCAGCAGTCGTGTAGCAAAATCCATGGGAACCATCACGCAGCGCAAGCGCAAGGACGGATCGACGGCGCACACCGCGCAGATCCGGATCATGAAAAAGGGTGAGACAGTCTATCAGGAAAGCCAAACGTTCGACCGGAAGGCGACGGCCCAGGCCTGGATCAGGAAGCGCGAGGCGGAATTGTATGAGCCAGGCGCGATCGAGAAGGCCAGCCGGGCAGGGGTAACGGTCAAGGAGATGATCGAGCGGTACCTGGACCAGTACGAGAAGCTGCGCCCGCTCGGCAAGACCAAGCGCGCAACGCTCAACGCCATCAAGGAGACTTGGCTGGGCGATGTGGTCGACACGGACCTCACCAGCCAGAAGTTGGTGGAGTACGCCATGGGCCGCATGGAGAAGGACGGTATCCAGGCCCAGACCGTAGGCAACGACCTGGCGCACCTGGGCGCCGTACTGTCGGTTGCCCGTCCGGCATGGGGGTATGAGGTCGACCCGCTGGCCATGCCAGACGCGCGACGCGTGTTGCGCAAGATGGGGGCCGTGACCCGTAGCAACGAGCGAAACCGCCGGCCTACGCTCGATGAGCTTGAGCGCATCCTAAAGTACTTCCAGGAGGTGCGTGACCGTCGCAAGCAGGAGATCGACATGGTGCGGGTGGTCGTCTTCGCGCTGTTCTCTACGCGGCGACAGGAGGAGATCACGCGCATACGCTGGAGCCTGCTGAACGACGAAGAGCAGTCAGCGCTGATCACCGACATGAAAAACCCAGGCCAGAAGTATGGGAACGACGTCTGGTGCACCATGCCGGATGAAGCCTGGCGGGTGCTGCAGTCAATGCCCAGGGTTGCCGACGAGGTGTTCCCGTACAACTCGAGGTCGATATCGGCATCGTTCACCAGGGCGTGCAACTTCCTGGAGATCGACGACCTGCACTTCCACGACCTGCGCCATGACGGCGTGAGTCGGCTGTTCGAAAAGGGGTGGGATATCCCGAAAGTGGCCTCTGTTTCCGGTCACCGGGATTGGAATTCGATGCGGCGCTATACGCACCTGCGGGGGAAGGGTGACCCATATGACGGCTGGGCCATGCTGGAAGAGGTGATAGCGGGCCCCGTGATCGAGGCCCGGAAGAGAGTCAAGAGGCGCGCCGAAGACCCCGCCCCATGAGTTTGTCGTGCTCGGCCTTGGCCTTGGTGTGCTGGTCGTCGATGTAGGCCGCCAAGTCGTTCAGGTGGACGCCGCGTGCACCTTTCTGGCTTGGCTCCATCCAGACCAGCGGCAGGTTGATTTCGCCCCGGGCCACCTTGGCCTTGAGCTTGGTCGGTGTGATGTCGAAGTAGTCCTTGCAGACCAGTTCGATGGGGATGATTGCCTGGCCGTTGTACTGGGCCATCAGCAGGAATGCTGTGTTCATAGATGGTCTCCACGCCGCCGGTGGCGGCAGGTTGGTGGTCAGTCGAGCTGGTAGTAGACGTAGCAGTCGACGCCCTGGTCCTTGAGCGACCGGTACATGGCCTGCACGCCGGCACTGTGCTGGTTTCCCTGGCCAGGCCACGGCGTATCGAGGTGGACGCCCTGCTGGTGGTAGCCATGCCTTTTCTGGATGTACCCGGGTAGGCCGTGGTCTGTGTCCAGGCGCATGCCCGGCACTGGGATTACCACCCGATCGAGGTTGGCGCTTCCGCCATCATTCGCGCATGCCGCTGCAGCGGCTTTACCGGCCTCAGTCGCGATGGCGATCTTCGGCCCAAGGGCCCGCAGTTCTTCCTTTGTCATGGCAATAGCTCTCCATGCCCGCGCATGTCGGCGGGCTTGAGTTGTAGGGGGGGGGGGGTTAGGCTGAAGCGGGGCGCTTCATGAAGGTGATCCAGTGCGTCTTTTCGCGCTTGCCGGACTTGTGGCCAAACAGGGGCTTTTCATCGGTCAGGGCAAGCAACTCGGTCACCAGGACCTGGGTTTCGTTCCATTTAAAGATCAGGATTCCCTCAGGCTCCAGCACTCTGAAGCACTCGGCGAAGCCCTGGCGGATGTCCTCTCGCCAGTCGGAGGTGAGCACCCCGTACTTGGCCCGCATCCAGCTATCGACGCCGGCGCGGGTCAGGTGTGGAGGATCGAACACCACCAGGCGGAAGGTTGAGTCCTCGAACGGCAATTGCCTGAAGTCCATGAGCACATCCGGTTCGACCTTCAAAACCCTGCCGTCACAGAGCAGGTGTTGCTCGTCGCGAATGTCGCCGAACAAAGCGCGCTGGTCTTGTTTGTCGAACCACATCATGCGGCTTGCGCTGCATGGATCGAGCACTTTTGCTGCGGCGCTCATCGCGGCCCCCTGTTGATCAGGTAGGGCATGTACATCAGGGTCAGGATCATGGTGGCACCCTCAGAAAATGTACCTGGTGGTCGGAAGGTGAGCGCCGGGCAGGCGCACCAGCACCGGCCCTTCGTTGAACTGGTCGCCGGCTGGTGTTTCTGTGCGGACTGGCTCGGTCTGGTGTTCGGCGTGCGCATTTGCGAGCCAGGCCCCGCCGATCAGGCATAGCCACATCAACGCGCCGGTGAGGCAGCAGTAGGTGAGCTTACGAATTGTCATGATGGTGATCTCAGTAGGGGACGCACTTGGCGCAGGCACCGGTCCAACCAGGTGTTCCACAGCCTGAGCAAGGTTCCGTTTCCGGTGTGCCGCGCTCTTCCGGCCGGCTATGTAAGTCTGGCCACAGCAGCGCCTCTACTTCTTCGCGAATGCCATGCAGGTCCAGCGTTCCGCGCAGCGTGGCCACTTTCTGCATTACCTGTTGGAACTGGTCCAACCGTTGGTCCCGCTCCGTCAGGTCGGCCTGCAGCTGAGCGACCAGTTCTGTAGCCCTGCGCTCTACCTTGTTGCCGCTGCCAGGAGTGAAATCGGGAATGTCGCCGCTCGGCTTGCGCTCCAGGGCGGCTCGGGCTTGCCGCCGAGCCTCATCCTGTTTCAGCGAATTTCCCCTGGCCACCCATGGTACATACCCTCGCTGATCCGACCAGCTTTCGTAAATCCGCTGCGCTTCAGCTTCCAGCTCATCCCGCTCAACCGGCGCGCTCGGCTCTGCCGGTAGCTTGCGATCTTCCGGTACGGGCGGATAGCCAGGGAACGGGATCGGCTCTGCGCTGGCGGATAGGGCGATACGGATGGCGGCAGCAGTTACAGGATTCAGCCCTTGCTCGCGGACGATACGCAGCAGCGCATCCCGCTCGGCCAGCTGGGCGCGCAAGTCGATAGCGTTCTGCGCGAAGGCATCGCGGGAAGTCCTCACGCTCTCCAGGGAAGCACGCAGGGTGTCCACTTCTACCATTAGCTCTGAAAGCTTCTGCTCAACTTCACCAACAGACTGCGCGTAGTGCTCGCGCCCCATCCCATCAATGCCCGGCGTGATGGCCATCAGGATGTTCGTAACGCTGAGTTCGTGCAGCCGCTCAACCTCGCCAGCGTCGACGTGGCTGTAGGCCAGTTCGATCTTGGCGAAACTGCCCGGGTTTCCGCGCAGGTCCACCATCCTCTCGGGGGGAACCCCATCAATCCATTCGGTGACGACTTCGCCGAGCTCATTGATTCCGCGCCACGCCACCGGCTCGCCCTGCTGAACTGGTGCTGGGTGGGTGTAGAGCGGCCCCAGCTTGGCGATTTCGTCGTGGTAGGCGTTCCAGCCCATGATCTGCCCCTGTCCATGCACGGAGAAAGACTCCTCGTAGGACTTTCGCTCAGGCAGCGCCACCGGCTCGCCCTGGTGCTGGGCGGCTGGCTGGGCATGCGCGCAGATAGCGTCCCAGATATCGACAGCGCCACCCCCGCAAACCCGTGCCTTCTCGGCGATCAGCTCGGCGAGATCGTCCGTCAGCTCGCGTGGGAAGCTGACCATCTGTTCGGTGTTGCTCACGATTTGTTCTCCTTTGCCCGCCGCTCTTCGGCCATGGCCTTGCGCTTGGCGCTGCATTTCTTGTGGTTGCCGTGTGCCCGCGACGTGTTGCAGATGTCGCAGATCACGTTCAGGTCGAGCGGACCCATGGGGCGCCCGCGGATCTTGGTCTTGCGGCGAAGGGCGGTCATTCGGCATGGGCCTCCAGCCACTCGATGATGTCCAGGTAGCCGGCGACGTGGCTGTCAGGCCTGCCCACCGCTGCCAGTTTGAGCCGCGTGATCACCTGGGCCAGGCCATTGGGCCAGGCCAGCGTCGCGCGCATCGACAGCACCAGGTCGCGGGCTTCCTCGCGCGCCTGCAGGCGCATGAAGTGGTTGATAGGGCCGGTGATCGCCGGCAGCGTGATGGGCTTGTTCGGCCGGGCCGTCTCCGTGGAGAAGACAGGCGCAGGGGTAGGCTGGCGGGCCCGGTCAAGGGCCGCCTGGGCGGTGGGGTTCATGCTGCCTCCAGTAAAGCTTCAATGATGCGCTGTCCTGCAAGTGGTGGTACTGCGTTACCCGCCATGTGCATGGTCAGCCGGTGGTTGTCCGGGCGCAGGGTGTCAGCTGGGAACGACATGGCTGCCAGGGCTTCGCTGGCGCTGAGCATCCGCATGTGATCGCCGTCGACCAAGGCCCAGCGGTCCAGGGTGGTGATGGTGCCGATCGGCCGGTTGATGTCGCGGCCGGTGGTGCCGGAGCCTTTGCCGTAGTAGGGCATGATGAATCGGTCACCGAAGCGCTGGCGGCCGTTGCGCACTCGGTCGAGGGTGGCCTGGGCCCGGCCAGGCTTCTCGATCCGCGACCAGCGCCCGGCGTCGAAGTCGAGGAAGCTGGCGGCGGGCACATGTCGCTCCTGCGGCAGTTGGAGCATCAGCGGGGCCTTGCTTCGGGTCAGTACCATGAACAGGCGCACCCGGTGCTGTGGCACGCTCAGGTTGGCGCAGTCGACGATATGCGGTGCCGCCTGATACCCCAGCGCCTGAACAGCCTGCAACCAGGCCGGGTAGAGCACCCAGTCGGTGAACTCCGGTACGTTCTCGATCACTGCCGCCTGCG
This sequence comes from Pseudomonas sp. VE 267-6A, assembly GCF_024126555.1. Classification (NCBI taxonomy): domain Bacteria; kingdom Pseudomonadati; phylum Pseudomonadota; class Gammaproteobacteria; order Pseudomonadales; family Pseudomonadaceae; genus Pseudomonas; species Pseudomonas sp. VE 267-6A. The sequence goes on from NZ_JAMYBY010000002.1 coordinate 162,066, forward strand.
GCCGGTGGAACTCCAGCGCTGACACCGGCGCCCAGGCCGTCGAGCGCGAAGCGTCGTGCTCAGGGTTGCCCGACTTCTTGCCGCGGGCCTTGGCGTGGCCCTGGCAGCATGGCGAAGCCAGCAGGATGTCATGCGCCGGCACCTGTTCCCAGCGCGCTTGGTGCAGGTCCTGGCAAACGTGCTGCGTGTCGGGATGGTTGGCGCTGTGCCATTCAACGGCCACCGGCCAGTGGTTTGCCGCCCAGAGAACCTGGACGCCTGCGGCGCGCGCGCCGGTGCTCCATCCGCCGAGGCCGGCGAACAGGTCGATTGCTGTTGTCATGATTTCCTCGGGTAGGTCTTGGTCAGCTCGCCGTTGACCACATGGCCTCGGCGAAGGATCAGGTTCGCCAGCGCAGCCCGGTCTTTCTGGCTGTGGCTGGCCTGGCTCAGGAGGCCGAAGTAGCTGTTGGCCGTCTCGCGCAGGCCCTCCGACGGCGCTGCGGCGGTACGCTTCATGGCCTGGGCCACCGAGCGCTTGCGGGTGGTGCGCCGCCAGGGCTTGATCACGTGCCCGACGAAATCCACGCCACGGTCAATCGGCTGCAGGATGGTCTTCTTCGGGTTGAGCCTGGCGCCCAGGCTGGGCAGGAACTGCTCAATCCTGCGCAGCCACTCGTTCAACTGCTGCGGTGACTCATGCAGCAGCACGAAGTCGTCGACGTAGCGGATGTAGTGCTTGGCGCCCAGCTCGTGCTTGCAGAACTGGTCCAGTGAGTCGAGGTAGACGTTGGCGAAGAACTGCGACGACAGGTTGCCGATAGGCAAGCCCAGATGAGCGGGCTGCGCGGTCAGTCGCTTGTGCTGCGGTACCCGGTTGAACAAGTGCGCCGGGCTGCGCACGTCGTAGTTCTCGCGCGGGTCGTGCATGAGCACCTGCAGGGCCAACTGCTGCCACCATGGATCGGTGACTCTGGCTACCAGCTGGCGGCCCAGCACGCGCTTGTCGATCGCGACGAAGAAGTTGGCCAGGTCGCACTTGAGGTAGAAGCCGGGGCGGGACCAGTTCTGCGTCTGGCTCCGGATCTTCGCCTCAAGGCGCTTGCCTGCGTACAGGGTGCCTCTACCTGGGATACAGGCGCAGCTGTCCGCTATGAAGCTGCGCTCGATGCCGGGGCCGATGCGGTTGTAGAGTAAGTGGTGCACGATGCGGTCGCGGAAGTCGGCGGCCCATACCTCGCGGGCCTTTGGTCGGGTGACCACAAAGCAGATTGAGCGACCTGGCCGGTATCGGCCGGTGACCAGATCGCGGTGAAGACCCGTCAGGTTCCGCTCCAGGTTTACTTCGAAAGCCAGCGCGCTGTTGCTGTTGCGCTTGGAGCGCCGGCAATCGTAGTAGGCCTGGACCAGTTCGCTGAACGGGTAGGGGGTCGAATCTGCGGACGGGGCGGACACGGAGCTCGTTGTTCTTGTCGTTGTTGTTCTGATTGCCATCATCGAAGTTCATGTTGAATGCGTTGTTGGCGGAGCGCTGCGACCTGTCGTGCTATCTACGTCGGCCTGCCGATTGCTCGGCGGACAAACTGCGCTGGACCTACACGGACGCTTGAGACCGGCGGTATCCATGGTGCGCATGGCGGTGACCCAAGGTCAGCGGCACGACCAGATTCAATTCGCACAGGCCTGGAAGCCGTAACCTTCAGGCAGCGGGCGCGGATGGGGTGGAGCGTTTCCAGGCGTTGGCCTGCCTGCCAATCGATGTGGTGACCTCCATCGTTCTGGCGTGCTGTTCAACGCTGATGAATCGGCTGTCCTTGAAGAGGCGCATGAGCAGCTCGATGACCTGGACCTTTTCGACCAGTACCGATAGGTGTGGTCGCTTGTCCTGCGTCGCGTTTGCCCGGGCAATGAGCATGAGCACGTCAATGCACTCGTCGATCACTCGCCGCCCCAGCGACTGTTTAAGTTCGCGGGGAATGTTCTTGGTGAGGTTCGTGGCCATCTGCAACAAGCCGCTGGCGGCCTTGAAGATGGAAAGCTCGGTATGCATTGCCATGGCATGCCCCTCCTTGGGTGGCCGCCCGTTGCCGGGCGGTTAAATGAATGAATTACTGAATAATTTCGCTGCGGACGGGGCGGACACGGAGCTCGCCGTACTTGCCGAGGCTGCCCTGATGGCCATCACCGAAGCCCATGCCGAATGCGCTGGGGGCGGAGCGCTGCGAAGACGACCAATACCAGGCGCGCTGGAAGGCCTCTGGGCCGCCAGAGCGGAACGCCTCGTGCACGGTCTGGCCTGGGCTTTCCTCCGTGTAGAGCTGGCCTGCTGGCTCGCTGTTGAGGTTCTCGCCATCGCGGTTCCAGCAGTAGTTTTCCTCGGTGGTCGGCTTGAAGTGGCGGTACTGCAGCTCCTGCACATCACGTGCAGGGATCGCCCAGTCGTTGTGGCCACCGATGTTCAGCGCCAGGACCTGCTGGGCAATGGCGCTACCAGCAGCGGCCATTGCCTCGGTGTTGGCGCGGCTGTTGGTGAAGCTCTCGGCGCCATGGATCTTCTCGCCGTACTCGCCCCAGCGGCCTTGAAGTTCATGCTCGGCGCCGGCGGTGATCCACAGGTGGCGCTCGCCGGTTTCCGGATCGCGGGTGATGCCGGTGACGAAGCCGCCGCCGTAGGCTTCACCGATTGCTGGGAGGGTGGTGGATTGTGCTGCTTTCTCAACTGCGTTCATGTGCTGCTCCTTGACGTGCAGGCAACAAAAAGGGCGCCGATGCGCCCGTTTGTTCGAATGGATGAAGGATTAAATGAAGAATCTGCGGACGGGGCGGACACGGAGCTCGCCGTACTTGCCGTAGTAGTCCTGAGTGCCATCATCGAAGTGCATGAGGAATGCGTTGTAGGCGGAGCGCTGCGAGCTGCTCCAGTACGCCCCATCGGTGATCAGTCCGTGGACCCAAGCCTGGTAGAGCTGGGATGCGGCCGGAAGGTCGAAGTCGGCATGGCCGTCAGCGCGGTATGCCCGGGCTGCTTCAGCGGCAGGATGGCCGCCCTCGGCGATCAGAATGTCAGTGTTGGCCTTGCCGTCGTGCCGACTGGTCGCTTTCGACTCAGTATTGCGGCCGCCCCACTCATGCTCGCCAACATCGCTGTCGGCGAAGATCAGGTAGTGCTCTGGCACTTCACCGATGGCCGGCACGAAGCCGCCGTTGATGCCGCCCTGGCCCGGCCATGGCTGGCCGATCTCGGGGGCGGCTGCCGGTTGCGGCAGGATGCGGGTCTGCGCCGGCGGCGGAGCAATCTGGCCAAGAACCGATACCAGGGCCAGTTGGGCCACGGTAGCAGCTGGAAGCTTGATGGTGGCATCGCCGATGGTGAGCGTGATCTTTTCCTGTTTCATGCTGAATTCTCCATGGTTTCTGTTTTAGGCAGCCGACTGCAGCGCCTGAAGGGCGAAGTAAACACGGGCGCAGGCCTCAGTATCTGGACGGGCGCGGTGGCCACCGACCAGGTCTTCGCCGGTGAAGAACTTCAGTGCCTCGGCCACGGTGGGCTGCTTGAACTGCTTGCCCCGTCCGGCGGCGATCATCTTGGCAGTGGGTGGGCACTGCACGATGTTGGTGGTGGTCTGGCAGGTGCAGAACTTGTCGCCGGCGCGGTACTCGTCGGCCACCTCGGTACCGAAGAAGCGCATCAGGCCGATGCGCAGGATGCGATCGTCGAACGACACGTTGTGGGCTGCACGCAGTCCGGCCTGGCGCCAGATGCGCATGAAGCCTTCCAACGCTTCCTGCTCCGGGATGCCGTGCTCAAGCGCGAGCTCGTTGGTGATGCCGTGGATGACCGAAACTTCGTTGGGAATGTCCCAGCCGTCTGGGCGCACCATTGCTTCGAAGCTGTCGACCAGATCGCCCTGGGGGGTGTAGAGCAGGGCGCAGATGTCGACGATGTGCGGCTGGCGCGGATCGTCGCTGGGGTCACGGAACAGCGGCAGGCCGGTGGTTTCGGTGTCGAAAATGCAGATCAGATCGGACATGGTGGTTTCCTAGAGGCGAAAAGAAGGCGCCCGTAGGCGCCTGTGGGTGTTGCTTCGGTGGGCTGGGGATCAGGCGACCACGTCTTCCAGGGTGGCAGCGACCCTGTAGCTGTGGTCCAGCGCCGATTCGCCCTCGGCTTCCACCTCGATGACCTTGTCGTCGAGCAGGCGCATCAGCAGGGTGGTGACCTGCTCGCTGCTGATGGCCAGGCGGCTCTGCACCCAATGTGCTTTGAACGGCTTGCCGTTGGCCTTCAGCACGATCAGCTGCGTGGCGTCGTCATAGTCGAAGTCGCCGAACTCTTTGCTTACCTGGGTATCAGCAGTGGTCTGGGCCGTTTGTGGTTCCGGTTCCAGGTCTACGGCCTGATCGTTGTCGTCCTCCAGGGGAGTGTTGCGGCGGTCTCGATACATCGCCTCGGCAATGGCTCCAGCGCTCAACGGCAGTTCATGCTGGTCGCGCTCGGCGCGGATACCGTCCTTGCCTTCGTTGTAGTCGGCCGGGGCCAGCACCATCAGGCACAGCTTTCCGGCAACATCGATCAGGCCATGCCGGTTGGGGTCCTGGGCATCGATGGACGCGGTCACCGTGATGGCCTTCGCCTTGAACTTGGCGTCGACCACAGTCATCGGGATGGTGTCGACACTGCGGGTGCTGATGATGCCGACGGCGGTCATCACCGCCTCTTCAGCAATTTTGGTGATGCGGTCGATCACCTCCTGCTGATCGTCTTCGCCCAGGCGGCTGAACGGCACTTTCACGTTGCGCAGTTCGAACAGCGCCGCCTCCACCAGGTCGTGCACCATCAGCTCGTGGGCAAAGACCATGGGTTGGATGCCGTGGCGGCGAGCGCGGTCGATGGCTTCTTTGTGTTCAACTTTCATGGGTGATCCTCAGTATTTGCCGATTTGTTCCAGCTTTTTCTGCTGGTGTGGACTCAGAAGGGTGCGCGGGCCATGGCGCTTGAAGTTGGCCCGCAGGCTCTCGACGAACTCGTCTTCCCAAGCGCCCGACGCATGAAGTTCCGCGGAGGCAAGCAGGGCGCTGAATTCCTCGACTCGGTCGTACAGCTCTTCCACGGTCTGGGCGGCCATGGCTGGTTCTCCTGTCAGGCAGCGGCGCGGTTGGCCTGCACAGCTTGGATGTGGTTGATCAGCGCGGCGCAGATGCGCGTGAAGTCGCTGGCGCGGTACAGCTTTGCCGAACGCTCCGTTGCAACAGCGTCGAAGCCAAGCGAGCTCAGGAAGTCTGCCGGCAGCGTGAAGCCAAGGCGGGCGCTGATATCGCCCAGCTTGATGCGCTGGCCGTCGTCAGTGACCGCCTGGGTAACCGGCGTTGCACTGGTGATCGGCGTTGCCGCAGCCACTGGTTCAGGGTCTGGGTTGTGGATCTGTTCGACCACTGGTTGCTTGGCTTCTTCCTGCTGGCGCTGCTGCTCGCGGGCCAGCTCAGCATCGCGACGCTTCTGCTCTTCCTGCTCGTGCTCGTTGATCCGCACCTTGATCAGCGCGACCAGGTCGTCGTTGGCCTTCAGCACCAGTTCCTGGGCATCCGCGAACAGGAACTTATGGTTGGCGGCCAGTTCGTTCAGGCTGGCCAGGTTAGTGCGGATGCCATCTCCGATGCGGCTGGCCTCGATCTTGGCCCGGGCCAGCTCGGCCCCGGCGGCTTCATTGAGGCTGGCAACAGTCTTCTTGCCTTTGATGGAGCCGGCGAAGTCCGCCGGAACGCGCGGCATGCGGATGCGACCGCCGAGCGTTCCGTTGATCTGGTCGATATGGTCCTGAAGGGCCTTGGCCGAATCCATGACGATATCGCTGCGGATGGTGTCCTTGCGGTTCTTCACCAGCTTTTCCAGCTCCAGACGCTTGCGGCGGGCTTCTTCCTTGATATCGTCGATCGCCTTGAACAGAGCGTCGATACTCTCGGTCTGGCTCAGGGCGTGCTGTTTGGCAGCTTCCAGCCGGGATTCGACATCACCGCACCACTTCACGGTTTTTTCAGCGTCTGCGAAGTCTTGGTCATCCTTGAGGTCGGTGTTGATGCTGCTGAACACCTGCAAGGCGTGGGACTTGAAAGCGTCAAGGTTGCTCGCGGTAACCATGCCGGTGACTTCGATGCGCAGGGCCGGCAGTTGGTCCGGCGCCGCGCCGATCACTTCGGCCTTGGCCTCTTTCACTTCGAACGCACCCAGGTCTTCCTCGAACTGGGCCCAGCCGGCCACCAGTTGCTCCCGGCGGCCGGCCACGGGCCGGTATTCCAGGTGCTCGAAGTTGGTCTTCGTGCCATCCGAGCACACGAAGATCACGCGTTCGGCGCCACTGACCAGCAGCTGCTGCTCCAACTGCCAGTAGTAGTGGGGTTGCAATTCGCCGGCGCGGATCTGCGCGACTACTCCCTGGTTCCACAGCTTGTGCTCGAAGAGCGTGTCACCCAGCATCGTGGCCCCGTCCATCGAGGCCAGCAGGTTGCCGCTGGTTCCAACGATGGGGTAGAGCTCTTCGCCCAGCATTTCCTCGACCAGGGGGCGGGCCAGTTCCTCGGTAGCATGGCCACGGTCGAAGATGGCCTGTTGCTGGGGCGTGACCTCTTCAACAATGCCGGTCTTTTTCATGGCCAGCAGGTCGTTGCGTGTTTGGTACTTCGAGGCGCCCATCATCGCGGGCGCCTCCGAAGCGGTGAAGTAGCTGGCGCGGAGGGCATGCCACTCAGGCGTGCCCTGCTGAACGTTATGCACTTGCATCGGTGTGATCTCCTTCAATGGGGGCAAGCGCCTGGATGCGCTCGATCTGCTCGGGGGTAACGGTGTACTTGCTGGTCAGGTTCGCCAGCAGGTGATCGGGGCTGGTGCGGCCGGCGCCGATCATCGAGCGCCACATGTCCGCGTTCTCTTCGAGCTTGCTGTCGGGATAGGCCGGCAGTTGCTTAGGCTCATCGTCCCTGCGCACGTGCGCCTGGTTCAGTTCCCGCTCTGTCGGGATGTCCTGCAGCTCTTCGGCCATCGGCATGCCGCGCAGCACATCGGGGAACACGTCGCGCAAAGCAAAGGCCCGGGCCCGCAACTGGCGCATCCGCTTCGGGTACTGGGACCAAGGACCGGACTTACCGGACAGGCCGGCCAGCTTGGCGTCGGTCATGCTGAACGTGCGCGACTGTTCTTCCTCGCCGCGCCGCTTCACGCGGCAGGTGGCTGTCTCGCCGTCGTCGCTCTCGTAGATGTATTCACAGAGCGGCGAACTGCGGGCCAGGGCGATCACCGCGTCACCCCACAGCGCCGGTCGACCGTTGATGACGGCGATGTTCTGCATGGCCTGCATGGGCTGCAGGCCCAGTTCCATGCCCCACTGAATGGCAACCAGGATGTTGCCAGGGTTGTTGGCGAAGTCCTTCGGCACAATGGTCGACTTGGCCAGGTAGTCGGCGAACTTCAGCGCTTCCTCGATGTTCTGCGGGGCAAGGCTGAAGGTGGGTTTGATGGCAAGATCGCTCATGAGCGGGGTTCCTAAGGTGCGACCAGGCCGCCGATGGCGGGACCGATCAGGGTGAAGGTGATGAACAGGAAGCCGGTGAGGGCTGAAGCGGTGCGGATGGAGCGGCGCCGGCGGCGCTGGGCGGTGGTCATGGCCATGGCCTGAGCTGGGACATGACCAAGTCGTGAAGCGCCTTGCCGTTGCGGCTAATGCGCTGGCCACGCAACTGCCATTTCCTAGTAGATGGCCAACAGTCAATCACTCGGCCGTCAGGGAGCGACAACACCACGTGGAAGCCTTGGTTGTGCTTCTTGTGGGCAACTCCAGTTCTTGCTAGCCAAGTGTCGAAGCGCTGCATGGCTTGGGCTTTCATGCGCTTCTTGTGGCCTTCCGGGTTCGGTGCACTACCTTCACCGCCGCAGTTTCGGCAGCAGCGCGGATAGCCAACATCATCGCCGATGAAGCCAAGGCAGCTCATGCAGTGGGAGCCGTCGGCGATGTTGTCCTCGTAAAAGCTCATGGAAACCTCACAACGAACATGCGGCGGCGGATGCTGATCTTGGTGCCCGCCGGCAGATCGCCGACCAGAAAAAAGCCCTGACGGTGCAGGGCTTCGATCATTGCTTGGGCGGTGGGGGCGATGAAGCCCAGGCACTTACTGGTCATAGCGGCTCTCCAGCTGAATGTCGCGCTCATCAGAGCGCCAGTCGCCGGCCTGGAACGGGTGCCCGTCCGGCTCGGCATCGTCTTCGAAGGGTTCCGGCTCGTCGTCGGGCGGGTCGAGCCAGGCGTCGTAGGCGCTCACTGCTGCGCCACTCGTTCGATGCGCTCGTTCCGCAGCGTGCGGGCCAGAGCGCTGTATCGCGCCATGTCGATGCGCATGAGCATCAGGTTGTGCTCTTCATGGCCGATATCGCCACGGGCCAAGGCGTAGGCAACCATGCCGGCGGCGTAGCTGAGTTCACTTTCGGTAGCCACCAGGTCAACCGGCGGCGCCTCCAGCACCTTGCGAACACGTTCATTGAACAGGGGTAGGGCGGTTGGGTTGAACATGGTGGTGTCCTCGGTTGATTCCCCGCTGCACCCGGTCGCCCAGGTGCAGAAGTGGAATGTTCCTTGGAGCTGGCCTCCGTTTCACGCCACGGTGGGCTGGGCCGAACTACCGAGGATTTCTCGGTAGTTCATCTCGGGGGCTCTGAGAGCCCGACAGCCGACCACGCTCTGCATGCTGTCGGCTCTCGTTTATGCGGTGCTCGACGCTGCGCACCAGGGGTGAGGCTTCCCCTGTACCGAATTGAGGCATTCGGCTCGCTGCCATCCGTTGCACCAAGGTGCGGTTCGGATGAGCGAACAATACGAAAACGGATTGATGCAGTCAATACGTAAATGCATTTGTTTTTTTGCGGGCATGAAAAAGCCCGCTCAGTGGCGGGCCTCAAAATGGAGGGGCAGGTTAATCAGAAGTGGCGCTTGACCTTCCACGACCCATTTTGCCAGGTCGGCTCAAGCTCGGCGAAAAGCAGGAGCCCAGGAGATCCAGTTTCATCAATCATGGGGCCTATCATTGCTGCGCACAGCTTTCCAACCACATCAGAGGGGGTATCTTGAGTTGAAAATGCAGCAACCCCACGCCTAATACCTTGATCCGAAGGAATGTCGATAACGGCAAATGTTCCAGCCGTCCTAGATGAGCTGGTGGCGACCACAATGCAGGGAGTGAACTCTCCTTCATTCAGGCTTGTGTCCATGTACTTGCATGAGTACTCAAGTACACTTTTTGCATCTTTAAAATAAAGTTCTGCATGGTTTTTTTCTGCCGCTATTATCTTATTTTTCTTTCCACCATTCGCTATCCAATCGAAAAATTTTCCTATCACACGATCGTAAAGGAACGAAAATAAAATGCCGATCAAAAATATCCAAAAGCCGAATTTGGTCGCTGGGTAATTTTTATACGCGTATCTTTCAAAAAATATTGTCCCGACCCAGCGCTCGAAAAATACACTTGCCCGGTAAGAGTCAGATGCAATCTGAAATGCACCGACTACAGAAAGTGCCAGGCCAAGTAGAAGTATGGTGAATCCTATCCTTTTTATCGGTCTGTCCAGTACTTCCATCAGAGCTTTCGTGCGTTCCATGCCAGAAGTACCCTTGCGTGAATGGTTAGCGTCTCTAGGTCAGCACCCTTGATATCGAATGCTGGGAAAGCGTCGTTATCCGAAATCATTCGGATCATTTTAGGCAGCCGTTGTAGTCGCTTGATGTACAGAACCCCGTCCAATGTGAACAAGTAAACTCCATCAACAAGAACCTCATGTACACCCTTGTCGATTATGAGTGGATCCCCGCTGGTGAATGTCTTTTCCATGCTTTCACCGAAACCAGTGATGACCGCAAGATTTTCTGGCCGGCTATAACTTATCCCTTGTTCACGCAGGTATTCGGTTCGCACGGTAATATTACGGATCGTCTCGATGTAGTCGCTCGGAATTACCTGTCCTGGCCCCATAGATCCCTTCACGTCGTATTGAGGAATACTGATGTCACCTTTCGCTCTTGGCGAAAAGTTCCCTTCGACGACATTCGATCCCTTCTCACGGTCGCCTCCACGCCACAGCCAATCAGATGTAACTCCAAGCGCCCTTGCGATTTTCTCGACATTGTCCTGCCGAGGGTTCTTCGACTCTCCAGTGACAATGCGATGGATCGTAGGCTGATTGACGCCTGAGCGCCTTCCCAGCTCGCCCTCCGACATGCCTTGGCGCTCCATTTCCCCAGCAAGCCTATCGCCAATCTTCATTCTGTAACCCATAGAAAAACGTATTGAAAAAGGAGTCTATTGCAGCCTTCAATCCGCTTGCGTATTATCGATCAATACGTAAACGAATTGGTGAGCAGAATGACCATCCAGAAAATGCTTGCAGACCTCGCTGATTGGGGGTTCTCCCAAGCAGCAATCGCGAAGCAGGTCGGCACAACTCAGCCGACTATCCATCGAGCCAGCAAGGGTTCCGGAATCGGCTACGAGACTGGCAAAGCCATTGAAGCCATGCACAAAGAGGCAGAAGCCTCAAGATTGGCGGCCTGACCATGTCGACGACCAAATTAGGCCCGGAACAGGCTGCAAGAGCCCGCAAGAATCTGCACTTCATCTTGCAGCGGGTGACCTCCGTCGGTAACGCGCCCATCGCGCTTGCAGTCGGTTGCGACGAGGCGACCATCAGCCGCATGCGCCCGGAGAAGTTCGAACAGTTCGCGCAGATCCTTGCAGTGCTTGGCCTCAAGGTCGTGCCCAGCGAAATGCGATGCTTCAACGAGCGCGACATCGAGATGTTCATACACGGTTCAAAGCGCTGGATGGAGCACGTCCAGGGGCTGGACCAGCTCGAGGAGGGTTGACCCGTGGACTGGTTCCGGATGTATGGCGAGTTCGCCACAGACCCCAAAGTGCAGATGATGAGCGAGGCCGACCAGCGGCGCTTCATCATGCTGCTTTGCCTGCGTTGCAGTAACGAAGGTGTAACGTTACATGAAACGGAAATCGCATTTCAGATGCGCATTACCGATGAGCAGTGGCAGGCCACGAAAGCGCTGTTTTTGAGCAAGGGGCTCATCACGGAAGACTGCCAGCCGAACGCGTGGGACAAGAGGCAATTCGTCTCCGACTCAAGCAAGGCAAGGGTTGCAGCGCATCGAGCAAAGAAGAAACAGCAGCGTAACGTTACGGTAACGCCCCCAGATACAGATACAGATACAGAAGAAAACACACATACCGCGCAGGCGAACGATTCGCCTCCAGCGCTGATCGAGGACCAAACCGCGCGTCCTCGCTTCGCAATGACCGACGATTGGGAGCCCGAATCCCGCTCGTTCACCGCAGTCCTTGCTCGCAACGGCATGGCCAACCAACGGTTCAACGCCGACCAACTGCTGGAATTCCGTTCGTACTGGATCAGCCGCCCCGGTGACCACAAGACCCAGTCCCAGTGGGAGCACGCACTTGCGCAGCAACTGAAACGCCAATCCCGAATCCAGCAAGCAGAGGGCACACGCCATGAAACCGGTGGACGAACTCCTGGTCGCAGCACGCGCAACGCTCACGACATCCTCACAGACCCCAATTGGTGAACCGGTACCCGAGAACGTGACGCCCATGGAACAGGCCCTGCGGGATGCTGTTCGCCGGATCTTCACCACGCTCAAGATCACGTTCCCGGCCTGGTACGAGAAACACTACGGCGACGAGCGCGCCGAACACCTGGCCCGCCGCGTATGGCGCGAGACCATCAGCGAACTGGGCGACGAAGCCGTAGACCGAGGCCTGCACCGCATGGTCAAGGAATGCAAATTTCCGCCATCGCCCAGTGACTTCCTGGAGCTCTGCCAGCGTGTCGACGACATGCCGAACGTGCAAGACGCCTGGTGGGAAGCGCTGAGCGGTAAGTACTCGCACGAGGCTGTCAGGGTCGCAGCCGAAGCGACCGGCACGTTCGATCTTCGCGCAGCAACCGGCAAGGAAAAAGGGCTGTTCCAGCAGTTCGAACGAAACTACGCCATCGTCCAGCGCCGCGCCCAGAACGCACAGCCCCTCGACGGGAAGATCGCCAAGGGCATCGAGCGCGAATGCGGCATGAAGGCCCAACTGGCTCGAACCCACCAGGAAGCCCGCGACCTGATCGCCGCACAGAACATACCAACCGACCCGAAGGCCGCGCGCGCTCTGCTGCTGGCCAAGATGGGCATCCGGAGAGACAACCATGCATGACGCAAAGAATTTCTATGGACGTATTGACGAACTGTTAGCCGAGCAGGCCGAAGAGGTCGCAAGAGCAAACGTCCACTTGGACCGCGCTGGGGAGATACAGGCGCAAATTCGCCGCTTGCTCGATACCCGTGATGCCTTGGGTAAGGCGGCAGCCAATGAATGACCTCAAGCCAGTTTCGTTCCTGGTACCGGGCGAACCAGTGGGGAAGGGCAGACCACGGGTCAGCACCATCGCCGGGCATGCCCGCATGTACACACCGGCCAAGACCGCCGGCTACGAAGGCCTCATCGCCATGGCCGGCACCACCGCAATGGCCGGCCGCACGCTGCTGGAAGGCGCTGTGCTGGTCGAGCTGCGCATCGTGATGGCCGTTCCTCAATCCAAGTCGAAAAAGTGGAAGGCCCAGGCCCTGGCCGGCGAGGTATTCCCGACCAAGAAGCCCGACATGGACAACGTGATCAAGGCCATCTACGACGGCCTCAACGGCGTTGTGTGGAAGGACGACGTGCAGGTCGTGGATGCGTTCGTGCGCAAGCGCTACGGCGAAGTGCCGGGCGTTCACGTCCGGATTGTGCCGCTGGAGAGTGCAGCTTGACCCGCAACACAACGATCTACGCAGAACTACGCAAGGGGGCGGTATGAAGCTTTTCAGTGCAAGGCTCGCATGGCACGACGCGTTCTACACGCCCTGGGACAGCGTCATGCACCACGGCCTGGAGGGGGCGAAGCTGGCCATGCGAGGCTTTGTGGCCAACGAGACACGGCCCGAGCGGTGGGAGAACCTGGGCAAGACCGCTCACATGGCACTGGCCGGCCGTGTGCAGCACGCGATTTCCAGTCTGCCGCCGATGTACCAGGTGTTCGGGCATCACCTGTACGCCCCGGTGGTGGACACGCCGACTTCGAACAACTGGGAAGAGGCGGCCGTTGCCCTGCTGGCGGGTGCTGTGGAACTGGAGCTGGAGCGACGCGGGCAGAAGCGCCTGTGCGACTTCGGCAGCCGGGAGTGGTACGTGGCCCGTGGCGTACTCACCCGGTACCGGCACATGGTGCAGGGCGGCATGGGCGCCAACCCTGACCCGATGAGTGACCCGTGGGTGTTCCGCACCTGGCTGGCCGACGAGCACGGCGTCGAGCTCGACAGCCGCAACTGGGCGCGCAACTGGGGCTGGCTGGTGCAGATGATGTTCGATCAGGCTGGTATCATCGACGGCATGTGCTTGCGTCCAGTTGGGCGCGTGCTGAGCGATGAACGGGAGGCCGCATGAGCGACATGAAGGGCATCATTGAAAAATCTGTCGGCGAGCATAACGACTTGCTCAAGACCCTCATGACTGATCGAGAGCTGCTGGAGCTGGCCGCGAAGGCTGCTGGATACAGAGTCGAAGAGCATCAGCCAACTGGTGGTTTTATCGCCAAGCAGGGTTTTCTGCAGTGGCGCGCTTGGGACCCGCTCTTCGATGACGGTGATGCCCTGCGTTTGGCAGTTCAGCTGTGCATGAACATTGAAGTTACCGAGAGCGATGTCTACGCATGCAGCCATGGGAATTTCAGCGAGCCAGCAAAGCCTGACCGGCAAGCAGCAACTCGCCGCGCAATTGTCAGGGCGGCGGCCGAGGTTGGAAAATCAATGCCTTGACAGCGATGTGCGGGTTTTGGCAAGATTTCCCCAAGTTGTGCAGTAGCACCCGAACCTAAATAAACCCGCCACCGAGCGGGTTTTTTGTTGCCCACGAATTCATCCAGACCCCGCCATCGAGCGGGGTTTGTCGTTTCTGGAGGCCCTATGAAAGCCCCAGCCAGCAGGAGTAGCAGCATGTCGAAACCGGAAGGCATCGTTGAAGCAGTCGGCGCCTCGGTGGCGAACAAAGGCATGCTGGTGGGGGCGTCAGCGGGCCTGGCCGGCTGGCTGTCCCAGGTGAACTGGATCGGGATCATCGGTGTGGCGCTGGCCGCCCTGGGCTTCCTGGTCAACACGTGGTTCCAGATCCGTAAGGACCGCCGCGAGTCAGCCGAAAGCGCCGCCCGGCTCCGGGCCCTGCGTGAGCAGTGCGAGCGATGAGCGTCCGCCAGCGCATTGCTGTAGGCCTGCTGGCTGTCAGTGCTGCCGGTTTCGGTACCTGGAAGGCCAGCGAGGGGTTCACCGACGTGGCGGTCATCCCCACCAAGGGTGACGTGCCCACCATAGGCCACGGCAGCACCCGCTACGAGGACGGCACCAGGGTCCGCATGGGTGACACGATCACCCGCCAGCGCGCCGAGGTGCTGGCCCGCAACCTGCTGACCCAGGACGAGAAAGCATTCGCCGCCAGCCTGCCGGGCGTGAATCTGTTCCAGGACGAGTTCGACCTGTACATGGACTTCGTCGGCCAGTACGGCATGGGCACCTGGCGCGCCGGCTCGCCCCGCCGCGACCTGCTGGCCGGCAACTACGTCCAGGCCTGCCACGACCTGCTCAAGTACCGGTTCGCCGCCGGCTACGACTGCAGCACCAAGGTCAACGGCCAGCCCAACAAGCGCTGCTGGGGCGTCTGGCAGCGCCAGCTCGACCGCCACGCCAAGTGCATGGCGGCTCAGCAATGACCCGCTACCTGATAGCCGCCCTGGTCGCCTGCGGCCTACTCATGTACGGCGGCTGGCAGAAGATCCAGCACCAGACCGGCCAGCTCGATCAGCAGGCCCAGGACATCGACACCCTGCAGCGCGCCGCAGAGTCGCGCCGCAACACCATCAAGCTGCTGGCCGACCTCGACACCCAACACACCCAGGAGCGCGAACGTGCGAACCAGACCAATGCCAGCCTTCGTGCTGATGTCGCTGCTGGCAAGCGCCGGCTGTCAGTCCTCGCCACCAGTTGCACCGCTACTGGATCTGCCACCGCCGCCGGCGTGGGCCATGCAGAAGCGCGAGCCGAACTTGACCCAGCGGCTGCTGAACGAATTGTCCGAATCGCCAACGACGGCGACGACGCCATCCGCCAACTGAACGCCTTGCAGGACTATGTCCGCACGGCTTGCACGGGACCAGCGCAATGACCCAGTACCAAGTGAAGACACCCGATGGTGTGGTGCACCGTATCGAGGCCGTAACCCATGTCAACGACTCGCTCGGCCTGACCCTGTATGCGGCAGCCGGCGGCACCGCAGCGATATTCCCAAGGTTCGAGTGGATGCGCCTGGTGCCGGCCGTTGTCGATCAGCCTGCCGATAGCTCGAGCACTACCAGCACCAGCGAAACAACCAACAGCGGCGAGGTTGTAGCCCCGGCCGCAACCGGCGAGTGATCCACCGATGGCCCTGACCGCAAAGCAGCAGCGTTTCGTCGTCGAGTACCTGGTCGACCTGAACGCAACGCAAGCGGCCATCAGGGCCGGGTATGCCCCAGCAAGGGCGCGCGAGCAGGCCTACCAGCTGATGAAGCGTCCGGCAGTCAAGGCAGCCATAGAGCAGGCCATGGGCGACCGCAGCAAGCGCCTGAAGGTAGATGCCGACTACGTGCTGCAGCGGCTCGTCGAGATCGACCAGCTCGACGTGATCGACATTCTGGAGGACGACCTGTCCCTCAAGCCGCTCAAGCAGTGGCCCAAGGCCTGGCGCCAGTACCTGGTCGGCTTCGACTTGGCGGAAATGTTCGAGGGCCAGGGCAAGGAGCGGGACATGGTCGGCATCCTCAAGAAGATCAAGTGGCCCGACAAGGTCCGAAACCTGGAGCTACTGGGCAAGCACGTCAACGTGAACGCCTTCAAGGAGCAGGTTGAGGTGAACGTGACCGGGCTCGCCGACCGAATGGCCAAGGCCAAGGCGCGTGCCCGTGACCGCTCCAGCCGAGATTGACTACGAGCAGGAGCTGGCGGACGACATCGCCAGTTTCACTGACGACCCGCTGGGCTATGTCCTGTATGCGTTTCCGTGGGGAGAGGAAGGCACAGAGCTGGCCAACAAGACCGGCCCCCGAAAGTGGCAGCGCGAGGTGCTGGATTCGATCGGTGAGCAGTTGCGTGCCGGCGCCAGAGATCGCGGCGAGGTAATTCGCGAAGCTGTGGCCAGCGGCCACGGTATCGGCAAGTCTGCGCTGGTGTCCTGGATCATCAAGTGGGCGCTAGACACCGAGGTCGACACCCGTGGGGTGGTCACGGCCAACACCGAAAGCCAGCTGCGCACCAAGACCTGGCCAGAGGTGGCCAAGTGGAACCGCCTTTCGATCACCGCCCACTGGTTCAAGCTGACCGGCACCGCGCTGATCAGCACCGACCCGGGCCACGAAAAGAACTGGCGCATCGACGCGGTGCCTTGGTCCGACACCAACACCGAGGCTTTCGCCGGCCTGCACAACGAAGGGAAGCGCATCCTGCTGATCTTCGACGAGGCATCGGCCATCGCCGACCTGGTGTGGGAAGTGGCAGAAGGCGCGCTGACCGACGCCGACACCGAAATCATCTGGGCTGCCTTCGGCAACCCGACCCGTAACAGCGGCCGATTCCGCGAGTGCTTCACCAAGTTCAAGCACCGCTGGCGGCACCGCCAGGTCGACAGCCGCACTGTCGACGGCACAAACAAGACGCAGATCGCCAAGTGGATCGCCGACTACGGCGAAGACAGCGACTTCGTCCGTATCCGCGTTCGCGGCATGTTCCCGAGGGCTTCCGACTTGCAGCTGATCCCAACCGACTGGGTGGCCGAGGCCATGCGGCGCGAAGGCGTGTTCGGCATGGACGACGCCCTGGTCTGCGGCATCGACATTGCCCGCGGCGGCATGGACAACAACGTCATCCGGTTCCGGCGCGGCATGGATGCCAAGAGCATCAAGCCGATCAAGATCCCCGGCAGCGAGACGCGCGACACCACACCGTTCATTGCCAAGGTCTGCACCCTGGTGGTCGAGCACCGGCCTGATGCGGTGTTCGTCGACTCCACCGGGGTGGGCGGCCCGGTCGCCGACCAGCTTCGGCGCCTGCTGCCCGGCGTGATGATCATCGACGTGAACTTCGCCAGCCAGGCGCCCGACCGGCACTACGCGAACATGCGGACCTACATCTGGTGGCGCATGCGTGAGGCTATCAAGGCAGGCCTGGCCATTGAAAGCGACACCGAGCTCGAAACCGAACTCACCAGCCCCGAGTACGACCACAACGCGTCGGACCAGATCGCGCTGGAGAAGAAGAAAGACATCAAGAAGCGCCTGGGAATCAGTCCAGACGACGGAGACGCGCTGGCCCTGACCTTCACCATGCCGGTGATGAAGAGCCAGTACCAGGCCGGGCGGGGTGGCAGCAGCCACGTATCCGACTACGACCCATTCAACAACTGAGGACTTCCCCCATGGGTGGAGCAGTCAAGAAAGTGGCCAGCGTTGCAACGCTCGGCCTGAGCGACGCCGTGCTCGGCGACTCATTCAGCACGCCGAAAAGCAACGACACCACTGCTGAGCAGGTCAACACCAACGATGTGTCCACCGCAGATGCTGAGGGACTGGCCGCAGACAAGCGCCGGCGCGCCAAGGCTGCTGGCATCTCGTCCACCATCTTGGGCGGTGCGAGCGCGGCAGCAGCGCCGACCACCACCAAGACCTTGCTGGGGCAATAACCATGGCCACCGACAGCCCACGCAAGCTGGCCGAGAAGCGGCTGTTGGCACTGAAGAATGAGCGGTCGTCCTGGGATGTGAACGCCAAGGAAATCTCCGACTTCATTCTGCCCATGCGCTCCCGGGTGATGTCCGACGACACCAACCGCGGCGACCGGCGCAACAACAAGATCATCAACAATCGGGCGACCATGGCCAGCCGCACTACGGCGTCGGGGATGATGAGCGGTATCACGTCGCCGGCCCGCCCCTGGTTCAACCTTGCGCCCGTGGCGCGAACCATCATGGAGTTTGGCCCAGTCAAGTCGTGGTTCTACGAGTGCACCCAGCGCATGCGCGACGTGTTTCTGCGCTCGAACCTGTACCAGGTGCTTCCGACCTGCTACCAGGAAGGCGCCACATTCGGCACCGGCTGCATCTGGGTTGATGAAAGTCCGGACACCGTGATTCGTTGCGAGGCGTTCACCTGGGGCGAGTACTACCTGGCGAACGGCGCAGACGGCCGCTGCAACGCGATCTACCGCGAATTCAAGTGGACCGTGAACCAGCTTGCCGAGAAGTTCGGCAGTGCGTCGCTGAGCCCCACAGCACAGTCAATGCTGGATGCAGGCAGCGGCGACCAGTTCATCAGCTGCGCTCAGCGGGTTGAGCTCAACATGAACGCGAACCCAGACCGCGCAGACGGCCGCAGCTTGCCGTTCAGCGCGCTCACCTGGGAAGTTGGTGCGCCCGGTGACCAGGTTCTCGAGCACCGCGGCTATCACGAATTCCCGGCCATGGCGTTTCGCTGGGACTTGCTGCCTGGTGATGCCTACGGTACCGGCCCTGGCCGCATTTGCTTGGGCGACGTGAAGGCCCTGCAGCTGTACGAGCGCCAGGCCGCACGCATGACCGAGACTGGGGCGAACCCACCCCTACAGGCTCCCGCAGAGCTCAAGGGCCAACCCAGCAGCACCATACCGGGCGGCGTGACGTACGTGCCAATGGTTGGCGGCCACAACCAGATGGCACCGATCTATCAGCCGAATGCGGCCTGGCTGGCACCCATCCAGAGCAAGATCAAGGAGCATGAGGCACGCATCAACGAGGCGTTCTTCGTCGATCTGTTCCTGATGGTCAGCCAGCTAGACACCGTGCGCACCGCTACCGAGATCGCGGCGCGCAAGGAAGAGAAGATGCTGATGCTCGGGCCGGTGCTGGAGCGCATCAACGATGACCTACTTGACCCGCTGATCGACCGGACCTTCAACATCATGCTGCGCCAGTCGGTCCCGATCTGGGCCGGCATCATCGATGGCGACCCGTTGCTGCCGCCACCGCCCGAAGAGCTGATCAACGCGAACAGCGAGATTCAGGCGGTGTACGTATCGATCCTGGCCCAGGCCCAGAAGTCGCAGAACGTGCTGGGGCTGGAGCGCTTTGCGACCCTGGCCGGCAACCTCTCGGGTGCATTCCCCGAGGTCCTAGACAAAGTCGACTCCGACCAGCTCGTCGAGGAATACGCCGATGCCATCGGCGTGGTGCCGACCGTTGTCCGTGGTGCCGATCAGGTCGCGGCCATCCGCGAGCAGCGTGCGCGCCAGCAGCAGGCCGAGCAGGCGCAGCAGGCCATGGGCCAAGCCATCCAGGGCGCCAAGCTCCTATCCGAAACCGAAGTCACCCCGGACAACGTCCTGGGGCAGATGCTGGGAGCCTAAATGGACGAGAACGCCGAGATCCTGCAGAAGCAGGAGGAACAGCGGCACCTGCTGCAATTGCAGGCTGAGCAGGACTTCACCTGGCTGATGGCCGACCCGCGCGGCCGCCGGCTGGTGTGGGCCGACCTGGCCCGTGCCCGCGTCTTCCACCCGATCTTCGACCAGAACCCCAGCCAGATGGCCTTCAACGAGGGTGGACGCCAGTACGGTCTGTGGCTGCTGGAACGCATCAACACCCTGTGCCCGCACCTGTACCTGGTGATGGTGCAGGAGAACACCACAAATCCCGACGAGGTAAACGCATGAACATCTTCATCCACGGCCGTCTGGGCCACTTCCTCATGAACGAAGCCGGCGCCGATGGTGCTGATGCTGGCGGCGCAGCTACCACCCAGGCCACTGGCGAGCCACAGAGCAACATCCTCGGCGGTGCTCCTGCTGCACAGCAGGGCCAGCAGCAACAGCAGGCCGAGCAGGGCCAGAAGGCGCCGGAAGGCCAGCAGCAGGGCCAGAAGACTGAAGGCGAGGGCGATCAGGCGCAAAAGCCTGTTGTGCCTGAGGCTTACACCTTCGCCGAGCTGCCCGAAGGCTACGAACTCAGCGCCGAACAGTTGGCCGAGGTAACCCCGCTGCTGAAGGAACTGAACCTGACCCAGGAGCAGGCCAACAAGCTGGTTGCCTTCGACGCGCAGCGCGCACTGGCTGCCGAGCAGGCCGGCCTGCAACAGCGCCAGGGTCTGGTCACCGGCTGGGAGAAGTCCCTGCGTGATGACGCGGACTTCGGCGGTGCCAACTTCGACGCAAACGTCGGTGTGGCCCAGAAGGCCCTGGCCCAGTTCGGCACGCCCGAGCTGAGCACCATGCTCAAGGAGTCCGGCCTGGGCTCCCACCCCGAAGTTGTACGGCTCTTCCACCGGATCGGCCAGCAGTTGGCCGAGGGCCAGTTGCACTCCGGTGCAGCTCCGGCAAAAGAAATGACCATCGTTGATGCCTTCCGGTAAGGCCAAGGAGTAGCAAGTGGCAATTCTCACATCGACCATGCCAACCCTGATCGACAAGTTCAGTCGTCAGGACGGCACCCAGAAGATCATGAAGATCGTCGAGCTGATGGCAAAGCAGAACGACATTCTCATGGACGCCGAGTACATGGAGTGCAACGACGGCTCCAAGCACAAAACCACCATGCGCTCGGGTATCCCTGAGCCGGCCTGGCGGATGTTTAACCAGGGCATCCAGCCGAGCAAATCGACCACCGTACCGGTTCTGGACACCACCGGCATGATGGAAGACTACGGGGTCGTCGACAAAGCGTTGGCGGACCTCAGTGGCAACGCTGATGCGTTTCGTGCCTCGGAGAACATTGCGAAGCTGCAGGGGTTCAACAACAAGGCTTCGCGTTACATGTTCTACGGCAACACGGCTAGCGAGCCACAGGCGTTCCTGGGCATGGCTCCACGCTACAACGACCTGAGTGCGGAATCTGGCGAAAACGTTGTGAACGCCGGCGGCACCGGGTCGACCAACGCCTCGATTTGGTTCATCACCTGGGGCGAACTGGCGACCCACCTGCTGTACCCGAAGGGCAGCGTCGCTGGTTTCCAACACCGCTTCCTGGGTGAGCAAACGGTCAGGGACGAAGATGGTGGCGATTACCAGGCCTATCGCGATCACTTCAAATGGGATATCGGCATGTCCTGCCGAGATTGGCGCGCCAACTCTCGTGTTGCCAACATCGATGTCAGCCAGTTGACCAAGGACGCATCCGCCGGGGCTGACCTCATTGATCTGATGATTGATGCCTACTACCGCATCCAAAACCCGATGCAGGGTGAAGGCAAGACCATCATCTACTGCAACCGCACCATGCAGACCTTCCTGCATAAGCAGGCAATGAACGCCAAGAACGTCAACCTGACCCTGGGTGAATACGCTGGCCGCAAGATCCCGGAGCTGCTGGGCATCCCGATCAAGCGTTGCGACGCCCTGCTCAACACCGAATCCCGCGTGGTCTAAGGAGATCATCATGCTTTTCGACAAGAAACTGCTGATGTCGAGCGCCCAGGCGATCACCGCCTCTGCGGCTTCGACCAACGTCATCGACCGAGGCGACCAAAAGGATGTGGGGCGCGCTGGCGATATCCCGCTGTGCATTCAAGTGGTTGAGGCATTCAACACACTCACCAGCCTCACCATCGAAATGCAGACCGACGACAATTCTGCGTTCAGTTCGCCGCGCATCCTGTTCTCCATCGTGGTCCCGCTGGCCGATCTTAAGCTTGGCTATCAGACTCCCATCATCACTTTGCCGAAGAAAACCGAGCGGTTCCTGCGCTTGAACTACACCGTGACCGGCACCGCGCCAACCACTGGCAAGGTCACCGCCGGCGTAGTAGCAGGGGTGCAGACCAATGGCTGAGTATCAAGTGCTGGAACGCTCTTTTATCAACGGGCGACTCTACGAGCCAGGCGCTGTGATTGTCCTGGAGATTGACTCCCCAGGCTCCAATCTGAAGCCACTCAGCCTGCCCCATATGACCAGGCACGCGGCCGCCACCGGCAGCCAGGGCGGCAGTGCTTCACAGCCTGCCTTCACCGTGAAGCACAACGGGGGTGGCCGCTGGGTTGTCATCGATGCCACCGGCGAGAAGGTCGGTGACTTCGTGGGCGCGAGCAAGGACGACGCCCAGGCCGAAGCAGATCGACTGATCGCTGGTGGTGAGCCGCACGTGAAACCCGCCGACACCGCCACCGGCAGCCAGGGCGGCGCTGCTGTCGACGATGGCGGCAACCCAGACGATGACGACGACGGCCCGGACGCCTGATTCGACATCCCCCACCAAGGGCCCTTCGGGGCCCTTTTTCATGGAGCCAGATTCATGTCCTCGGTAATCGACATCTGCAACATGGCGATCTTCCGCATCGGCAACGGCGCCCGTATCGATGACCTGGAAGAGAACAGCCAACCAGCCCGCATCTGCAAGCAGTTCTACGAGAGCAGTCGCGACTACGTGCTGCGCGCCGACTGCGACTGGGGGTTTGCCACAGCCTTTGTTCAATTGGCCGAAGTCGTCGACAACCCGAGCCCCGAATACAGCCATGCGTATGCCGTTCCTACCGACTGCATGCGCGTTCGCCGAATTGTGAACCCAGGCTGGCCGCAGGGCGCATGGCCCGCCGGCCTGGACTGTAATGCACCGCAGGTCCAGCGCATCCCGTTCCGTATCATCAACGGCGCCAGTCAGCGCCTGATCAGCACCAGCGTGTCGCCGGCAACCCTCGAGTACACCCTGAAGGTTGAGTCGCCGGAAATGTTCGACCCGATCTTCGTTTCGGCCCTGGCCTGGTACCTGGCCAGCCAGATCGCAGGGCCTCTCGCAAAAGAGGCATCGATCGCCCAGGCGTGCAAAGCCGAATACCAGGACGAGGTCCGCATGGCTGCTGCCGCCTCGCTCAATGAGGGCGTGACGCAGTATCAGGGTGAATCCTCATTCATCACGGGGCGCGGAGCATGACCGAAGTCATTCAGCCCTCATTCGCCGCCGGCGAGATTTCCCCGGCCACCTATGCCCGGGTCGACCTGGGTCGGTATTACACGGCGCTCAAGACCTGCAGGAACTTCGTTGTGCTGCCAGAA
The DNA here is from genome assembly GCF_024126555.1 of Pseudomonas sp. VE 267-6A. Taxonomy (NCBI): domain Bacteria; kingdom Pseudomonadati; phylum Pseudomonadota; class Gammaproteobacteria; order Pseudomonadales; family Pseudomonadaceae; genus Pseudomonas; species Pseudomonas sp. VE 267-6A. The sequence goes on from NZ_JAMYBY010000002.1 coordinate 185,226, forward strand.
GGCGGCGCGCAGAACCGCGCTGGCACCCGCTACATCACTGAAGTGAAATCCAGCAACGCCCGCACGCGGTTGATTCCCTTCCAGTTTTCGACCGAGCAGACCTATATCCTTGAGTTCGGCAACCTGTACATACGCTTCATCAGCAATGGTGGCCAGGTTGTGAGCGGGGCAGTTCCATACGAAATTGCCACCCCGTACACCACCGCCCAGTTGCCGGGATTGAAGTTCACACAGTCGGCTGACGTGCTGACGATCGTTCACCCGGACCACGCGCCACGCGAGCTGGCGCGCCTGGCACCCACGTCCTGGACTTTGACCACGATCAAGTTCGAGCCAGCAATTGCTGCACCAACAGGCCTCACCGCAGCGCCCCGTGCTGGCGGAACTGAGGACACCACGTCCTACCAGTACAAGGTGACGGCAGTCAGCGGCATCGCGGCAGGATCGGTTGAGTCCTGGGCAAGCAACACGGCCACCGTAAACAGCTGGGACAACAAACCTGGCGCCACCCTTTCGTGGACGGCAGTAGCTGGCGCCGATCACTACAACGTCTACAAGAACAAATCGTCCGGCGTGTTCGGGTTCATCGGTCAATCGGCCGGCACAACCTTCAACGACATCAACATCACGCCGGCAACCGACAACACCGTGCCGATTGGCTACAACCCGTTCGCCGATGGCAACAACCCGTCGGTGGTTGGCTACTATCAGCAGCGCATGACCTTCGCCGCGAGCCGGGCCAACCCGCAGACGGTCTGGATGTCCCGCACTGGTGACTTCCACAACTTCGGCTATTCCGACCCGAACAAGGACGATGACGGCATCGAGTTCGTCATTGCCAGCCGGCAGGTCAACCAGATCCGTCACCTGGTGTCGCTGCGCGAGCTGCTGGCATTGACCTCTGGTGCCGAGATCACAATCACTGGCTCCAGCGATTCTGGGGTCACGCCGGCGAATGTCTCTGCCGTCGAGCAGAGCTACTTCGGCTGCAGCGAGGTTCTGCCGGCCATCTACGCAAACACCGCGCTGTACATCCAGGCCCGTGGCGGGAAGCTGTCGACCCTGGCCTATAACTACGTGTCGGACGGTTTCCAGCCCCAGGACGTGAGTGTGCTGTCGTCGCACCTGCTGCGTGGCTTCACCATCCAAGACCAGGCCTTTGCTCTGGCGCCCAACGGCGTGCTGTGGATGGCCAGGAACGACGGCATGCTGGTGGGCTTCACCTTCCTGCCTGATCAGGAGGTTTATGGCTGGAGCTGGCACGACACCGATGGCCAGGTCGAGTCTGTCGCCAGCGTCCCGGAAGGTGACGAAGATGCGCTCTACCTGGTAGTTAGGCGCACGATCAACGGCGTGACGAAGCGCTACATCGAGCGGATGGCCACCCGGCAGCTGACCAAGTGGGGGAGTGGCGACTACTGGTTTGATCGTGCTTTCTTCGTCGATTGCGGCCTGACGTACGACGGGCGTCGCACCGGCACCGCGGTGCTGACCGGTGGCACCGACTGGAAATACCCGAGCCCACTGACCCTCACTGTGGGCGGGTCGACGTTCGAGGCCGGGATGGTTGGACGTAGTGTGATCATGTACGGCGCGGGTACCGAAACGTCAATCGGCGACCTGCTGACAGTCAAGATCATCGGCTACACATCACCCACGGTCGTTACTGTCGAGCCGCAGACGGTGGTGCCTCAGTCGCTGCGTGGCAAGTCCGCAACCCGCTGGGGTCTGGCCGTGACGACCGTGACGGGGTTGGATCACCTGGAGGGCAAGAAGGTGAGCGCCCTGGGTGATGGCAACGTGATTCCGCAGGCGGTCGTAACCGGTGGTTCGATTTCGCTCGATGGTCCAACGCTGGTCGTCCACGTAGGCCTTCCGATCACCGCCGACTTCGAAACCCTGGACATCACCCTGCAGAACAACCAGGCATTCCTCGGGGCGAAGAAGAAAATCAACCAGGTTGTGGTCTTGTGCCAGGAAAGCCGGGGCATCTTTGCCGGCCCTGACGCCGATCACCTGGACGAGTTCAAGCAGCGCGCGGGTGAGAACTACGGCGAGCCCATCGAACTGCTGACCGGCCGGGCCGAAATGGATGTGCAATGTCAGTGGGACTCATACGGGCGGCTGTTGATTCGCCAATCCGACCCTCTGCCGCTGACCATCCTGGGGGTCATTCCGAATGTCCAGTCCGGCGGCTGAAATGTTGCCGGTTGATGACCGGCTGATCGCCGAAGTACTTGCGGCCGTGCGGCCGGAAGACCGGCTTGAGTTCGAGAGCCTGCGCGGGCTGAGCGTAGAGGCCGAGCTTCGCGATTCTGTGGCCAGCAGCATCACCCCCCGGGCTTATGTCGTCGACGGCAGGGTCGTGGCGATGTTCGGCGACATCAAGTACGACGAACGCATCGGTGTGCCGTGGCTCATCAGCACCAGCGCAATTGACCAGCACCGCCGGGCATTCCTCATCGAGTGCGACCGCGAGGTTGCCGCCATGCGCCAGCGCCACCAGGTGCTGATCAACTACACCGATGCTCGCTACACCAAGGCCTTGCGCTGGCTGCGCTGGCTCGGTTTCCACATGCATGAGGCCGTGCCCTATGGGGTCAACGGCGAGTTGTTCCATCCAATGACATTGAGGGGGTTCTGATGGGCGCAGCAGCAGGTGCTGGCGCAGCAGCAGGTGGTGGCCTGCTGAGCGCGTATTCCCAGATCCAGGCCGGCAAGGACTCGGTGAAGGCCGCCAAGCGCCAGCAGCGGTACCTGAACGAGCAGGCCGGCGACGTGATCAACCAAGGTGACTTCGCCGCGGACCTGACGAACGAGCAAGGCCGGCAGACAGCGGCAAGCCAGCGGGCCGGCTTCGCAGGCAATGGCGTTGTGGTGGGCGAGGGCTCTGCCGGCCGGGTAGAGCAGAGCACGCTCGACATGTCGAGACAAGATGCGGACCAGTTGCGTCGCAACGCCTTCAACCAGGCCATGGGTCTGGTAACCCAGGGGAACGAAGAGATGCGCCAGGCCAAGGCCAATCAACGCACGTCACGCCTCAACGCCTTCGGCTCGCTGCTCACCGGCGGCGGCCAGGCCTACAGCATGTACAGCAGGGGCTGACCATGGCGAGAATTCCAGATTACCAACGCCGCGTCGGGCCGGAGGCAGTTGCCGCCCCGCGCGTTGCGCAGGCATCGACCGATGCGTCTGGCCTTGGTCGAGGGTTGTCGAGCCTGGCCGGCGACTTGGATCAGGTCTACCAACGCGAGGTCCAGGACGCGAACCAAACGGCGCTGCTCAACGCCGACAATCAGCTCGGCACCTGGCAAAACAAGGCCCTGTACGATCCTGAGAATGGAGCGTTTACCCGCAAGGGCAGTGCTGCCTTGAACATCAGCCAGTCTGTGCTGGGCGAGTTCGACAAGCAGCAGCAGGCGATCTATGACGGCCTGGCCAGCGAACAGCAGCGCCAGATGTTCCGCCAAGCTTCGCTGCAGCGTCGAACCAGCCTTGAAGGCAAGCTCGGCACCTACGAGTTTCGCGAGCAGCAGGCCTACAAGGATGACGTCGACAAGTCGTCAATTCAGCTCTCGCTGGACAGTGCAGCGCTGAACTACAACGACCCGCAGGCCATCGAGCAGAACCGGGCCAAAATGGACGCGGTCATCCAGGCACGCGGAGCTCGCAACGGCTGGTCTCCAGAGGAGCTGCAGGCGCAGCGCCAGCGCATGAACAGCACCCTTTCCCAGTCGGTGATACAGCGCATGCTGGTGGACTCACCACAGAAAGCGAAGGGGCTGTACGAGCAATTCAAAGGCGGCATGACGGCCGAAGATCAGATTCGGGCCAGCAACGGCATTGACCAAGGCTTCAGGCGTCAGGAAGCAGAATCCCGGCAGCGCCAAGTTGAGGCGCGCCAGCTTCAGGCCATTGCCCGGGTAGAGCTGCAGTCGCGTGTTCAGGATGCCCAGTCCGCATACCTTCAGGGGTTCGAATTCGACAACCCGCCGAGCCGTGCCGACTTCAACGCGGCATACGGCGATAAGGGCGGACAGGCCTATGAGTCGTTCGCAAAGGTTCAGGCAGTTGCGCCTGCCATCCGCGAATTCGCCACCGCAACGCCCGCAGAGCGCCAGCAGATCCTTGCTCGTTTTAATCCAGCACCTGCGCAGCAGGCGGGGCCAACCTATGGGCCGAAAGCGGAAGGACTGCTGGAGCAGGGCAATATCGATCTGAACAGCAGGCCAAAGGTGAAGAACCCCGATGGATCGATCAGTACGGTCCGCTCGATGTCGGTCAACTTTGACGGCCAAGAGGTACTGTTGCCCACCGTGAGCGAAGATGGCCGCATCATGAGCGACCAGGAGGCGATCGACACCTACCTGAAGACGGGTCGAAACCTGGGCAAGTTCGACACTCCGGAGAACGCCACGGCTTATGCAGAGGCCTTGCATGAGGACCAGGCAAAGCAATATGCCAACGGCAGACCAGTGGCGGGCAGAGGATTTGCCGAAGACGACCAGCTCTACCGGCGGCTGGCGACCGTTGCCACCGGCCTCATGAAACAGCAGCAGGCGGATCCCGCTGCATACGCTGCGACCTACAGCAGTCCTGTCCGCGAAGCCTTTGCAGCAGCCCAGCAGGCCGGAACGCCAGAGGCCTACAAGGCATATGCCGACGCCACCATTGCAGAGCAGCGCCGCTTAGGCGTCCAGGCCCCAAGGCTTCTCCCGGATGCAGCGGCGGACCAAATAGCTGCTGGCTTCAACAGCCAGGTGGCCGGCGGCGAGAGCGCCGCCACATTGATCGAGCAGCAGCAGGCGCAGTGGGGGGCAAACTTTCCGCTGATCGCGCAGCAGCTCGGCAAGAAACTACCGCCAGAAGCACAGGTGATCGCCACCGGCCTGCCGAAAGATGTTGCTGAGCGCATGGCGTCGGTCGCCTCGCTCAGTGAGGCTGAGCTGAAAAAGGGCCTGGAAAAAGGGGTGGCGACCAACGTGGAGGCCGCAGTCCAGTCCAGCATGGCGCCCTTCGCGCAGTCGCTGCAGGGGCAGGTCGGTGGTATCGAGACGTTCAACACCATGTACCAGGCAGCCAACAAGGCGGCCCTGTCCTACGTTCGCCAAGGCATGGCGCCGGACAAGGCCGCCCAGCGGGTGGTGAACGGCATGGTGAACGACAAGTATGAATTCTTCGGCACCTACCGAGTGCCCAAATCACTTGATACCGCCGCAGTGAAGCGTGGCGCCAGCCAGGCGCTGGAAAGCATCAGCGCTGACGACCTGATGCTGCTGCCTGGGATCCGTGGCGTTCCAGACGACGTGAACCTTGAGCAACTGCGCGAAGCTGTGATCGATGGCGGCCAGTGGGTGCCGAACAACGACGAGTCGGGTCTATCGCTAACGCTCAACGGGTATCGCCTGCTCGGCAAGGATGGCAAGCCGATCACCAGAACCTGGGATGAACTGACAGAGCAGGGGCTGCAACAGCGGGATAGCAGTGCATCGCAGATCGGTCGCGTGCGCGGCCTGGGGATCAACAATTGACTATTTATGCAGGCGATGCCCCGGCGCTTGACCAGCGCACGCTACTGGACGTGCCGGCGAACAGCGGGGATGTGTTCGGCGCGGCATTCGACGAGGCGTTCTCGACCAACCCCAGCACGTCGGCGTTTCGCCTGGAAGAGCTGAACCAGCAAGAGCAAGGTCGCGCCGTCGTCATGGGCCCGGAATCATACTTCGCGCCAAATGCCGGCCGGCTTGAGCCTGAGACGCCCTTGCTGGGCGCCGAGCAGGCGCGCGAGCAGGTTGCAGGGGCAGGGCTCGACATCAAGATCCCCGACCAGGGCATTCGCCAAGGAGCGCTGGAGGTCTTGATCGAGCGGCATCGCGAGCAGTTGGCGCGCCAGCAGATCATGGCCAGGGCGGGCGGTGGCAACATGCCAACCCAGATTACAGCCAGCCTTGCTGCATCCCTGCTCGATCCGCTCAACATTGCTTCGGCCTTTGTGCCTGTTGTTGGCGAGGCGCGGTACGCCCGCTTGCTGGCAGGCGCCGCTACACCAATGGGGCGGGCAGCAGTGCGTGGTGGTGTTGGCGCTGTGGAGGGTTCGGTCGGCGCTGCCATAGTTGAGCCGCTACCGCTGCTGGCTGCCCAGGCTGATCAGACCGAGTATGGACTTTCCGACTCTCTGGCCAACATCGCACTTGGTGGGGTACTTGGTGGTGGCCTGCACTCCATTGGTGGCGCGGTGAGTGATGCACTTCGCCGCCGGCTTGCCACCGAAGCTACGCCGGTCGATACCGCCCTGAGTGCTGGTGCACCCGCTCGGTCGGGTGATTCAGGTAGGGGCATGGATCTCGCCCGCCTGTTCGATGAAGACCCTGAAGCTGCGCTGCGCTCTGGCCTCGCCAGGCAACTCGATACCGACCGAGCTGTGCTGTATCGGTCGGCCGAGCAGCAGGCGCTGGACGAAATCAGGCCTGCACTTACCGGCGAGCGCGTTGGCAATGTTGCTGACCTCAAGGCCGAGCGGGTAGGTCTTGTGGCTCAGGATATGGCCCTTGACGCAACTTATCGCGACCGGGCGAAGGCGTTGCAGGGCGAACGCCTGACCCGCAAGCAGGCAGAGCGAGCAGCCCGCGACGCCATAGCGGTAGAGCGCGAACAAATTCGCGCGCGCACCAGCGAGATCGACACCCTGCTGGAGCGTAACCGGGCCGGCGAGCTGGATCGCCGCGACGCAGGAATGATTGAGCGGGGGCAAGTTCCAGAGCGCTTACAGCCGCAGGTACAGGCCAGGGCCAGGCAGATCATGCAGGGCTACCAGCAGCGCCCGCTGGGCGCAGCCATCCGCACTGCTCGTGAAACCGCCGAGGGAGCAGATTGGACCATTCGCGAGAATGCCCTTCGCACCGCCGTGGCCCAGGCTATGAGCGGGCGGGAGATCGATGTAGCCAAGCTGTTCGAGCTGGAGGATCCCGCCAAGGCAGCCAGTGCTCTGGAGTACTTGAAGCGTCCGCAGGGCCGCCGCATTGACCCAGAAGGGCAAGTCGAGAGCCGGCGCATCGATGGGCAGCCGAAGTCGGTCGATGATCTTGAAGACGCGCGGGCGGCCTTAGCCGAGGACGAAGCGCTGGCGCGAGAGATGCTTGAGCAGTTGCCAGCCGATCAGCGCGCCCAGGTTGAGGCGCTGGGTCGAGACGAAATGGCAGCGGCAGATGCAGAAGCCGCGAAGGCCCAACAATACGCCAAGGCCTATCGTGCCGCGGCCATCTGCGAACTGGGGAGAGGTTGATGGCACTTCCATCGGGAATCAGCCCATGCGCCGACGCGGTCAGGGCCGCAGCCGGCGACATGGAGCCGAACGAGATTCAGGAAATATTCCAGCTTCTGCGCGGGCGAACCCAGGAGATCATCGCGCGCGAAGGAGCTCTGGGCAGCGAGCAGGCTTACCTTCGTGCGGCTGACGAGCTGGCCAAGCAGGCCGAACATGCCGCCATCATTGAGCGGCGAAACGCGCTGATCAACGTGCGAGCCCGTGCACGGCTGGTGGCCTTCGTCCGCGATCAGTTCGCCGACCGTCCAGACCTTGGTGTCGAGTCGTTCCTGGTCGGTACCAACTTGGCGCGCCAGGGCTCCCGGTTATCGGTCGCTGCCGAGCAGAAGGCGCTGGGTGACGCCTACATTGGAGGAATGCTGGCCGATCTGGACCGCGCCGACCTGACCGCCGTGCTTGCCCGGGGCGACTCCGACCAAGACATCGCCGATGCGCTCTGGCGGGTTGGCCGTGACCTCGAGACCAAGGACCTGAACCCGCAGGTGGTCGAGATTGCCCGAATCATCCAACGCTACCAGGAGGGGGCCCGCATCGATGCCAACCGTGCCGGCGCCAGCATCGGAAAGATGCCTGGCTACATCGCCCGCCAGAGCCACGACAGCGAGAAGATTGGAGTCGCTGGCTTCGAGCGCTGGGCTGAAGAGATTCTGCCGCGCTTGGACCAGGCTACCTTCCGCGAAGGTGGCGACCCCATGGCATTCCTCAAGGGGGTCTACGACGGCCTGGTCTCCGGTGATCACCTCAAGTCACCAACAGGCCAGCAGCCGAACGGGTTCAGGGGGCCGGCCAATCTGGCCAAGAAGATCAGCCAAGATCGCGTCCTGCACTTCAAGGATGGCGTGGCCTGGCATGAGTACAACCAGCTCTTCGGCACAGGCAACCTGCGCGAGGCTGTGCTACGTGGGCTGGATCTATCGGGGCAGAACACGGCGATGATGCGCCGCCTCGGCACCAATCCAGAGGCCAACTTGAACATGGCCATGGACGTGATCAAGGAGGATGTGCGGAAGACTGGCGATCCTACGGCTCTTGCCAACTTCAACACCGCTCGGCGCGGTGTAATCGAGAACCGATTCAAGGAAGTCAGTGGCCAAACGCGCATTCCAGGTAATGCGACACAGGCCCGGGTGGCGGCCAACGTCCGCGCATGGCAGTCCCTGTCGAAGCTCGGCGGCGCGCTTCTGTCCAGCTTCACTGACCTGCCGGTGGCCGCCAGCGAGATGAAGTATCAGGGGCGGAGCTTTCTTGGCAGCCTGGCAGAGATGGGCGCCGGCCTACTGAAGGGCAGGGGCAGCGCTGAGCAGCGCCAGATACTGTCCTCCTACGGTGTTTTCGCCGACTCGATGCGCGGGGAGATCATGCGCCGGTTCTCCGCCGACGACTCGGTGGGCGGCAAGATGTCCCGCGGCATGAGTCACTTCTTCCGACTGAACGGTCTGTCCTGGTGGACTGACGCCAACAAGGCCAGCGCCGGCCTGATGATGGCGCACAACTTGGCTCAGAACAAAGGCAAGGGTTGGGGCTCCTTGAATTCTGACTTCAAGCGCGCCCTGGGCCTGTACGACCTGGACGCTGGCAAGTGGGACTTGCTGCGCGAAATGGATATGCGTATGGCCGATGGCCGCGAGTACATGACCCCAGACGGGGTTGCGGCGATCAGTGACGAGCGCATAGGCCAGTACCTTGCAGAGCGCAATCGCCCAGTGTCGGAAGGCGCTATTCGCGAAGCCCGCCAAGACCTTGAGCGCAGTCTGCGCGCCTACGTCAACGATCGGGTGACCTATGCAGTGCTGGAGCCGGACGCCCGCACACGCTCGATCATGAACCAGGGCACCCAGCCCGGTACCGTCCCGGGTGACCTGCTGCGCTTCATCACCCAGTTCAAGAGCTTCCCGGCCGCCTACATGCAGAAGACACTCGGTCGCGACCTGTATGGCCGCGGGTATACCCCGACGGCCCTGGGCAATGATTTCCGTGGCGGGCGAGACCTGGTGCAGGCGCTGCGCAACGGCAACGGCGAGCGACTGGCGTTGGCACAACTGATCTTGTGGACCACGGCTTTCGGCTACCTGTCGACCGCATCGAAGGACGTCACAAAAGGGCGTGAGCCTCGTCCGGCCGATGATCCCAAGACCTGGCTGGCGGCGATGGTGCAGGGCGGCGGACTGGGTATCTTCGGCGACTACCTGTTCGGTGAGGCCAACCGCTTCGGCAACACGGCGCTCGAGTCAGCCGCAGGGCCTGCCCTGGGCACCGCCGCCGACCTGATCAACCTCTGGGCCAGGGCCAAGGAGGGTGACGACACTGCAGCATCAGCGCTTCGCCTGGCTCAAAACAACACACCGTTCATGAACCTGTTCTACGCGCGAATCGCGATGGATCACCTGTTCATGTTCTCGGTGCAGGAAGCACTAAACCCTGGGTCGCTGCGAAGGACCGAGGATCGAATCCGCCAGGAGAACGGACAAGAGTTCCTGGTCAGGCCATCACAGAGCTATCAAGACCCGCTGGGTATCGCCAGGTAACAACCAAGCATCCCAACAGTGAGCCCCGTCAAGTGCGGGGCTTTCGCATTTCTGGAGCATAGAAAATTGACCGTATCGACTACTGATAGCATTCAAACTTTCAACGGGAACGGGGCGACAGTTTTCCCGTTCGGCTTCCGCTTTCTGGATGCCACTCACCTTGTCGTAACGCGGATCAACATTTATGGGGATAACCACACCCTTGTCCTTGGGCCTGACTACACGGTCACTGGCGCCGGGGCGCAAAATGGTGGGTCCGTTATCCTGACCGCTCCGCTCCTGGTTGGAGAGCGGCTGGTGGTATCGAGAGTGGTGCCAATCGTTCAGCCTACCGATCTGCGGAACCAGGGGAAATACCTGGCCGAGACCCATGAGACTGTATTCGATCGTTTAACGATGATTGATCAGCAGAGTGAAAGCCAGCTGGGTAGGGCGCTTCGAGTTCCAGATTCGGACCCCGAGCCTGAGCGCTTGCCGGGAGCATCTTCTCGAGCAAACAAGGTGATGGGCTTCGACAACGAGGGGAACCCCATCGGCGTGCTCCCGTCCTCTGGGTCTGGAACCGAACTTGCCATTGACCTGGCGAACAATGCGGACTCTGCCAAGGGTTCAGCGATGATCGGCCACAACGGCACAACTGTCCGATCTAAGCTTATCGAGCACGATACGTACATATCTGATCTGCGCTCTGAAACATCTGTCGGATTCGCACGCCAGAATGCGTATTCGACCAAAGGGCACTTATCTGTAAATGGTAATCTGGCGGCTCAAAACCCTTGGGGTCTACGATGCATCAATGTCTTTGGAGACTCTATAAGCTTTGGTGCGAACTGCACGAATATCGAGCGTGATAGTTACATCGGATTGTTGAAGAAGATGCTCAACATTGAATTTGGTCAGTCCAATATAGGGCTGTTAAATATCATCTCAGGTTCTGGTTCACCTTCAGATCCATTTAATCAGTACTTCAGCACTTCTGGTAGTCAGACCGGCACCTGGACTTCTCTGACCAACGCAGCGGCGCAGCATATCCCCTTTGGTTTTGCACTTCAGTCGGTAGTTCCAGGTAGTACTCAGAATTTGAAAGCACCGCTAAGTCAGAGATATATGAGGGTCTGGTACGACGGCACAGTTACTGGAGAGATTGAAGTTGTAATCAATAGTGTTGTAGTGCAAACAATCACCACGAATAGCGCAGGGACTGGTTACGACCGAGGCCCGGCGATGGAGCTAGGAAACCTTGTCGCTTCGAATCAAGGTGTCGTTAAATTCACATTGCGCTGTAAGTCTGGGACCATCCGCCTTACAGGTCTTGAGTTCACTAACGACACGACTGGAAATAGCTTCAGGGTTAACAATTTCAGCCGGGATGGTCGCGCAGGTCGGTATGTAGGTCAGGATGTGATCAACAAAGCGAGCGCCGGCTGCTACGCATTTATCTGGGCCCTTGCCACGAACGACATTACAAACTACGACGAGGCGGCACAGGCCGCGTACGACCAACGGATCGATTGGATTATTACCGCCGCATCGCAAAATAGAACAAAAGTTGTGTTCATCGACTTCCTCTACAACATGCCATACAGCCACGGCCTGCGGGTTTCTTTGCGGAGGGGTGCGGCAAGCGTCCCGAACGCCATATTGATCGAAGCGGACCAGGTGTGGACGGTTTCGGGTGCGCAGTACACCGAAGCAGAACGGAACCAGCGTGGTCTGTCGCTCGGCGTGCACCCGGAGGAAATTGGTCACCGCCTGATCGCGGAGACGCTGGCCCAGCGGCTTGGCCTGTCCTGCACTTCGAAGAAACAAGCAGTTCTGCGTGATCCGATGTGGAAAGCGCTCGACATGAGCGGCAGCGGGTTTGCAAATAACTCGACGATCCCCGGACGCTTCACTGGCTATCGCATCAGCGACCACTGCATTGAGATAGTCGTCAACCTAGCTACTGTTCCGGCTGTACTCACCACGTTGGGCACTATCCCCGTTGAGGATTTCCCCGGCTTTGCTGGTGCCAACTTCAAGTCTAACCCTGACCCAACTGGCAAAAATGGACTTTTCACTATCACCTCAAGCGGCGCCGTCGTTTATCGGCCTGACCCGACTATCACAGGGGCTCCCACGGTTTGCTCGCTTTATGCGACAATCCCATATCACGATGCAACAAACTGGTTCTGAGCAGGGTGTATGAAGCGGTTATTTTTTGGAATAGGGATGTTTCTTGCCGCTTCATATAGCGCGCATGGCAGTGATGTAAAAACGGAGGCCGCCGTCGTCGGTGACTCCGTTTTTATCCGATCCGAGTTCGGCCCCAACAGATACATGATTCGAAAGATCGACATCAAGAGCTTTGGTCGCGGGAACCAAGTAATAAACTTCGCCGGTGCTCGTATAGTCTCGTCGGTAGGTGATGTCGCATTCGATCGTGGATACGTCGTCTCACAGGAGCAAGATGATATTTCTCCTGTCAAATTCAATGGCACATACATCGGTGCAAATCACGGCGCATTCTTCGCTACGCGCGTACCGGTCAACCAAAAAATTCAGGTTGATAGCGCCTGGAAAGATGCGGATGGCACGAAATTCCGAGTAGTTTCAACTGATAATCAGTCAGCCACATTTATTTCTGAGGAGCAGGGCGAGAAAGGCAGCTGGCAGTTCAAGCTGGCAGCGCGCGGAAGTCTTTCCGAGGTTGACGGCTCTCAATCCATAGCCATCGAAGGCCAATCCCAGGCCCAGGTTTACCCCTCTGTGCAGCGCCTATACAGGTCTGTGAGTGCCGGAATGTTTCGCAGCTTGGGCAAGGAATTCCGTCCCGTTCCGAAGCTGACCGTCAGCGAGTCCTACGAACTTCTCTCGCCTACACCCGATAAGAGTGCGGTGGCTAGGGTAACAGTTCGCTATACCTTCATGGGCAGCGACACCCTTGTTCATACAACGGTGAAGGCCTACCAGGAACTCCGATCATTCTCAATGCCTGGTGCTCAGGGTGGCCCTATTAACTACCAGAACACCAGATTGATGCAGAGAGTGGGAGATGGGGCGTGGATTGATATTACCGATCCTCCAGAGCCTTTTCGCTCGTATGGACTCCAGTCTTCGCAAAAGATTGCGTGGTCTACCTTTAAATTTGGCCAGACAATTGGTGTTCAGCGTGCCACTCTGAACGGCGATGTTATTTCGCTGGCGGGGGTGGTCGATATATCGTCATCTCGAAAGCAGTATCCGATAGCTGTAGAGAAACTTACGATGGCGCCAGGCGATGTTTTGAAAGTTGATTCATACCGAAGATATTGGACTGGAGATGAGCCACCAGTCGCCCATTAGTCGAACATAAATTCAAGCCCGCCTCGCGCGTTTTTTTGGATGTAGAAAACGCATGTCCATCACCACGCAACCACCTGCAATGCCATCGCTGCCCAGCAGCGCCAGACAGGAGCCTCTGCCGTCGTGGTGCTCGGGGGATTGCTTGAAGACGCTGACAGAATGGCGGGCAGCTGCGCAGCAGCGCTTGAGCGAAGTCGAATAGCGGGGCTGGCGTGTGAGGCGGTTATTGACGGCATCCAGAGGCCGTGAGAAACACCGGCAGTGCTAGACCGCAGTGCTGCCTTTTACTGTCCAAAAAATGACCAACTCAATGGTCATCCTTCCTTTCTTGCTGAATTTTTGCTTTAGCAAATCTTCAAGCGTCCTAAACGCCCAGTAATCATTGGGCCCCTTCGTTTAATCGACCCGATCCATCATCGGTGCAACAGAAAACCTCCTGACTACCGTATTGCCTGGGGTTGTTGGGTTTTCCGCTTGAATCTGTTGCATTTCTGTATCTCTGATTGATGCCGAATTATTCCGGTTCTTGCTGGTTTTGCTTTGCTTGTCGCTACAAGGTGAGCAACCTCAAACAGTCATATAGCAAAGCCCCATGGGAACCATCACGCAGAGCAAGCGCAAGGACGGATGGACAGCGAATATTGTGCAGATCCGGAACGTAAAAAAGGGTGAGACAGTCTATCAGGAAAGCCAAGCGTTCGACCGGAAGGCGACGGCCCAGATCTAGATCAGGAAGCGTTCGGCGTGCTCATTCGGGAGCCCGGCCCCGCCGATCGGGCACAGCCATATCAGCGCACCGGTCAGGCAGCAGCCGGAGAGCTTAAGAATTGTCATGATGGTGACCTCAGTAGGGGACGCACTTATCGCATGCGGCTGTCCAGCCTGGGGTTCCGCATCCCGAGCAGGGTTCGGTTTCTGGCGTGCCGCGCTCGTCCGGGTGGCTGTGCAGGTCGTAAGCGCTCCATAAACCCCCACTGAACTCAATATGGGTGGGGCGCTCAGCTAGGCGATGCGGGTGAGTAGTTCCACGGCAGCAAGGCTTCGTAATCTTCAACCGATGTCGCCGTTGAAAGGTGTTCGAGTGCATGGCGCAGCCACGCATAGGGCTCCTGGCCGTTGGCTTTGGCAGTCTCGACCAGGCTGTAAAGTTGAGCACTGGCTTTCGCGCCCTTGGGCGTGTCGCTAAACAGCCAGTTCTTCCTTCCGATCACGAAGGGGCGGATTGCGCGTTCGGCGGTGTTGTTGTCGAGTGGCAGGTAGCCTTCTTCGACGTATCGCTCTAGCTTGCTCCAGTTACTGGCGAGGTAATTGATGGCTTTGCCCAGGGCATTCTGAGCGGTGACCTGTGGCTGCGTCTTTTCGATCCAACTTTTCAACTGAGCCAGTATCGGCAGGCTTTTTTCGTGACGACCGATCTGACGTGCAGTGTCGCCGCAAGCTTTTAGGTCGCGTTCGATGCCGTAAAGCTTGTTGATCAGATTCAGCGCAATATCTGCGCGCCCCGTTTTACCTTTGGGCTACACTTTCTGTGCTTCAACGAATTTGCGACGCGCATGACCCCAGCATCCTAAACGCTCAACTCCAGCTTGAGCGCCCAGTGCGTTGTAACCGCCATGATCATCGGTCATGACGTAACCGCGATAGCCTTCGAGCAGGCGCGTCGGCACCTCCTGCGCTCGACTGGTGGAGTATTCAAAAAGGATCACCGGCTTATCGGGTGGGCCGCCGGTTTGCACCCACATCCACGACTGGCTGCTTGGCTCGCGGTCAGGCTCTTTCAACACTTGTACCCGCGTTTCATCGCAATGGATGACTTGGCTGGCCAATAGGCTGTCACGCATTAAATTCAGCAATGGCTGGAAGTGCTCGCCGCACTGGACAACCCAGCGAGCCAAGGTTTGGCGCGGGATATCGATGCCGTGGCGACCTAATACTTTTTCAAATCGATGAAGCGGCAAGCCGTCCACATATTTGGTGGTCAGCCACATCGCCAGAACGCTCGGGCTGGCCATGCTTTTTTCAATCAACTGAGCTGGCTTGTCCGCAGTGACCGGAGCGGCTTCGCAGTCACGGCAACCATAGACTTTGCGGACGTGTTTGATGACACGGATCTGCATCGGGACGATTTCAAGCTGCTCGCTGATCTCCTCGCCGATGGCATGCTTGCGGCAGCCGCAGGTGCAAGTCAGCTCATGTTCGGGCAGTTCGTGGATGACCTCGATGCGCGGAAGGTCAGCGGGCTGCAGCTTGCGCTTGCCACGGCGCTTGACGGGTGCGACGACCTCTTCTTCAGTGTCTTCGTCGGCAACGTCGGCGATGCTTTCTGCTTCATTGAAAAGGGCTAGCTGAGGCGTAGCAGGATCAGCTGTCTGCTCGGACTTGCGTCCGAACAAGCGCTGGCGCAGCAGCGCGTTTTCTTCTTCAAGAAAACCGACCCGCGACTGCATCTTCGCAAGCATCTGCTTGAGAAGTTGAAGATCGTCAGGGAGGTTTTCGGGCACAGAATTCATGCCCTGGATTATACAGAATCAGGCCACGAATCGCGGCGTCAAAACCTGATGAGGACGGTTACGCCAGAGGTCAAAACCGTCGAGCATCCAGTTGAGTTCCTGGACAGTCAGGACAATCGCTTCATCCGTCACGTCGGGCGACGTTTTGAAGCGCTCGGACTCCAGACATTTGATCCAAAGGCAGAAGCCGTTGCGTTCCCAGTACAAGATCTTCACGCGGTTACGTGGTTTGTTGAGGAAGACAAAAAGCACGGGGTCAAACACCGCGACCTTGATAGCCAGTTCGACCAACGCAGCCAGGCCGTCAATGGGTTTCCGGAAGTCGACGGGTTTGGGGTAGAGATAGACTTTTTCGACCTTAGCGTCGGGACGCATCATAGCGGCGGGCTCCAGAAAGAAATCGGGAGCACAGCATCCGGGATCAAGCGGCGGCTTTGAATGTGGGGTTCATGGAGCGCTTACTTTTGGTTCCGCGTTTGGTACCGTTTCAGAGAGGTATATTTACCAAGCGGTTGATAGGACGTACCCATTATAAATCGCCGTGTCTCAATTCCGCATGGCAGCGATCAGGGGGCGTAAGGGGACGATGGCAGTAGATCCGCAACCGCGACAAGGAGCTAGCCTACCAAGAGAACTGGACATTCGTTCACAAGCAAGCTATCCGGGAAGGAAGATATGCCGTTGAGCCGTCGATCGGTAGTAGGGCAAGGCTGAGTTAACTGGTGAACATGAATTGGTCACCAGCTGCGCTGTGGAGAGCTGTTCTGATGCTGGCCTGCCATAGGGAGTGCGTAGGCTTCTGTGCTTCGTGAAAGTAGCGCCGAACAGAGTCATTTGGTCAATCGCGGGTTCGAGTGTGCTCAGAGACTTGCTGATCTGGGTCGCTTCCTCTGGTTTGTCCTGGGCAATGAGGCCGTCGCGTTCTTCGCTTAGCTTTTACACGCATTCACTGAGGCCGGCGGCGGCCTCCCAATACTTGTCCATATGCTGCTTCTAAGCGTAGCCTCCATACTCGTGATCATATAAGTGGCGTCGCAGGGATGCTTCAACATCAGCGCACCAAATCCTTTCAAGCTCACATGGAGCTTTATGCCTCGGTGCGGAAGGCGTATGCGATTGGTTTATTCGCTCAGGTGCGGGCAGGGGACTACGTCAAGATTGTTGCACATGCACCGTTTACGTCTGCCGCATGACAGGCGCTGTGGCGGCGCAGGGGCGGAACCTCTGAAGTCACCCGTTTACCGCTCCAGTTGCCTGGCTGGATTACCGACGACCACTACCCCGGCAGGTACATCTTTGGTCACGACTGCCCCCATACCAATCACGGCACCTTTGCCAATACGTAGTGGCTTTTCGCGTGTACCCTGCTTGATGATTGCACCGCTGCCGACGTACACGTCATCCTCGAGTATCACATTTCCGTTAATGCAGGCTTTGGGTGCAAGTGTCACGAAATCCCCGACAATGCAGTCGTGTGCCACGTAGGAATAGATGTTGGCGTGAAAGTGCTTACCAATCTTGATGTTCGAGGTCGCCATCGAAAAATCGCAGAAAATGGATCCTTGGCCAATGTCAACAGCATCCAGGCGCTGTGTTGTGGGGGCAAAAATGTTGCCGAAGCATAGTCCCACCGCGTCGCACTGACCAGCGATCTTGCGGCGGACAAGCGATGAGCCCACGGCAATAACGACACCCGCGTCAGGAAACTGCTTCAACAGTTCTTCGAAAGCGAGCACGCGGATACCATTGATGGTGGTGCCAATTTCGATTTCATCATCTGACACAAAGACGACTGAGCTATCATCAATAATGCCAATGCTTTTATTCAGGGCATCAGCCTGCGCGCGTGCCAAAGGGGCCACTTCCCGGCCGAAGCCCCCGCATCCGTAAATTGCGTACCTGACCATTCGATATCCTTTTGCTATGTTTACTTTGCTAATCTAAATAATGCAGCGAAGGCTATTATTGCATGCTGTCATTGCATCGATTTGTATCTCTTCCTGTCCTCCTAGGATAGCGCCAGTTCAGTTGGCACTATCTTGCGGAGGGCGTCAAGCTGTTTGTTCTTGATTTCCGTCGTTAGTAATCGAAGAAGCCCGAGCCTGTTTTTCTCCCAAGTTTTTTTCCTCTTACCATCTTCCGCAACAGGGGGTGGGCCCTGTATTTTGGATCGCCAGTTTCATTGTGGAGCGTCTCCATAATTGAAAGGTTTACATCGTTACCTATAAGATCGGCCAGGGCGAGCGGTCCAATAGGATGGTTGGCCCCAAAACGCATGGCTTTATCTATTTCTTCTGCACTGGCTACGCCCTCTGCCAAAATACCGATTGCCTCGTTAATCATCGGGATCAACATGCGATTTACAATGAACCCTGGTGCTTCATTTACCACGACTGGGTCTTTACCAAGTTGCCTGACAAAATTCAGTGACCAGTCAATCGTGCTTGAAGAGGTGGCCACGCCAGCGACCACTTCCACCAACCGCATTACCGGGGCTGGATTGAAAAAGTGAAGCCCGATGAATTGGTCGGGATTGGGAGACAAGCTTGATAGTTCAGTGATTGATAGTGACGAGGTATTCGATGCGATGATCGCCTGTCTGTTTGCAGCGGAGAATATTTTCTTGAACAGCGTATGCTTGATATCCATGTTTTCTGACACCGCTTCAATGACGAGAGACGAGTCAGATATCTCATTATAGTCCTCGGTAACCGTTATCTTGGCTAAAAAATCGGCGGCGTCTTCCGTTATGATCCGTTTTTTCCCGACCATCTTCTCCCAATGAAGGGAAAGTTCATTCATTGAGGAACTACATCCCTCAATGGAACGGCCAAGCCAGATAATGGAAGACACGCATTTGGCCTGCGCGAGCGTTTGGACAATTCCTTTGCCCATCGTTCCAGAGCCGATAACAGAAACTTTCAATTTCGCTGTCAATTTCATGCCTTAATTCGGCGGAGCGGTCTTGCCGGATTGCCGAAAACCGTTGTGAAAGGAGGTACGCTTTTTGTGACTACTGCTCCCATTCCAATAATAGCCCCTTCGCCAATAATTATCGGGCGGTCGGGGGTGCCATTATTTATTATCGCTCCCGTGCCGATGTAGGCATGGTCTTGGATAGTTACACCATGGTTGCAATGAACGTTGGGTGCAAAGGTTACATAATTTCCTATCGAGCAGTCGTGACCAATATAAGAGTGCAAGTTGGCGTGAAAGAAGGTTCCAATTGTTGTGTTGGTAGCAATGGTGGTGAAAGGGCAAAGGATGGCGCTGTCATTGTCTTTGATGTCGCTGAGTGTCAAGGTGTTGTGAGCCGTTATTGAAAATGGCTTTGCTCCGGCTGAAATAAATTTTTCTGAAATTGTCTGTCTTGATTTGCTGTTGGCAATTGCAATATTGAAAAATTTATTTCCCTCGAGTTTCAGGAATGTCCCCGTGTCTAATAGTTCATATCCATTAACAAAGGTTTCTTTGAGTTTGTCATCAACGAAAATCACCTTGAAAACGTCTTTTCTTGTCGTGCCCATCATGGCACTGACAATCGGCACCACCTCACGACCAAACCCACCGGCGCCTACGACTGCATAGATATCCATTGTTCACCTTGCATGAGCAATTTTCTCAGCGAAAGGGCACGATTATAGCGATTGTGGGAGATGGTGTGTTGGCTCATGTTTAGAGGTGACAATACGTAAGCCGCATGGTCCGCATTACCTGATCTAGTCTGTTTGCTGTCGCCTGCGTCTTTGTTCGGCCCACCTCGCAGGTGAATCGAGGCGCGGCCATGAAGCCTGTCAGGAAAATCGGATTGCGCCGCAGCCTGCGACGGCTTGGGCCCGGGTTGATCACCGGCGCGGCCGACGACGATCCGAGCGGTATCGCCACCTATTCGCAAGCCGGCGCACAGTTTGGCTTCTCCATGCTGTGGACCGTGGTGCTGACCCTGCCCCTGATGATCGCGATTCAACTGGTGAGCGCACGCATCGGCTACATCACCCGTCGCGGACTGGCCGTCAATATCAAGCAGAGCTCTCCCGCCAGCGTACTGTGGGCCGTGGTGAGCATGCTGCTGGTGGCCAATACGTTGAACCCTGGCGGCCGACATCGCAGCCATGGCTGAGGCCCTTCGCTTGCTGGTGGGCGGGTCGGCGCATATCTATGCCGTCACGTTCGGCCTGCTGTGCCTGGTGCTGCAGGTGTTCATGCCGTACCGCGCCTACGTCAGCTGGCTCAAATGGCTGACCCTGGCGCTGCTGTCGTACGTGGCGGTGGCGTTCATGGTGCACGTGGACTGGAGCGCGGTAGCGCGGGGTATCATGTTTCCCGATATCGCATTCAACCATGACACCCTGCTGATGGTGGTTGCGGTGCTGGGTACCACCATCAGCCCCTACCTGTTCTTCTGGCAGGCCGCGCAGGAAATGGAAGACGCCACCACGGGCCAGCAGGTGCCGGCAAGGCGCGAGGTGCGCCGGCACCTGCTGCGCATCCGGGTCGATACGGTGGTGGGCATGACGTTTTCCAATCTGATCGCGTTCTTCATCATCCTGAGCACGGCGGCAACGCTGCGTGCCGCCGGTATCACGGATATCCAGACCTCGGCCCAGGCGGCCGAGGCGCTGCGCCCGCTCGCGGGGGCGGCAGCCTATGCCGTGGCCGAAGCGGCGGGGTGATCCTGTGCTTCACGCCCACCGACCCTGTGAAGGAGCTGTTCTGGTCGGCAGTGCTCAACGGCGTGATCGCCGTGCCCATCATGGTGGTCATGATGCTGCTGGCATCGCGGCCGCAAACGATGGGCGAGCACGTGATCAGGCCGCGGTTGCGCTGGCTTGGGTGGATTGCCACCGGGGTCATGGCCATCACCGTGGCCTGCATGCTGGTGACGCTGTAGAGCAGGTGCCTAGCTCGCCCACTTCGAGCCGCGAATCACCGCACAGAAATTCCCGGGCTTGAAGGCGGGGTCCTTGTCGGCCAGCACATCCGCCTTGACGTTGCCGAAGGTGGTCTGCGGCTTGTGGCGGATGCCGTCGTAGAAGGCCTGGATGATGTCTTCCTTGAAATGCTCGCCCCGCGGGTGGGCGCTGACGATGGCTTCGCGCTCGGCAGCGCCGTACTGGCCGTGGGTCAGCCCCAGCACGTCCATCTCGACCCCTGCCGTCACCAGCGCCACCACCGGGTGCATGTGCTCCGGTATGCCTGGGGTGGTGTGCAGAGCGATGGCGGTCCATACCGTATCGATGTCCTGCTGGGCGATGCCGTGGCCGCACAGGAAGTCGCGTGCGGCATTGGCGCCATCCACTTCGAAACGCTCGCAGGCGCTGCTGTGCTGATGGGTCAGGCCCATGTCGTGGAACATGCAGCCGCAGTACAGCAGCTCGGCGTCGAACTTCAGGCCGCGCTTCTGGCCCGCCAGGGCGGCGAAGTAGAACACGCGGCTGGAATGGTGGAACAGCAGGGGCGAGGCCGTATCGCGTACCACCTCGGTGATTTCGCGGGCGAGCTGGCTGTCGGGGATCTTGATGCCGTGGATGTCGAGTGTCATGGGGCAGGCTCCGGGTTGCGGTTCGCCTCCATTGTCAGGCTCGACACTGCTGTCCTCAAATGGCGTGATACGCCATATACTGCCATTTCACGTGAAATCACGACGCCTTGAGGTTCGCCCTTCGCCATGACCAGAACCATTGCCGTACTCGCGCTGCCCGGTGTTCAACTGCTCGATGTGTCGGGCCCGCTGGATGTGTTCGCCCAGGCCAATGTCGAGGCGGGTCGGCAGGTCTACACGTTGCAGGTGGTGGCGTGCGAGCCAGGGCCCATTCACAGCTCGTCCGGTGCGCGGCTGTTGCCCGACCTGGTGGCAGGTGAGCCCGGGCAGTGCTTCGACACCTTGCTGGTGGCCGGGGCGCCGGATGCGGCGCGGATGCAACTGAACAACACGCTGCTGGCCTGGATCCGCGATTGCGCGGGCCAGTCGCGCCGCTTCGGCTCGGTGTGCACCGGCGCCTTCGCGCTGGCGGCCAGCGGGTTGCTGGATGGGCGGCGGGTGACCACGCACTGGGCCGCGGCACAGGCCCTGGCACAGCGTTACCCGAGCCTGAGCGTGGAAGAGGATGCGCTGTATGTGCGCGACGGCAAGCTGCGCACAGCCGCCGGGGTCACTGCCGGGCTGGACCTGGCGCTGATGCTGGTGGAGGAAGACCTGGGCCGTGAAATCGCGCTGCGGGTAGCGGCGCAACTGGTGATGTTCTTCAAGCGCCCGGGCGGGCAGTTGCAGTTCAGCCGCAAGGGCGAGGCGCAGCCAGCCGGGCGTTCGGTGTTGCAGCAAGTGCAGCGCTGGGTGGCCGCCAACCCGCAGCTGGCGCTGACAGTCGAGGCACTGGCCGAACATGCCGGCCTCAGCCCCCGGCATTTTGCCCGGCTGTTTCATGCCGAGGTGGGCGTCACGCCCGCAGCCTGGGTGGAGTCGGCGCGGGTGGCCGCTGCACGCGCCCTGCTGGAGGCCGGTGGTGATGCGCCCAAGCAGGTCGCCGCCAAATGCGGCTTCGCCAACGCCGACACCTTGCGCCGCGCGTTCTTCAAGCACGTGGGGGTGACACCTGCCGAGTACCGCAAGCGTTACGGGCACGGCGGGGCGTAGCAACGCTCAGTCGTGCTCCTGGCCCAGGTAGAGCAGCTCGCTTTCGAACAGGTTCTCCAGCATCTCACGCGTAAGCGGCTCCACCAGCGTGCCTGCATGGTGGGTGATGCGCAGGCTGGCGCCGGCCTGCTCCAGCGCATCGATGATTGCCAGCAGCGTTTGCTGCTGCGTCACCGTGCCTTGCTCGCTGGGCACCTCCAGGGCGAAGTCCGTGGTATCGAACAGCACGACCGGCGTTTGCGTGCCCACCTTGCGCATCAGCTCGCCGATGCTGTCGGCAGACCACTGGCGCAGCAGCTTGACGATCCCTGGCTTGTGGTCGGCGGCGGTGACGGCGATGGCGTATCGGGACATGGGGGCTCGCTTGAGTCGTGCAATAAAGGGCCGGCAAGGTGAATGCAAATAATGGCAAAAAGCCTTGAACCGATGACGGGTGCGGCGGTCCGACCTCAGGCCTGCTACCCTGTGGCCTTCACATTTCTCGTTTTGCCATAGGAACAGCGGGGCTATCAGATCACTGCACGTCGAAGCGTGCCAGCAATTCAAGGAGCTATTTCGTGGGAAGAACCCCCTCCAACGACACACCCGGGCATTCTCAGCCGCCGACCGTCGACGGCATTCCAGCTCCCAGCGGTGAAGTAAACCTGATCGATACCGACTACGTCGTCGGCCAGGACAATTTCAAGGGCGAGTTTTCCTTCTCGCTGGATATCCACGGCAAGGTGTTCCTCATCTCCGCCGCCACCATCTTCCTGTTCGTCATCCTCACCCTGGCCTTGCAGAACGAAGTCGAGCCGGTGTTCAGCGCCATGCGCAGCTGGTTGACCGCCAACCTGGCGTGGTTCTTCATGAGCACCGCGAACATCTTCGTACTGCTGTGCCTGGGCCTGATCGTCTCGCCGTTGGGCAAGGTGCGCCTTGGCGGGCGCGAAGCGGTGCCGGACCATTCCTATGTGGGCTGGTTCTCGATGCTGTTCGCCGCCGGCATGGGTATCGGCCTGATGTTCTATGGCGTGGCCGAACCGATGTCGCATTTCTCGGCCGCCATGGGCGGGGTCACCCTCGACGCCAACGGCGTGCGTACCGACTGGGCGCCGCTGGGCGGTGCAGGCGGTGATGCCAAGGTGGCGGCCGACATGGCGATGGCGGCCACCATCTATCACTGGGGCCTGCACCCGTGGGCGATCTACGCGATCGTTGCGTTGTCGCTGGCGCTGTTCACCTACAACAAGGGCTTGCCGCTGTCGATCCGCTCGGTGTTCTACCCGTTGCTGGGTGAGCGCGTGTGGGGCTGGCCGGGGCATGTGATCGATATCCTGGCGGTGTTCGCCACGCTTTTCGGCCTGGCCACTTCCCTCGGGATCGGTGCCGAGCAGGCGGCAGCCGGGCTCGAATACCTGTTCGCGATCCCCTCGACCAATGTCAGCAAGGTGCTGCTGATCATCGGCATCAGCATCATCGCCCTGGGCTCGGTGCTGGCCGGTATGGACAAGGGCGTGAAGATGCTGTCCCAGGTGAACATGGGCCTGGCGTTGCTGCTGCTGGTGTTCATCATCGTGGTCGGGCCGACCCTGGCGATCTTCACCGGCTTCTTCAGAAACCTTACGGCGTACATCGAGTACCTGCCGGCGTTGTCCAACCCGGTGGGGCGCGAGGATGCCGAGTTCACCCAGGGCTGGACTGCCTTCTACTGGGCCTGGTGGATCAGCTGGTCGCCGTTCGTGGGCATGTTCATCGCCCGTGTCAGCCGTGGCCGCACGGTGCGCGAGTTTCTCATCGCCGTGTTGCTGGTGCCCTCGCTGGTATCGGTACTGTGGATGACCACTTTCGGCGGCACCGCCATCGATCAGACCGTGAACCAGCACTTTGCCGGCGTGACCGATGCCGTGCTGGAGCTCAAGCTGTTCGCGATGCTCAGCGGCCTGCCGCTCAAGGAGATCACCTCGTTCATCGGCATCGTGCTGGTGGCGGTGTTCTTCATCACCTCGTCCGACTCCGGCTCGCTGGTGATCGATACCATCACCGCTGGTGGCAAGGTGGATGCACCGGTGCCGCAGCGGGTGTTCTGGGCGGTGATGCAGGGCGTGATCGCGATTGCGCTGTTGCTCGGTGGCGGCTTGATTGCGCTGCAGGCGATGGCGGTGTCGACCGGCCTGCCGTTCGCCATCGTGTTGCTGCTCGGCTGTGTGTCGCTGGTCAAGGGACTGATGTCGGAGCCGCGCGGTTAAAGCCCGCCCGGCGCAGCAACTTTATTGTGGGGGCGTAGCAGCCGGCCTTGCCGGCGATGGCGTGCATGGCGCCCCTGGCCCGGCGTAGCCGGGCATCGCCAGCAAGGCTGGCTCCTGCACAAAGCCAGTTTGCTGGCGTTCAATCCCACAGCCGCCCGATTTCCATTCCCGCTTCGAACCGATGTGCCACCTGGGCCTGCAACAGCTCGGCCGTGGCCAACGCATCGGTCAGGGCATGGTGCGCGTGATAGGGCGGCAGGTGATAGCGCGCGCGGCTGTCGGCCAGGCGTATCGAGGCTGGCGGCCGGCGCAGCAGGCGGTCCCGCCAACTGCGTTTGCCACGGTGCAGCAGCGCTTCCAGCTGCATGGTGTCGATCACCGGAAACTCCAGCCCCTCACCCAGGTGCCGTCGCACCGCATTGTCGAGAAACCCGCGCTCCAGGTTGCGGTAATGCACCACCATCACATGCCCGGCCATGGCCCCCAGCAACGCGTTGAGCACATGGGGCAGGGTGGGCGCATGGCGGATGTCGCTGTGGGTGATGTGGTGGAAGGTCACCGACTCGTCGCTCAGTTCGGTGCGCGGTTTCACCACCCAGTAGCGCGCCTCGGCGCAGCGGATGCGCTGCAGGGTGAAGGGCATCAGGCCAATGCTGACAATGGCGTCCTTCTGCGCATCCAGCCCGGTGGTTTCCACATCCAGCGCCAGCAACGGCACCTGCTCCAGGGGAGTGCCAGCCGGCACCACGCCGGCGGCATAGAAGTCCTTCAGCAGCGGGTTGCGCGCCTGGGCTGCCAATGCCTGAAAGCGCGTTGCCCAGTCGATACGGTCGATACCACGCGGCTTCATCGCGAGTGCCGCACGATGCCAGGGTAGCGAAAGCGCAGGAACTTCTGCGCATGGCTCAGCACCTGGAACGCTTCCTTGAGGTTGTGTCGCTCGCTGCTGGAGAAGCGCTCGGGCTCGATGTAGTTGTCCGGCTGCTGGCCGTTTTCGAGGGCGTCCACCTGGTGCCGAATGCGCACCATCGACAGGAACTCCAGCGCATAGCGCAGGTGCTCGATGGCCGCCGGCTGCATCAGCTTGGTGGCGCTGATGGCTTCCAGGCGCTCGACCGAGTTCTGCGCGGTACTGGCGCAGGCCAGGGCATGTACGCGAATCAGGTCGGTGAGCGGTGCGGTGCCGCGGCCCTTGAGGTTGATGATCTGTTTCTGGCGGCCGTCGGTTTCCATCACGAAGGTGCGGAAGAACCCCAGCGGCGGCGTACGGTTCAGTGCATTGCGCGCCATGGCGGTAAGAAAGGCGGGGCTGGCGCTGGACTTCTGCGCGCAAAGGGTCTTGAGGGTTTCCACCAGTTCCAGCTGGCCATACACCCCGTCGAGGTCGAAGAAGATGCTGCTGTTGAGCAGGGTGGCCGCGTTGGGTTTGTCGATCCACTGGGTGAAGTAGCCCTTCCATACCCGCAGCGGCTGGCGCCACTGGTCGTTGGTGGCCATGATCCCGCCCTTGCAGTAGCTGTAGCCGCACGCGGCCAGGCCGTCGCTGACGAAGGTGGCGAGTTTGAGGAAGTAGGCGTCGTGCTGCACCGGGTCGAAGCTGTCGTCCAGCACCAGGGCGTTGTCCTGGTCGGTGACCAGCAACTGTTCGTCCCGCGCCATCGAGCCCAGCGCCATGAAGCAGTACGGCACCGGCGGCGGGCCCAGGTCGCGTTCGGCCAGCTCAAGCAGGCGCTGGGTGAAGGCGCGACCGATGCCGGAAATCGCGCTGCCGATCATGTGCGCGGTGGCGCCATCGCGCACCATGCGCACATAGGTGCCGCGCAGGTCGCGCAGCAGCGAGCGCAGGCCGGCCACGCTGTTCTGGTTGGAGATGCTGTTGACCAGGTGCAGGCTGCTCTGGGACTCGTGGCGGATGATGTCCGACAGGTTGATCAGCCCCAGCGTGCGGCCCTTGTGCACCACCGGCAGGTGGTGGATGTTGCGCCGCAGCATGCACAGCATGGCTTCGAACACCGAGTCGTTGGCCTGGATCACCACCGGATCGCTCGACATCACCGTGCTGATGGGCAGGCTGCTGCTGAGGTCGGCGGCCAGCACGCGGGTGCGCAGATCCCGGTCGGTGACCAGCCCCAGCAGTTTGTCGGGGGCATCCGGTACCGGTTCGACCACTGCCACGCACGACACGCTTTCGGCGGCCATCAGGCGCGCCGCGTCCAGAATCGAAGTGTCCTGGCTCACCCACACCAGGCTGCGCGAGAGCAGGGTGCGTGCCTTGAGCTGGATCAGCTCGCTGGCGCGGCCCTGGCCTTCGACAGCGGACTTGAGGCGCGAATGTCCTTCGGCCTCGACGAACTCGGCAAAGCTGTCGTGCTGCTCGCACAGTTCGGCAAACAGGTCTGCCGGAATGAAGTAGATCAGGCTGTCTTCCAGCGCCTTGGCCGGAAAGCGCACCTTGTTGCTGCGCAGCAGCCCGGCCTGGCCGAAGATGTCGCCTTCGCCCAGGCGGTTGTAGAGCTCGCCGTTGCGCCGGTAGATCTCCACCGCACCGCTGCGCACGTAGTGCAGGTCCTGGATGCTGGCGCCTGCTTCCAGGATGGTGCTGCCGGCCTTGAAATAGCTCACCTGGATACGTGGCGCAATGCCGTTGAGGGTTTCTTCGGGCAGGGCGTCGAAAGGGGCGAAACGGTGGAGGTGATCGCGAACCTCCAGAAGCTCGATCTGCATGCAACCTCGCTGAATGTGGGCGTGAAGTGGACCGGGGCTCAGGGCCGCATCAACGGCTCGACGCCGATCCAGGATTTTTTCGGGTGGTGGCACAGTTGCAGTGGGGCCACAGTAACCGACTGCCCGTCGATTTCCAACGTGCCCAGGTTGATCGTCCACTTGGCGTCGGCGTTGAAGTCCGGGGTGTTGAACGCGACGTAGACCGAGCCATAGCGGCTGTTGTTGGTGAGCTTGGGAATGCGCCGGTGCACCTCGTCACTGTTGATGTCGAACGGTGAGGGGCGCACGTAGTCCTTGCCCGAAAGCGGGAAGTCGTTGTTCAACGCGCCCAGGTAAAGGTCCGGGCGGGCCGCCAGGCGCTGGCCATTCTCGAAGGTCAGGTAGGCCTTGCGGCTGTCGTACAGCATGGGGATGGGCGCTTCGCCCGACCCTGCCTTGAGAGGCTGCTGGCGATTCTTGTTGAAGCCGATCACCTGCACGTAGAACTCGCGCTGTGGCGAGCCATGGGGCACGCTGAAGTAACCCTGCGTGTAGGGTCGATCTCTCCACATCAGCGCATGGTCGTAGAGGTAGGTGTACAGGTAGAAGGTCTTGACCCCGTGCGCGGTCGGCACCTCGAACACCTGGCGCGACTCGCACAGGTCGGCATAGGCCGGGCGCTCTCGCGGGTAGGGCACGCAGGCGACGAGCAGGGCGCTCAGGGCCAGGGCAAGTGGAAAACGGTGGAACAGAACGTGCAACATGCCGGGCCTCCCTGGCTCGATAGCGCTGCGCAAGCAGTCAACGTGTAGTGTCGACGCCCTGTACTTGTCGAGGTTTTATCAGGCTTTGCGCCGGAATTCCGAACATTTCGTGCAACCGCCATATCATCGGCAGTGTCAGCGCTCTCGTTCCATTGAGTACTTCGTAGACCCGGTTCTTCCGGCCGATTGCCGGTACCAGGTCGGCGGCGCTCAGGCCGGACTGCTCCATTCTGAAGCGAATAGCCTCGATGGGGTCGGGCAGGTCGAGCGGAAACTGCTTGGTCTCATACGCCTCTATCAGCGTGACCATGACATCGAAGTAATCACCTTCGGGCGTGCCGGGTTCCGGCTCGTTGTCGAACAGCTCGGACACTGCGTTCAACGCGGCCTTGTAGTCCTGCTCGGTATGAATTGGGTGAATGTTCACAGGATCACTCCATCTCAACGGTGTCGGCGTCAATGCCATCGTATTGTTCGTGAGTACCGACAAACTTGATGTAGATGGCTTCGAAGCGATAGGCCACGGCAGCCACGATCCGATAGTCATTGCCTTTGATATTGAACACCACTCTGCGACTTTTGAGGATGCTGGCATTGCCGAACTGCGCCTTGATATCCGCAGGCGTGGACCATCTTGCCTGCCTGGCTTCGTCAATCCATGAGAGCAAGGGTTGCTTGGATGCAGGATGCTTCTCGGAAAATGCTTTCAGGTGACTGATGGCAATGATTCTCATAAGGCCCCATTCTGGTCCCAAGGTGGGACTTTTTCAAGCGCGACTTCCAGTTGTTCGTCGCTTGATGACGTCAGACGTTGCCCTCTGGACCACGAGCAACGCCTGAGTCTTATCGGCGAATGGCCAATGTTCAATTACCAGAGTGCAACGGTGTACGACAGGATCAGCCGGTTCTCGTCCAGGTCGTTGCCGAAATGCGTGGAGCGTACCGTGGCGTTGCGCCACTTCACGCCGACGTTTTTCAGCGGGCCGCTTTGCACCACGTAGCCGATATCGGTGTCGCGCTCCCACTCCTTGCCATCGGGCCGCCCCGCACCCAGGTCGATGCCGTCGCCGCGCAGGTATCGGGTCATGAAGGTCAGCCCCGGCAGGCCCACGCTGGCGAAGTTGAAGTCGTAGCGGGCCTGCCACGAGGTTTCGTCCTTGTTGGCGAAGTCGCCGATCTGCACGAAGTTCACCAGGTAGGCATCGGCACCGTTGAGGTAGGCAAAGCCGGTGTCGCCGCGCATGCGCTGGTAGCCCACACCGAAGGCGTGGCCCTGTATGCCATAGGTGAACATCGCCCCCAGCGCCTTGTTGTCGACGTTGCTGGCGCCGTCGTCGCTGGAGCGGGCGAACCGGATATCGCTTTTGAGCGACTGCCCCTCGCCCAGCGCCCAGGTGTGGTTCAGGCCCACGAAGTGCTGGCGGTAGAGGTTGTCGAGCGCACCGTAGCTGTAGCTGGTAGTCAGGCTGTCGGTCCACTTGTAGCTAAGGCTGGCGAAGTCGAAGCGATCGCTGTCGCTGCGCCGGGCCACGATGTTTTTTGCCGCGCCCGTGGTCACGCCCATGTCCTCGTAGTCGGTGGAGTCGCGCTGGTTGACCTGGCGCAGCCGGCCGATGTCGAGGTTCAGGTTCTCCAGCTCCTGCACGTTCAACTGCCCGCCGGAAAAGGTCTGCGGCAACAGGCGCGAGTCGTTGGGCATCAGCACCGGCAGCCTGGGTATCAGGGTGCCGACCTTCAACACGCTGTGACTGGCGCGCACCTTGGCGGTCAGGCCCAGCTCGCTGTACTCGCCCTGGGCACGGCGCGGTGCCTCGCGGTCACGCTGCAGCAGGCCGCTACCACTGCGTTCGGGGCTGGAATCGAGCTTGAGCCCGAGCAGGCCGATGGCGTCCACCCCAACGCCCAGGGTGCCCTCGGTAAAGCCGGACTCGTAGCGCAGCACAAAGCCCTGGGCCCATTCCTCGGCCTTGGACTGCGGGGCCTCGTGCTGGCGAAAGTCGCGGTTGAAGTAGAAGTTGCGCAGTTCCACGCTGGCCTTGCTGTCATCGACAAAGGCCGCGTTGGCCGTGCTGCAAACGCCGGCGAGTGTTGCCGTGGCCAGCAGGCCAAGGCTGAACGCTGGGAAAGTGCGGTGCATGGTAAATCCTCTTTTTTGTTTTTATGAGGTGCAGCGATGCCCGCACGAGCCGCCGTAGCGGCCCGTGACAGGGGTTGCAGTGGTTCAGTGGCTGACGGCGGTGGCGGCGCCCAGGCCAGTCTGTGCGCGCACGAACTGGTCGTCGAAGGCGGCACGTTCGCGGGCTGCGCGGGCGCTGCGGTCGAGCCTGGACACAATCACCGTGACCAGGAACGCCAGCGGCATGGAAAACAGTGCCGGATGGTCATAGGGGTAGATCGCCTGGGCGTTGCCCAGCACCGACACCCACACCGCCGGCGACAGGATCACCAGCCCCAGCGCGGTGATCAGCCCGGCAAAGCCGCCGGCCAGCGCGCCGCGGGTGGTCAGGCCTTTCCAGTACATGGCCATGATCAGCACCGGGAAGTTGGTGGAGGCGGCGATACCGAAGGTCAGGCCCACCAGGAAGGCCACGTTCTGCTTCTCGAACAGGATGCCCAGCAGAATCGCGATGATGCCCAGGCCGACGGTGGCGATACGGGTCACGCGCATCTCGTCCTTTTCGCTGGCGGTGCCCTTTTTCCACACGGTGGCGTAGAGGTCATGGGAGATGGCCGACGCACCGGCCAGTGCCAGGCCCGACACCACCGCGAGAATGGTGGCGAAGGCCACCGCCGACAGGAAGCCCAGGAACAGGTTGCCGCCCACCGCCTTTGCAAGGTGCATGGCGACCATGTTGCCGCCACCGATCAGCGCGCCCTTGAGGTCGCCGTCCACGTAGAACTGCGGGTCGGTGCCGACGATGACGATGGCCGCGTAGCCCAGCACCATCACCACCAGAAAGAAGAAACCGATGAAGCCGGTGGCGTAGAACACCGACTTGCGTGCTTCCTTGGCGTTGGGCACGGTGAAAAAGCGCATCAGGATATGCGGCAGCCCGGCGATGCCGAACACCAGCCCCAGCGACAGCGACGCGGCGTTGATCGGGTCGGCCAGCATCGAGCCGGGGCCCATGATGCTCCAGCCTGTGCTGTGCACGTTCACTGCGCGGCTGGCCAGGGTTTCCAGGCTGAAGCCGAACTCGGCCATGGCCAGCAGCGCCAGGGTGGTGCCACCGGCCAGCAACAGCACGGCCTTGATGATCTGCACCCAGGTGGTGGCGATCATGCCGCCGAAGATCACGTACACCAGCATCAGGGCGCCCACCACCATCACTGCTGTGCTGTAGTCCAGGCCGAACAGCAGCTTGATCAGTTGCCCGGCACCCACCATCTGCACCACCAGGTAGCAGCACACCACGGTCAGCGAGCCGAAGGCGGCGAAGGTGCGGATGCGGGTCTGGTCCAGGCGGTACGACACGATGTCGGCAAAGGTGTAGCGCCCCAGGTTGCGCAGGCGCTCGGCCATCAGGAAGGTGATGATCGGCCAGCCGACGAAGAACGCCACGGTGTAGATGAAGCCGTCGTAGCCCTTGGCGAACACCAGGCTCGACAGGCCCAGCAGGGTGGCCGCCGACATGTAGTCGCCGGCAATCGCCAGGCCGTTCTGGAAACCGCTGATGCCGCCGCCGGCGGTGTAGAAGTCGGAGGTGGAGCGGGTCTGGCGCGCGGCCCACCAGGTGATCGCCAGGGTGCCCAGCACGAACACGAAGAACATCGCGATGGCGTGCAGGTTGACCGGTTGTTTGTCGGCCACCAGCGGCGCCGCGAAAGCCGCCGGGGTCAGCAGCAGGCTGCTCAGCACTAGCAGTGCGGTGCGGTTCATTTCGACTCCTCCAGTACCTGTGCGCTGAGGCTGTCGAAGCGGGTATTGGCGCTGCGCACGTACCAGCCGGTCAGCAGCCACGACAGCACGATCAGTGCCGAGGCCACGGGAATGCCGAGGGTCAGTTGGCGACCGTCCCCCAGCGGTGTGTGCAGCACCTGCGGGTAGAACGCTACCACCAGCATGAACAGGTAGTAGGCACCCAGCACTGCGGCGCTGAGCGACCAGGCCAGGCGCGATCGGGTGCGCACCAGTTGCTGGAATTTGGGGTTGGCGCGGATGCGGTCGCAACTCTGCGCGTGATCGGTTGGGGCGTGCGTCATGGGTGGGGCTCCTTTGTTGTTTTTATTGCCTGGGGCGGGCCATCGACTTTGTTGCGGGTGTGGGGCGTCAGGGCGGCGGGCAGGGCTCGCAGCCAGACGGTAAATGCGGTGGGGCAGGCGCCGGCGCGCCGCGATCAGGTCGCGGGGCGGGGTAACGTGCGCGGGGGTGAGCCGAGGTTGAGCAGGCTCGTACAGGCAGGGGCGAGGCCCTGGTGAGAATTCGACATGTGTGGCACCCGTTGGCTGATTGTTAGCTCTTGATGTCAGCTGCCCCCTTGTCGGTGGCGGCAGCGCAGATGGCTCCGGGCATCTTATATAACAATGTCGGGTTGTTATGGAAGTACTACCTGTGATGTATAGTATAAATACTATATGTGGTTCCGCAAAAAGCTTCGCCGGCAAGGCCGGCTCCTACATGATCACGGTAGGAGCCGGCCTTGCCGGCGAATGGCGTCGACGCGCTGTCGGAAAGATGCGCTCAGAACGCGAGCTTGTACCCGATCAGCAACAGCATCCCCGCCAGGCAAGGGCGCAGTACGTTGTCGGAAATGCGCCCGGTCAGGTGGCTGCCCAGGTAGATCCCCGGCAACGAGCCCAGCAGCAGGTAGCCCAGCAACGACCAGTCCATGTTGCCCATGCTCGCATGGCCCAGGCCGGCGACCAGGGTCAGAGGTACGGCGTGGGCGATCTCGGTGCCCACCAGGCGCCGGGTGACCAGGTACGGGTACAGCAGAAACAGCGCGACAGTGCCCAGGGCGCCCGCGCCAATCGAGGTCAGTGACACCATCACGCCCAGCACCACGCCAGTGACCACGGTCAGGGCGTTCAGGCTGCGTTCGCTGAGGTGGTAGCGGTCACCGGCGTGCTTGCTGGCAAACGCCTGCAACCGCGACTTGAACAGGATGGCCAGCGCCGTGAGGATCAGCACCACCGCCAGGCCCTGCTTGATCACGCCGTTGAGCGTCTGGGTGTCGGTATGCAGGGTGCTCAGAAACCACAGGGTCAAGGCCGCCGCTGGCACGCTGCCCATGGCCAGCAGCCCGGTGATCTTCCAGTCGATGTTCTTTTGCTTGCTGTGCACCCAGACGCCACTGGCCTTGGTGATGGCCGCATACAACAGGTCGGTGCCCACTGCAGTGGCCGGGTTGATGCCGAACCAGAGCAGGATCGGGGTCATCAACGAACCACCGCCAACGCCGGTCATGCCGACAATGAACCCAACAACCAGGCCTGCGATGGTGAAACCAAAAGAACCTACATCCATAAATACCTAAACACCCAGCGAGCCCGTGATCGGATGGCGCCAGCATAAAGGTTTTTTTATAGCCAAATAGACTTGTTCGTTATTAGTTTATAACCGTAACGCAGCAGGCGAGGGTGCCATCGACCGCCTGGGCGGCCGATGGGCGAGGGCGGGGGTCAGATCTTGAAGCTGTCTACCAGTTGCTTGAGGCGCCCGGCCTGACGCGCCAGGTCATCGCAGTGCTTGAGGGTGTCGTTGAGGTTGGCCACACCCTGCTGGTTGAGCACGTTGATCTGGGTGATGTCCAGGTTCAGGCTCTCGACCACGGCGGTCTGTTCCTCGGTGGCGGCTGCTACCGACTGGTTCATGCCGTCGATCTCGCCAATGCGCAGGGTCACGCTGGTCAGGCGTTCGCCGGCCT
This sequence comes from Pseudomonas sp. VE 267-6A, assembly GCF_024126555.1. Classification (NCBI taxonomy): domain Bacteria; kingdom Pseudomonadati; phylum Pseudomonadota; class Gammaproteobacteria; order Pseudomonadales; family Pseudomonadaceae; genus Pseudomonas; species Pseudomonas sp. VE 267-6A. The sequence goes on from NZ_JAMYBY010000002.1 coordinate 219,105, forward strand.
GGTTGGCGACCTGCACGCTCTGCTCGCTGGACACCTGGCTGGCGTTCATGTTGTGCACTGCCTCGCGCGACCCCACCTGCAGGGTGGTGATCATCTTGTGGATCTCTTCGGCCGATTCCTGGGTACGGTGCGCCAGGTTGCGCACTTCGTCGGCCACCACGGCAAAGCCGCGACCGGCTTCACCGGCCCGTGCTGCCTCGATGGCGGCGTTGAGTGCCAGCAGGTTGGTCTGCTGCGAGATGCCCTTGATCACGTCGAGGATCTGGCCGATGTCATCGGTGCTGGCGTTGAGGGTTTCGATCTGCTCGCACGACTCGCTGATCTTCTGCGACAGCGCCGTCATCGCGCTGATGGTCTCCTGCATCACCTGGCGACCATCGTTGGCCTGGTCGCTGGCACCGCTGGCATGTTGCGAGGCATCGGCGGCGTTGCGCGCGATCTCCTGGGTGGCGGCGCCCAGTTCGTTGATTGCAGCGGCCACGCTGTTGGTGCGCAGGCTCTGTTCCTCGGAGCCGATGATCGAGGCGTTGGAGGCGCTCATCACGCGTTCCGACAGGTCGTGCACCTGGCGGGTGGCCGAGGCCACTTCGGAAATGGATGCATGGATGCGCTCCACGAACTGGTTGAAGGCACCGGCCAGTTCGCCGAATTCATCCTTGTTTTCCACGGTCAGGCGCCGGGTCAGGTCGCCTTCGCCCTGGGCGATGTCCTGCATGGCGCGGCCCATGGTGGTGAGGGGGCGCATCAGCACCGGAATCAGCAGGCTCAGCAGGCCGGCGATGGCGGCCACGGCGATCAGCATGGCGATGATGGCCGAGGTGCGGAACTGGCTCAGCGGGGCGTAGGCCTTTGCCTTGTCGATGGACAGGCCGATGTACCAGTCGGCCGACGGCAGGCCGCTGACCGGGGCGAACGAGATGATCCGCTGTTCGCCGTTGAGGGTCACGTCGTGCAGGCCGGCGGCGACCTGCAGGTTGCTGCCGGGGTAGATGTCCTTGAGGTTCTTCATGGCCTGGTCGCTGTCCGGGCTGACGATCATCTGCCCGTCGCGGTCGACCAGGAAGGCGTGGCCGATACCGCCGAAGTCCACGGCATTGATGATGTCCACCAGGGTGGCCAGGCTCAGGTCGCCGCCCACCACGCCGACCAGTTCACCGTTGCTCTTGACCGGCATCGCAATGGTCACCACCAGCCCGCCGACAGCCGCCAGGTAGGGTGGGGTGAGCATGGGTTTGCCGGCGGCGACAGCAGCGGTGTACCAGGGACGCTGGCGCGGGTCGTAGCCGTCGGGCATTTTCGCGTCCGGGCGCTGGGTGAACACGCCGTTGGTCTGGCCCACATAGGTGAACTGGAAGTTCGATGTGAAGGCGGGCTGGTCGACCAGCCCGGGGAAGTCGGCATTGGCGCCCTGGTGGGCGATGTTCTGGGCCAGGTTTTCCAGCACCAGGATGCGCCCGCTCATCCAGTTCTGCACACTGCTGGCTGTCAGCGCGCCGGCCTGGTTGACCGACGATTCGATGTTCTGGCGGATGGTGTTGCGTTGCAGGTAATCGTTGTAGAGGGTGAACAGTGCAAAGGCCAGCACGACGACTGCGCCGGCGCTGAGCAGGATCTTGTGGCGAAATTTCAGGTTCATGTTTCGAGACCTTTAGCCAGATAGGGGAAGTGACGGCGTCACGGGTCGGAGCCTTGTGAGCACCGCCATCGTGAATTGCACGCGACTGACCTTTCAGGTATCGGCTGAAACCACGAAATATTTACGTACCATTTTGACGCGGGGTCAGTCGGCCAGGGCTGCGGTCTGTCTCAGCAACCTCACCAGCTCCTGGGCAGCGCGTTGCAGCGGCTGTTGCTTGAGCCAGAAGGCATGCACCGGCAGGCGCAGTTCATTGCGGGTGTTGCGAAAATCCAGTTGCACCAGTCGCCCGGCCTTGAGCAGCGGGGCAATGCGCGACAGCGGGAAGTCGCCCCAGCCAAGCCCGGCCTCGACCATCTCGATGGCCATGCTCAGGCTGTCGGTGCGCCAGTGCGAGGCACCGATCAGCACGCGGGGGTCGAGCATCGGCAAATCGCGGCTGGCCACCACGATCTGGCGCACGTTGACCAGGTCTTCGAGGTAGCGCACCTGCTCGCCCAGCGCGGGGTGATGGGGCGAGAGGGTGGCGGTCAGCGACTCCATGCCGACCTGTTCGAAGCGCTGGCGCGGGTCGACCGTCAGCCCGGCAAACGCCAGGCACAGCTGCACGCGACCCTCGTGCAGCAGGTGCAGCGCATCTTCCTGCGGGGCGCTGAGCACCTCCACCTGCAGCAGCGGGTGGCGCTGGCTGATCTGGCCGATGGCCTGGAGCAGCGGCTGGTGATCGATGTCGGGCACCACGCCGATGGCCAGGGTGCTTTCCAGGCCCTGGGAAAGCTCGATGGCGTGCACCTGAAGCTGCGTCAGCTGGTCGGCGATCAGCCGGGCATGGGGCTCCAGCGCCAGGGCCAGCGGGGTGGGGCGGGTTTCACGGTGGGTACGCTCGAACAGGGCAAAGCCTAGCTCCGCCTCCAGGTTGGCGATGGCCATGCTGACTGCCGAGGGTACCCGCCCCAATGCCCGGGCGGCAGCCGAGAACGAGCCGCGGTCGAGCACCGCAAGAAACAGTTCGATAGTGTCGCTGGAAAAATTCATCAGCCTCTCCTTTCAGTAGATCTGATAGCTGCTGACTTTTTCTGTCAAGAAGATTGACGCATCCTGCCGGCCGAATTTGATTTGCCGAGGGGTGAAAAGGTGCAAGGTCTGAAACGCAAGCTGGTGTATGTAACGGCCTATGAAGGTATCGGGCTGTGCCTGTCGACACTCGGGCTGGCGCTGCTGTCCGGCACCGCGCCCAGCAACACCGGGCCGCTGGCCGTGATGATCACCACCATCGCGATGGTGTGGAATTTCATCTACAACACCCTGTTCGAGTACTGGGAGAGCCGCCAGGCCACACGGGGGCGCAGCGTGGCCCGGCGCGTGGCGCACGCGATCGGGTTCCAGCTGACCCTGGTGGTGTACCTGATCCCGCTGATTGCCTGGTGGCTGGGGATTTCGCTGTGGGAGGCCTTCGTGGTGGACCTGGCGTTCATCATCCTGATCCCGTGCTACACGTTCCTCTACAACTGGCTGTTCGATCGGGTGTTCGGGCTGCCGAGTTCGGCATCGGCACAGGTATCGCCCGCCGTGTAGGTCGTGCAGGCCCGCGATGCTTTGCTTCTGAGCGTCGGCTAGGCATAGAATGATAGGAATTCTCATTCGTACCCCCGGTCGCCCATGTCCACTCCCGATCCCGCGTTGCGCGAACAGGTCAGCCGTATCTATCAGGACCACCACCGCTGGTTGCAGGGCTGGCTGCGTCCGCGGGTGGCCTGTCGGCACCTGGCGGCCGACCTGATGCAGGACGTGTTCGTGCGGGTGCTCAGCGCCCCGGACGCCAGCGACCGGCTAGGCGCGGTACGCGAACCACGCGGCTACCTGGCCACCATCGCGCGGCGTTTGATGATCGATTACTTTCGCCGTGCCCGCCTCGAGCGGGCCTGGTTGCAGGCACTGGCCGAGCAGCCCGAAGCGGTGGAGATATCCGAGCAGGAGCGGCTGATCCTGCTGCAGACCCTGTGCGAGCTGGATGCCATGCTGGCGGGGCTCGGCCCGCGCATACGCCGGGCCTTTCTGCTGTCGCAGCTCGATGGCATGACCTACAGGCTGATCGGCGAGGAGCTGGGGGTTTCCGAGGTGACGGTCACCCGCTATATCGCCAAGGCCTTTCACCACTGTACGCTGTACAGCCTGCAAGCCGACTCGTGACCCCATGGCTACTCTCGACCCTCTCCAGCGCGCCGCGCTGGAACAGGCTGCGCTTTGGCGCGCCCGCCTCAATGCTGATGCCGCGGATGATACCGACCGGCAAGCGTGGCAGACCTGGCTGGACGCCCACGACCAGCATCGCTGGGCCTGGCAACAGGTCGTCCAGGTTCAGCAGCGGCTTGGCCAGCTATCTGGCGGGCTGGCCGGGCGTACCCTGGACATCGCCGGGCAGCCTGCCGCGATCCCGCGGCGCGGCGTGCTCAAGGGCATACTGGTGCTGGCCGGCACCAGCGGCCTGGGCTGGGCCGGCTACCGAGAGCTGAGCAGCGGGCCGTGGACGGCGGACTACCATACCCGCGTCGGCAAGCGTCAGGCATTGACCCTGGCCGATGGCACCCGGCTCGAACTCAACACCGACACTGCCCTGGATGTGCGCTACGACAACCAGCAGCGCCTGCTGGTACTGCGCCAGGGCGAGGTGATGATCACCAGCGCCGCCGACAAGGCCGGGCGCCCGTTGCGGGTGCAGACCGTCAACGGCACCGTCGAAGCGCTGGGCACGCGCTTTCTGGTGCGCCGCGACAGCGACGCCAGCAGCACGCAACTGGCGGTGTACCAGGGCCAGGTGGGCGTGATGCCGCGCGATGGCATGGGGGGGCGGTGGTCGATGCCGGGGATCAGGTGCGGTTTTCACACCCCAAGTTCGTGCTTGGCTCGCCACTGGAGCCCGACCGCGATGCCTGGCGCAGGGGGCTGCTGATTGCCAACGACCAGATGCTGGGGGTATTCATCGCCGAGCTGCGGCGTTATCGCCCCGGTTGGCTCAACTGTGCCAACGAGGTTTCCAGCCTGCGTATCAGCGGTACCTTCAAGCTCGACGACACCGAGCAGATTCTGCGCGCCATCGGCAAGACCCTGCCAGTGCGGGTCGAGCGGCGCACAAAATACTGGGTAAGCATCGAACCCCTCACCACCTGAAAAATATTTTTCGTAAATGATAGGTATTCGCTCCTTCGTTCGACTTCTAGGCATGCAGGCGTGATGGCCTGACTGCCAACCAGAAGAGAAAAGAACCGATGAATACCCGATCACCGGTCGCGGCAAGGCTGCGTACCACGCTGTTGTGCTCCACCCTGCTGTGGCCGCTGGCGATGCCGGGCATGGCGCACGCCGACAGCACCACACCGACCGAATACAACCTCGACCAGGGCGACCTGGGTCAGGTTCTGAACCGCTTCGCCGCCCAGGCCGGCGTGGTGCTGTCGTTCGCACCGAGCCTGACCGCGGGCAAGACCAGCGCCGGCCTGCACGGGCGTTACAGTGTCGAGCAGGGCCTGCAGGCGTTGCTCGAGGGCAATGGCCTGATGGCCGTGCGTGAAGACGACGGGCGCTACAGCCTGGCCCCGCTGCCGCAAACTGCCGGGGCGCTGAACCTGGGCGTGACCGAAGTCACCAGCAACCAGTTGGGTACCATCACCGAAGACAGCGGCTCCTACACGCCAGGCACCATCGCCACCGCCACACGGCTGGTGCTGACACCGCGCGAAACGCCCCAGACCATCACCGTGGTCACCCGTCAGCACATGGACGATTTCGGGCTCAACAACATCGACGATGTGATGCGCCATACCCCGGGCATCACCGTGTCGGCCTTCGACAGCGACCGCACCAGCTACTATGCCCGCGGCTTCTCGATCAACAACTTCCAGTACGACGGCATCCCCTCGACGGCGCGCAACGTCGGCTATTCGGCCGGCAACACCTTGAGCGACATGGCCATCTATGACCGCGTGGAAGTGCTCAAGGGCGCTACCGGCCTGCTCACCGGCGCGGGGTCGCTGGGGGCCACGATCAACCTGGTGCGCAAGAAGCCGACTGCCGATTTCAAGGGGCATTTCACTCTGGGCGCCGGCAGCTGGGACAACTACCGCAGCGAACTCGACGTGGGCGGCCCGCTGACCGACAGCGGCAACGTGCGCGGCCGTGCGGTTGCGGCCTACCAGGACAAGCACTCGTTCATGGACCACTACCAGCGCAAGACCAACGTCTACTACGGCATCCTCGAATTCGACCTGAGCCCGGACACCCTGCTCACCGTGGGCGGTGACTACCAGGACAACAAGCCGGAAGGCTCGAGCTGGTCGGGCAGCATTCCGCTGTTCGATGCCCAGGGCAACCGCAACGACCTGCCACGCCACTTCAACAACGGCGCCAAGTGGAGCCACTGGAACCAGTACACCCGCACCGTGTTTGCCAGCCTGGAGCATCACCTGGCCAACGGCTGGGTTGCCAAGGCGCAGCTGGACCACAAGATCAACGGCTATGACGCGCCGCTGGGCTCGATCCAGGGTTACTACCCGCGCGCCGACGGCACCGCCAGCCTCTATTCGGCCAAATACACGGGCGAGACCGTGAGCAATTCGGCCGACCTCTACGCCAGCGGGCCGTTCGAGCTGCTGGGGCGTGAGCACGAACTGGTGATCGGTACCTCGTTTGCCCAGTCTCACTGGGAAGGCAAGGGCTGGTGGAGCGCCCGGTACCCCAATGGCAACTCCGTCGACTACGGCAGCTGGAACGGCAACACCCCCGAACCGGACTGGGGGGAGCAGACCCAGACCGTGGATGACCGCGTGCGCCAGACCGGCACCTACGTGACCACCCGCCTGCACCCCACCGACGATCTGACGCTGCTGCTCGGTGCACGCCTGGCCAACTACCGCATCAACGGCGTGACCGCCAACGGTCGCGAGGACGATCGCCTGCTGCCCTACCTGGGGGCGGTGTACGACCTCAATGACTACCTGTCGCTGTACGCCAGCTACACCGATATCTTCATGCCGCAGGATGCCTGGTACCGCGACCGCAACAACCGCCTGCTCGACCCGGATGAAGGGCAGAACTACGAGGTGGGCCTGAAGGGTGAGTTCCTGGACGGGCGCCTGAATGCGAGCCTGGCGTATTTCGAGATTCACCAGAGCAGCCGGGGCGAAGAGGACCGGGCCTACAACGGCAACCCGACCAACCCGGCGGTCGAGTATGCCTACGAAGGCATCAAGGCCAAGACCAAGGGTTATGAGGCAGAGATCTCCGGCGAACTGGCCGAGGGCTGGCAACTGCAGGGGGGGTACACCCACAAGGTGATCCGCGATGACCAGGGCAAGAAGGTGTCGACCTGGGAGCCCGAGGACCAGGTCAGTTTCTACACCAGCTACAAGCTCAAGGGGGCGCTCGACCGCTTGACCATCGGCGGTGGTGCGCGTTGGCAGGGCAAGGGCTGGCAGGTGTTGTCGAACAACGTCAAGAAGCGCGACGAAGAGTTTGCCCAGGACCCTTACTGGCTGGTGGACCTGATGGCGCGTTACCAGATCAGCGAGCAGCTGTCGGCCACGCTGAACGTCAACAACGTGTTCGACAAGGCCTACTTCACCAATATCGGCTTCTACAACTCGGCCTCTTATGGCGACCCGCGCAACGTGATGGTGACCACGCGCTGGGACTTCTGAGGCCAGCGTGCCGAGGTGTCAGGCCTGCCGTTGGGCGAGGCAGGCCTGGTGGATCGCGTCCCAGCATTCCTGGCTCCACAGGCGGATCCAGGTGGCGGCCCACAGGCGGTCCCAGTGCCGGCGCAACGGGTTGCGTCGGCGCGCCTCCAGCAGCTCTTCGATTTCTTCGTTGAGCGATACCGGCTCGAAACCGGTCCATACCGGTGGTACCGGCGCCACGATGTTGTAGTAGCAGACCGGCGCGACTTCCTCGTAGAAGATGCGCTTGAGCTCGGCCAGGTCGAAGGGTTCGAGTTCGCGGGCGATCCAGGCGTAGTCCACCCAGCTGTCGACGAACGACTCGGAGAGCAGGGCGCGGACGTTGTGGCGTTGTTCTGGGGTCACGGGGCGGGCTCTTGTGGGAATGCCCGATGCTGCGCGGTTTGTCGCTGGCAGGTCAAGCGCAGCAAGACCCTTCGCCGGCAAGGTCGGCTCCTGCACAACACCTCCTGCAGGAGCCGGCCTTGCCGGCGAAAGGCGCACCGCCATTCTCAATCCAGGCTCAGCTTGGCCTCGATGCGGTCCAGGTGCTGGTGCATCAACTGCAGCGCCGCCTCGCTGTCGCCGTCCTCCAGTGCGTCCACCAGGGCTGCATGTTCCTGCCAGGCGCAGTGTTCGCAAGGCTGGGTCTCGTACTGGGCAATGATCAGCGACGTCATGGGCACCAGCCCGTTGAGAAACCGCGTCAACGGGGCATTGTCGGCCATCTCCGCCAGCTTCAGGTGAAACTCGCCCCCCAGACGAATCGCCGTGCACCGATGGCCCTGCTCGTGGTGCTTGCGCTCGCGGGCAATCAGCTCGCGCAACTGGCGGATGCGTGGGGCACTGGTGCGCCGCGCCGCCAGCCCGATCAGCGTGGTTTCAGCCAGGCGCCGGGCACTGAGCACCTGGCGCGCCTGCTGCGGGTCGGGTGCGGCCAGCCGGGCGGTGTGCGCCGGGCGTTGGACCACCACCTGCTGGTCGGACAGGCGCCCCAGCACGCGGCGGATCACCGTGCGGCTCACGCCGAAGGCCTGGCCCAGCGCCTGCTCGGTCAGCGCGGTACCTGGCGCCAGGCGCTGTTCGAGGATCGCATCGAACAGGCGCGGGTAGATCTCGTCAGCGCTCAGGCGCTGCTCGCCGGCCGCCAGCAGCGCGGGCAGGGCGATCGCGGACGGGGTAGCAGGGCAGGCGTTCATGGTCGCTCTCCTGGTCAGTTGCCCGGGTGTTCATCCGGAATGGTCAATTCGATGCCCATGCGCAGGCCTTCCTGCAGAATGTGCCGGCGCATCTGCGCACTGGCCTGGGCGCTGTCCTTGTTGCGGATGGCGCGCACCACCGCCTCGTTCTCTTCCAGGCGCGCGGCCAGGTGCTCGGGCGAGTTGTGCAGCACCTGGGCGCTCTGCTTGAGGGCATTGCTGGTCTGCTGCACCACACTCTGGAAAATCGGGTTGGCGGTCAGTGCGAACAGCTCTTCGTGAAATGCCAGGTAGGCGCGCACCCCGGCTTCGCTGTCGCAGGCCTCCAGGGCCTCGCGCATGTCCATCAGGGTCAGGCGCAACTGGCCGATTTCCTTGCTGCTGACCGACTGCGCCACTAGCCCGACAATGAACGGCTCCAGCGTGTAACGCAGCTGCAGCACGTCCTCCAGGCTGGCTCCGGCCACGGCCGCGGGGGCCTGTACCAGCTCCTGGGTACCGGGGTCGAGCACCAGCACTCCCTTGCCTGGCATGGAACGCACCAGGCCGAGGGTCTCCAGCACCGTGACCGCCTCGCGCAGGCTTGGCCGGCTGATGCCCAGTTGCTCGGCCAGTTCTCGCTGACCCGGGAGCATCTCGCCCGAGCGCCACTGGCCACGGGCCAGTGCCTGGCGCAGTTTCTCCACTACCGCATTCACTACCGTCGATGAGGTAATCACTGTTTGCTCCCTGAAAACACATGCATACGTCGTTGCCTAGAATTCCTGTTGATGGGCAGGGGTCGGCAGCTTGCGCGTCTGAAAGCTGAAGCCCTGCTTGCCGTTGAGTACGTTGTTGGCGCGTTCCAGATCAATGTCCTTTTCCCAGCGGGCGATGGCCACGGTGGCCACGCAGTTGCCGATCAGGTTGGTCAGCGCGCGGCCGATGCCCATGAACCAGTCCACCGCCAGCACCAGCACCAGGCCCACCACCGGGATGGCCGGTACTGCCGTGAGGGTGGCGGCCAGAATCACCAGCGCCGACCCCGGAATGCCGTGGGCGCCCTTGGAGGTGATCAGCGACACCAGCAGGATGGTCAGCAGGTCGGTCATGGCCAGCGGTGTGCCGGTGGCGTTGGCGATGAACACGATGGCCAGGGTGAGGTAGATGGAGAAACCGTCCAGGTTGAAGGAGTAGCCCGTGGGGATCACCAGGCCGACGGTGGAGCTGCCGATGCCCAGGTGTTCGAGCTTGCGCATGATCTGCGGCAGGACCGCATCGGACGACGCAGTACCCAGCACGATGCCCAGTTCTTCGCGCATGTACTTGAGGAACGGGAACAGCTTCAGGCCCGAGACGCGCATCACTGTCCCCAGGATCACCAGCACGAAGCCTGCACAGGTCACGTAGAACAGCGCCACCAGGCCGCCCAGGTGTTGCAGCGAGTCCAGGCCGTACTGGCTGGTGGTGAAGGCGATGGCGCCGAACACGCCGATCGGCGCCAGGCGCACGATCATGCCCATGATGCGAAAGATCACATGGCTCAGTTCGTTTATCAGCCGGGTGATGCCCGACGCGGCCTCGCCCACCAGGTTCAGGGCGCTGCCGAACAGCACCGAGAACAGCAGCACCTGGAGGATGTTGTTGTCGGCGAAGGCGCCGAGCACCGAATTGGGTATCAGGCCCATGAGGAACGCTGCCGTGCCCTGGATATGCTGGCCACGCTCGGCCAGCGCACCGGCATCGGCGGTCGACAACTGGTCGAGGTGGATGTTGGCACCGGTACCGATGCCTGAGGTGAATGCCAGTACCAGCCCCAGCACCAGCGCAATGGTGGTCAGCACTTCGAAGTAGATCACCGACTTGAGGCCGATGCGGCCAACCTTCTTGAGGTCGCCGGCACCGGAAATGCCGCTGACCACCACGCAGAACACAATCAGCCCGATGAGCATCTTGATCAGCTTGATGAAGCCGTCACCGAGGGGTTTGAGTTGCAGGGAAACTTCAGGAAAGCTCAGGCCGCAGGCGATGCCGAGCATCAGGCCGAGCACCACTTGGAGGAAGATCGAACGCGAGCACCATTTGAGCATGGGGAGGGATCTCTGGTCGGTGTCCGTGCTTCTGGCAACAAGCGCCGAGCGACAGACTTAATTATTGTGGTCTTACCGGTATGTCCAGTGCAGGCGCAGTGTAGGCGGGGTTTTTGCGGGTTTGCAAGTATTTCGCGAATCCAGCGCATCAGATCGGTTTTACCGGTCTGACCAGTTACAGTACTTATCGACGACAAAAGCGCTTCAAGCAACAGTGGCAGGCGCCTGTCACGCTTTTGCGAGGGCAGTGATCAAGGCTTGGAAAGGGCCAGGTCTACCGCTGCAATCAGCTTTCCCAGGTCCTTGGGTGGAGCTTTGTGAATAACACCGAACAAGTAGGCACGTTGCTCGTCCGCATCTTCCAGATCGGCGAAAAAGGCATTGAGCTTGACGCCCAGCACGTCGGCAAAGGTGAACAGCGCTTCGACACTGGGGGTGTAGGTGCCGGTTTCAAAGCGGCTTATGGTTTTGGGGTCAAAACCGGTTTTTTCGCCAAGTTCAGCCTGAGTAAGCCCGGCTACCTTGCGATAGCGTCTGATGGCTGGACCCAAACTAGATAATTCCATCGCTCGATTCCCATTTAGAATCAAGAACTTAACGATAAATATTGGCATTGCACAACGCCACGTTTCATCACCTTTCCTTGCAAAATGTGATGTATTTCGTAGAATCGTTCACTTGGACCGACATTTACGCTGCAGGTTTCAGGGCCGCTGGACAAGGCTTTAGCGTGCGCTTCAGGGAGTTTTAACGTGCGTCTCAATCTGCCGGTCACGGCTGTCGAACAGACCTTTCCGGACCATCAGCGGCTGATTTCCGCCACCGATACCGACAGTAACATCACCTATTGCAATGCCGAATTCGCCGCCATGAGTGGCTTCAGCCAGGCGGAACTGATCGGCAGCACGCACAACCTGGTGCGCCACCCGGACATGCCGCCTGCCGTATTTGCCCTGATGTGGCAGTACCTCAAGGCCGGCCAGAGCTGGATGGGCATCGTCAAGAATCGCTGCAAGAACGGCAACTTCTACTGGGTCAGCGCCTACGTCACACCGGTGCTCGAGGACGGCCGCCTGGTCGGCTACGAATCGGTACGGGTCAAGCCCACTCGCGATCAGGTGCAGCGCGCCGAAGCGCTGTATGCCCGTCTGCGTGAAGGCAAGCCCCCCGTGCCCTTCGGGCGTCGCCTGGCCCTGCAGGGCCGCGTGCTTGCGCTGCCGTTGCTGGCAGCCGCTTTGGCCATAGGCGCCAACCGGCTGTTGCCGGGCTGGGGCGGGCAGGGCATCACCCTGGCGCTGTTCGTGGCGGTGGGCCTGTGGGGGCACAATCGCCTGCGCCATGAAGTGCGCCAGATCGTGCGCAGCACCCCCAACACGTTCTCCGACCCGATCAGTGCGCTGGCCTACAGCGAAGCGCTGGGGCCGACCGCGCAACTGCAGATGGTGTTGATCAGTGAAGAGGCGCGCCTGAAAACCGCGCTGACGCGCCTGAGCGACCTGGCCAACCAGATGGCCGTGGCCGCCAGCGATTCCAGCCGGCTGTCCAATGCCACCGAGCTGGCGCTGCTCGACCAGCGCGCCGAAACCGACATGACCGCGGCGGCGATGACCGAGATGGCGGCATCCATCGCCGAAGTGGCGGTGCATGTACAGCAGACCGCCAGCGAGGCCGGCACCGCCAACCAGCTGGCCGAACAGGGCAGCCAGGTGGCCGGTACCTCGCGCGAGGCGATCCAGCTGCTGGCCAGCACCGTCACCCAGATCAACCAGGCGGTCGGCCACCTGGCCGGGCAGACCCAGGACATCATGCTGGCTGCCAGCGTGATCCAGGCGATTGCCGACCAGACCAACCTGCTGGCGCTCAACGCTGCCATCGAGGCGGCGCGTGCTGGCGAGCAGGGCCGCGGATTTGCCGTGGTGGCCGATGAGGTGCGCGCCCTGGCGGGCAAGACCCGCCAGTCGACCCAGCAGATCCAGGGCATCATCGAGACCCTGCGCAGCGGCGCCGATGACGCGGTGAGCATCGCCAACCTGGGCATCCAGGAGGCCGAGCAGGGCGTGGCGCAGGTGGTCGAGGCGCAGCGCGCACTGCAAGGCATTCGCGAGGCGGTGGCACGCATCACCGATATGACCCAGCAGATGGCGGCCGCCTCGCAGGAGCAGTCCTACGTGGCGGAGGACGTGTCGCAGCAGATCAATCGGGTAGCCGGCACGGTGCAGAAGACTGCCGACAACGCCAATGCCGCCGCCACCCGTGGTGGCGAGCTTGAGCATATTTCCAGCGGCCTGCGTGCCTTGGTTGAACGCTTCAACCGATAGCCGCCAGGCGAGTGAACGAGCATGGATGACAACTACCGCGCGGCCGTCGACGCGGCCGCGATCTTTTCCGAAACCGACCTCGCCGGACGCATCACCTACGTCAACCAGCAGTTCTGCAGCATCTCCGGCTACAGCCGTGAAGAGCTGCTGGGGGCCAACCACCGCATCCTCAATTCCGGCCTGCACGGCAGTGACTTCTTCGAGAGCATGTGGGCATCGCTGGTAGCCGGCAAGGTCTGGAAGGGCGAGATCTGCAACCGCGCCAAGAACGGCTCGCTGTACTGGGTCGACAGCACCATGGTGCCACTGCTGGACCCGGCCACCGGCAAGGTCCGCAAATATGTGTCGATCCGCTTCGACGTCAGCGAGAAACGCCAGCTGGTGCACACCCTGCAATGGCGCGTGGGGCATGACGTGCTCACCGGGCTGCCCAACCGCGCATTCCTTTCGGACCTGCTGAACCAGGCCCTGGAATTCTCGCGCACCGAGCAGTTCCCGCTGGCGGTGTGCATGCTCGATCTGGACGGCTTCAAGGCGGTCAACGACGGCTATGGGCATGCCTGCGGCGACCTGCTGCTGGTCGAGGTGGCGGCGCGGCTCAAGGGCATACTGCGTGGCGGCGATGCGGTTGCGCGGTTGTCTGGTGACGAGTTCGTGCTGATTCTGCGCCATGTCGAGGGCCAGGCGCAGTTGCGCACGGTGCTGGGGCGGGTGCTGTCGGCGGTGGCGGCGCCGTATTCGATTCGTGGCCAGCAGATCAGTGTCAGCGCCAGTATCGGCGTGACCCTGTACCCGGCCGACAACGATGATGCCGACACCCTGCTGCGCCATGCCGACCAGGCGATGTACGTGGCCAAGCAGAGCGGACGCAACCGCTTCCACCTGTTCGACGTATCGCTGGACCAGGAAGTGAAGGCCACGCACCAGACGGTTGAGCGGGTCCGCCGCGCCATGAAGAATGGCGAGCTGCGCCTGTTCTACCAGCCCAAGGTGAACATGCGCAGTGGCGAGGTGCTGGGCTTCGAGGCCTTGCTGCGCTGGCAGCACCCGGTCAAGGGGCTGGTGCCGCCAGCGGAGTTCCTGCCGTTGATCGAGCAGACCGACCTGATCGTGGACATCGGCGAGTGGGTGATCGACCGCGCGATGGCGCAGATGCAGCATTGGCAGGACGCCGGGTATCGCTGGTCGGTGAGCGTGAACATCGCGGCGCGCCACTTTCAACGGTCTGACTTCGTCGAGCGCCTGCGCCTGTTGCTTGCGCGTCATGACGGGGTTGCGCCGCGCATGCTCGACCTTGAGATCGTCGAGTCGGTGGCAATCGAGAACATCAAGCGGGTCAGCGAATGCCTGGAGGCGTGTCAGCAGTTGGGGGTGCAGTTTTCACTGGATGACTTTGGCACCGGCTATTCGTCGCTGAGCTATCTCAAGCGCCTGCCCACCCAGGCGATCAAGATCGACAAGTCGTTCGTGCGCGACATCCTGCATGACCAGGATGACCTGGCCCTGACCCGCGCGGTGATCGGCCTGGCACGGGCCTTCGGGCGCCAGGTGATCGCCGAGGGGGTGGAGACGGTGGAGCATGGCGAGGTGCTGATGGGGCTTGGCTGCGATGTGGCGCAGGGCTACGGCATCGCCCGGCCGATGCCGGCGGCGGAGGTGGTGGGATGGGTGCGCGAGTATGTGCAGCCGCATGAGTGGGTGGTGTTGCGCCAGGCGTAATGCCGCATCGGGCCCTTGGCCGGCAAGGCCGGCTGCTGCAGGGCCGGCGCTACAACTGCGGCGCCGTGTTCTTCACCACCGCCAGTTCCGGGTGCGCCACCAGCTTGTCGATGTGCAGCTCGTCGTTGTTCATCCAGGTTTCGCTCAGCACCCGGTAATGCTCCATGTCCCGGCAGCGCATGCGCAGGCTGTAGTCGAAATGCCCGCTGATGAGCTGGCACTCGAATACCTGCGGGCAGGCCTTCATGCAGGCCTCGAAGGCCCGCTGGGCCGAGCGCCCGCTCTGGTTGGACAACGCCACCAGCACCAGCAGCGACAACCCTGGCGACACCCGCTGCACATCGATGATCGCGCCATAACCACGTATCACCCCGCGTCGCTCCAGTTTGCGCACCCGCTCCAGGCAAGGCCTGGGCGTCAGGTGCACCAGCGAAGACAGCTTTTCGTAGGTGATGCGCCCGTTGTGGCGCAGTACGTCGATGATCGCCTCGTCGATCCGATCCAGAGGCGGCGTGTCATGCAAGCGGTTGGCCTTGGTGTCCATGGTGGCGTCGGTTCACTTCAAACGGTTGGAAAGAAATTGCTGCAGGCGTTCGCTCTGCGGCTGGTCGAGCATCTGCGGGCCGCCCTGTTCCTCGACCCGGCCTTGGTGCAGGAACAGTACCTGGCTCGACACCTGGCGGGCAAAGCCCATCTCGTGGGTGACCATCAGCATGGTACGGCCTTCCTCGGCCAGCGTCTGTATCACCTTGAGCACTTCGCCAACCAGTTCCGGGTCCAGTGCCGAGGTCGGTTCGTCGAACAGGATGATCTCCGGTTCCATCGCCAGCGCCCGGGCAATGGCCACGCGCTGCTGTTGCCCGCCAGACAGGAATGCCGGGTATTGATCGGCCGCGCGCCCTGGCAAGCCGACCTTGTCCAGGTAGGCGCGGGCGCGGGCCTCGGCCTCGCGCGGGCTCACCCCAAGCACGCGGCGCGGCGCCAGGCAGATGTTCTCCAGCACGGTCATGTGGCTCCACAGGTTGAAGTGCTGGAACACCATGGCCAGGCGCGTGCGCAGGTTCTGCAACTGGGCCGGGTTCGGCGCGCGGGTGCCGGCGCGGCCCTGGTGCATCTCGATGCTCTGGTCGTCGAGGGTGATCACGCCCGAGTCCGGCTGTTCGAGAAAGTTGATGCACCGCAGCATGGTGCTCTTGCCCGAGCCGCTGGCGCCGATCAGGCTGATCACGTCGCCCTTGCGCGCCTGCAGCGAGACGCCCTTGAGTACCTGGTGATCGCCATAGCTCTTGTGCAGGGCATCCACGCTCAGTTTGATGGCGGCGCTGCTGACGCGCGGGGCGGTGGGGGTTTCGTACAGGGCCTGGCCATGGGCCGGCAGGGGGTGTGCGCAAAGGGTCATGGGTCAGCCTCGGGCAGGAACAAGGAAACGCATCCAGCGGCGTTCGGCCAGGCGAAACAGCCCGACCAGCGCGAAGGACAGCAGCATGTACAGAATGGCCGCGATGCCGAAGGCCTGGAACGTCAGAAAGGTCGCGGCGTTGGCGTCGCGGGCCACTTTGAGGACGTCGGCGACGGTGGCGGTGAACGCCAGCGAGGTGGCATGCAGCATCAGGATCAGCTCGTTGCTGTACACCGGCAGCGCGCGGCGCAGGGCTGCCGGCAGCACCACGAACAGGTTCAGGCGCCAGCCATGCAGGCCGTAGGCCTGGGCGGCCTCGATCTCGCCATGGGGAATGTTGCGAATGGCCCCGGCGAAGATCTCCACGGTGTAGGCGCAGGTGTTGAGCACAAAGGCCAGCAGCGTGCAGTTGAGCGCATTGCGCAAGAACTGGTCGAGCAGCGCGTTGTCACGCACCACCTCCAGCCCGTACAGCCCGGTGTAGCAGATCAACAACTGGATATACAGCGGGGTGCCGCGAAACACGAAGGTGTACAGCTCTACCGGCCAGCGCAGCCAGCGCTTGCGCGACACCCGCGCCAGCGCCAGTGGCAACGACAGCACCAGACCCAGCACCATGGTCACGATGAACAGCCACAGCGTCATCGCCAGCCCCGACATGCCCGCGCCATCGCTGTACAGGTAGGCCCGGCCGTATTCCTGAAGCAGTTCGATCATGATGCCAACCCCTTGATGCCGGTGTTGTAGCGCCGTTCCAGCACCTTGAACAGGCGATTGGAAAGGGTGGTGATAAGCAGGTAGACCAGCCCCGCGAACAGCAGAAAGTACAACGGCTCATTGGTGGTCTTGCCGGCGTTCTGCGCAGCCTTTACCAGGTC
Organism: Pseudomonas sp. VE 267-6A; assembly: GCF_024126555.1. Taxonomy (NCBI): domain Bacteria; kingdom Pseudomonadati; phylum Pseudomonadota; class Gammaproteobacteria; order Pseudomonadales; family Pseudomonadaceae; genus Pseudomonas; species Pseudomonas sp. VE 267-6A. The sequence goes on from NZ_JAMYBY010000002.1 coordinate 236,034, forward strand.
GGAGAGGCCGATGATCGACACCAGCGCGGTGGACTTGAGCAGCACCAGCCAGTTGTTGCCCAGCCCCGGCAGGGCGAAGCGCATCAGTTGCGGGAACAGCACCAGCTGGAAGCGCTGCACGCGGCTCAGCCCGTAGGCGGTAGCCGCTTCCAGCTGGCCATGGGGCACGCTGAGGATCGCTGCGCGAAAGTTCTCGGTGAAGTAGGCGCCATAGATGAAGCCCAGGGTGATCACGCCGGCCATGAACGGGTTGATCTCGACGTAATCCCAGCCAAGCAGCTCGGTCAGGTCGTTGAGCCACAGCTGCAGGGTGTAGAAGATCAGCAGGATCAGCACCAGGTCGGGCACGCTGCGAATCAGCGTGGTGTAGAGGGTGGCGGGAATGCGCAGCAGGCGCAGCGAGGACAGCTTGGCGCTGGCGCCGATCAGGCCCAGCAGCAGGCTCAGGCCCAGTGACAGAAAGGCCAGTTGCAGGGTCATCCAGGTTCCTTGCAGCAACAGCGGGCCGAAGCCCTGCAGGCTCAGCGCCTGCAAGCCGGTGGAGGTGAGGAAGTCGTTCACGGGAAAACTCTCGGTAGGACCAAAGGCGGGTGCGACAGCGCACCGGGCCGTGCAGGCCCGGGCTCTGCAGGCGATTACTCGTTGTAGATATCGAGGTCGCCGACGTACTTCTGCTGGATCCTGGCGAAGGTGCCATCGGCCAGCACCGCGGCGATGCCCTTGTCGATCAGCGCCTTGAGCTCGGCGTCGTTCTTGCGCAGGCCCATGGCGATGTCCAGGGGCAGGGTGGGGTCCTTGATTGCCGGGCCGCTCTTGAAGTCGGCGCCTTCGGGGGTGTTGAGGAAGTTCAGCTGCGCTTCGAGCTTGTCGGTGAGGGTGGCGTCCAGGCGCCCGTTCATGAGGTCGGCATAGTTCTGGTTCTGGGCCTGGTAGGCTTTGACCCGGGCGCCCAGCGGCGCCAGCTTGGCGCGGGCGTAGGCCTCTTGCAGCGAGCCTTGCAACACGCCAACGGTCTTGCCCTCGAGCGATTCGGGGGTGTCGCCGAAGTCGGCGCCCTTGCGCACGATCACCGAGGTGGGGCTGAGGAACAGGCGATCGGAAAACTCGATCTGCTTCTGACGGGCCGGCGTCACCGCCATGGACGACATGATTGCGTCGAACTTGCGTGCACGCAGGGCCGGGATCATGCCGTCGAATTCGTTGTGCACCCAGGTGCACTTGACCTGCAGCTTTTCACAGATGGCATTGCCCAGCTCGATGTCGAGACCTTGCAGGCTGCCATCGGCGGCGACGGATTCGAAGGGCGGGTATTCGGGGAACACGCCGAAACGGATTTCTTTCCATTCCTGGGCCTGGACTGTGCTCGCGCACATGGGCAGGAGCAGCACGCTGAGCAGCTTTCGCAGCGAGGTCATAAAGGTATCCCTGTGTCTTGTAGTTGATGTAGGGCAGTGAACGCTTCGTTGGCCTGAGCCTTGGTCTGTGTGTGACTCTTCGGTCTGGCGTCAGAATGCGTGAAGGCAGCATTTTTTTTGTGTCGTTTGGGCCGGCGCTGGCTGCCGGATTCTGCTGTTGGCGATTCGGTGTCAGCCGAATCGGCTGCATGACCTCCTGTTTTGGCTTCGGGGCAGCTTGCTGTGTACGGCCGTGCAAGGTGCACGGCCGCCTGGATTGACGTGCAGGCCCGGTCTAGGCGCGTTTCTTGTGCACCGCCTGAACCTTGGGCAGCAGCCGTGCAAACAGGTCCTTGGGGTTTTCCAGGGCCGGCACCAGGTCGATTTCATGGCCGATATCCAGGGCCTTGGCCACATCCAGCACATAGCGCAGGGCCGAGTAGTCTTCGATGGCAAAGCCCACCGAGTCGAACAGGGTGACCTGGGTGTCGTTCTCGCGGCCGAGCACCTGGCCGTTGACCACTTGCCAGAACTCGGTGATCGGCGAGTCGGCTGGCATCTGCTGGATCTCGCCCTCGATGCGGCTCTGCGGTTCGTACTCGACGATCACCCGTGCGGCGTCGACGATGTCGCGGTGCAGCTCGGTCTTGCCCGGACAGTCGCCACCCACCGCGTTCAGGTGCATGCCCGGCTCGATCATGTCGGCGGTCAGGATGGTGGCGTAGGCCTTGTCGGCGGTGACCGTGGTGACGATGTCGGCGCCGCGTACCGCATCGGCCACGGAGCTGGCCAGTACCACCTTGATCGCCGGGAAGGCGCGAAGGTTCGCGGCCAGTTTGGCCGTGGCTTGTGGGTCCAGGTCGTACAGGCGGATTTCCTCGATGCCCACCAGCGCGTGGAAGGCGATGGCCTGGAACTCGCTCTGCGAACCGTTGCCGATCAGCGCCATGCTGCGGCTGTCGGGGCGCGCCAGGTAGCGTGCGGCCAGGGCCGAGGTGGCGGCGGTGCGGATCGCGGTGGTCAGGGTCATTTCGCTGAGCAGCAATGGCGCGCCGGTGTCGACATCGCCCAGCGCACCGAACGCCATCACGGTGAGCATGCCGCGCTGGGTGTTCTTCGGGTGGCCGTTGACGTACTTGAAGGCGTAGAGGTTGGCGTCGGAGGCCGGCATCAGCTCGATCACCCCGTCTGGCGAGTGGTTGGCCAGGCGCGCGCACTTTTCGAAGTCGTGCCAGCGCAGGTAGTCCTGGCGGATGTACTCGGCCATTTCTTCCAGGCAGGTAGTGAGGCCCTTGCGGGCGACCAGTTGGCTGAGGTCGTTGACGTCGATGTAACGGGTCATGGGGAGCTCCTTCTTGTGGTCGGTCAATTGCGCACCGGCAGGTGCACTTCGGCGAGCATGCAGCGCGCGCTGCCGCCGCCGATGCGTTCGATGTTGTCGATGTTCACCACCACCGGGTGGGTGTGCCGCTCGACCTGGCGGCGCTGCTGGGGGTGCAGCGAGCGCCAGGCACTGCGCGACATCACCAGCAGCGGCTGGCCTTGCTTGTCGTGCACTTCGAGCATGTTGCCGGCGAAGCCTTCGAGCTGGTCGAAGTCCAGGGCCAGGATGTCCTTGCCGGTGGCACGCAGGCTGTGTTCCAGGGTACGGCGCTCGTCGGCATCGGGCAGTGCCTTGAGGCACACCACCGACAGCCCGCGGCCCACGCTCATCATCACGTTGCAGTGATAGATGGGCGCCCGGTGCCGGTCGACGGCGTGAAACAGGCACAGGCGGTAGTCGAGCCTGTCGGCGAACTGGCGCAGTGCTTCGGTGTGGGTGCGCCCGGAGTGGCAGGCGTAGCTGATGCGGTGTTCGCGGTCGAGCACCATGCTGCCGGTGCCTTCCAGGAACATGCTCTGTTGCTCCAGCGGGCTCAGGTCGATGGTGTTGTGAATACTGAAACGGTCGGCGAGCACCTGCAGCACGCCCTTGTCGCGTTCCAGGCGGCGGTTGTGGCCCTCCATCGGGTAGAGCACCAGGCTGCCGTCGGCGTGGCTGCTCCACCAGTTGTTGGGGAAGATCGAGTCAGGCGTGTGCGGGGCCGGCGTGTCCTGCACCACCAGCACCTCGACGCCATGCTGGCGCAGGGTGTCCACATAGCCGTCGAACTCTTCCAGCGCTTTATGCTGTGCCTGGTCGGGGTCCAGTGCAGGCTGCTGGAAGCGGTTGTTGAGTGCGGTGTCCGGGTTGAAGGCGAACCGCGCGGGGCGGATCATCAAGACTGTATTGGTGGTTTGCATCGAGGCACGCATCCGGGGTTGGCAGTGCGTCTATTGTCGATGCAGTGGCGCTGCAATCCCGGCTGAAGCGCGCGGGGCGCTCAGCGGGGAAAGCTGAAAAGCGGGGTATTGCAGCGTAATCGGCTGTGCCGGTTCAGGGCAGGTGCTCGGCCATGTCACGCAACTGGTTGGCCAGCGCGACGGCAGCACGGGCGCTGTGTTCGCCTGCCACCAGGTGCGTGAAGGGCAGGTCGATCAGCCGGCCCTCGCGCACCGCACGCAACTTCGAAAGGGCCGGGTGGTTGTGCAGGTACTCGCGCTTGCGCCGGGCCGGCGACCAGACGGCGTCGGCCAGGATGATCACGTCCGGGTCGCGTTGCAGCAGGGTTTCGGGGTCGACGGTCACGCGGTGCAGGTCGACGTCGGCGAACAGGTTGCGCCCACCGGCGACCTGGATCAGTTGGGTGATGAAGCCGCGGCTGCCCTCGCTGTCGAGGCCCTGGTGCTCGCTGTCCAGGTAGAACACCGAAAGTGGGGCATGCTGCGCGGCGAGCTGGCGGGCGCGGTCCAGGTCTGCTCGTTGCTGCGCGATCAGCCGAGCGGCCTGGGGTTCGCGCTGCAGCAGCTTGCCCAGGCTGCGCAGGTCGTCTTCGATGGCCGCGAAGCCGGAGGCCGGGCGCGGGTCGCAGGCGTTCTCCAGCAGGTAGCTGCCGATGCCATTGCGGGTCAGGTGGGTGCGTGCGCCCACGCCATCGCGAAAGGCGCTGGCGAAACCGCCGACCACCAGGTCGTAGCGCTGGGCATAGAACACCTCCGGCGAGGGATACAGCCGCGATAGCAGTGGCACGCCGCGGTAGCGCCGGGAGGCCAGCGCCTCGGGGTCGTCATCGACGTAGCTCACCGCAACCAGCGACGGGCCGACCTGCAGGGCCAGCAGCAGGTCGGCGGCATGCTGGTTGAGCGCCAGGATGCGCTGCGGCGGGGCGTGCGGCAGGGTCCAGTCCTGGCCGCAGTTACGGTAGGTCTGGGCGTGGGCCGTGGTGCCGAGCAGGCACAACAGCAGGCAGAGCAGGCGCGTCATGGGGTATCACCATTGAGCAGCAGTGCGCTGACCGGGGTACCTGCGACCAGGTGCTCGCGCACCAGGCGGCGGGCATCGTCGGCGCTGGCGATGCGGTACCAGCAGCGCTCGGGGTAGACGGTGGCGACCGGGCCCAGGTTGCACGGGAACTGGCAGTGGGTACGGGTCAGCAGCACGCCGTCGGCGGTTTCCATGCGCTGGGCGGCGAGCAGTTCGTTGCGCACCACTTTCCACACCTGCTGCGCGCCGCGCTGGGTGCAGCGCGGGCCGGTGCACAGCATCACGTGGCGGGCGTGGGCGGGAATGTGCGACCACTCGGGTTTGCTGGGGATGGGCATGGGCTTGTCCTTGAGTCCGTGGTGCGGCTTTCGCGGGTCAAGCCCGCTCCCACAGGTGACGGATGAGCCTGTGGGAGCGGGCTTGACCCGCGCTGCTTCTAGAAGCTGTAGGTGTAACGCACTTCGCTGGTGAACGGCCTTCCCAGGTTCTGCACCTTGCGCGCGCCGCTGTCCATGCTGGTGGTGTAGTCGCGGTCCAGCAGGTTTTCCAGCAGCAGGCTCAGGCGATGCTGGCGGGCGCCGTCCAGGTAGCGGTAGGCATCGGCGTCCACCACGGTGTAATGCCCGTAGTCCACATCCCGCGGGCTTTTCACCGTGCCGATGTAGCGCACCGCCGCGCCTGCGCCCCACATCCGGTCACCCGACTCGTACCCCAGCCGGCTGCGTGCAAAGAACCCGGGAATGTTGTTGAGGGTGGCGCCGTTGCGCGACTCGCTCAGGTTGCGCGTCATGTCTGCCGCCAGCTGCCAGCGGTCACTGAGCTGGAACTGCCCGTTGACCTCGACGCCGCGCACCTGGATCTCGCCATCGCCGTTGACCCATTGTGCATCCACGATGGTGATCAGGTCCTCGATGCGCCGGGTGAACAGCGTACCGCTCAGGCTGTAAGGCTGGCCCTGGATCAGGCCGGTGTAGTCCAGGCCCAGTTCGGCATTGCGGCTCTTCTCCGGCTTGAGGTTGGGGTTGCCCATCTCGTCGCCCGGTTCGTTGACGTACAGTTGCTCGGCGTTGGGCAGCTTGTAGGCGGTGCCGAACTGGCCGCGCAGCTTGAGCTGGTCGGTCAGGTCGTAGAGCGAGGTGAGCATGCCCACCGTGGCACTGTCACCACCGCTCAGGTGCTCGCGGCGCACGCCGATGCTGGGGTGCCAGTCAGGCAGGGCGTCGATGACAGGGCGCAGCTGCACATACAGCGCATGGGCCTCGGCCTGGTTGTTATCGATCTTGAGCACGTCGTCCTTGCCCTTGAACCACTGGTTGTCGGTACCGAACACCAGGGTGTGCTCGCCGGGGAGCACGGCCTTGCCTTCTGCCTGCATGCCCCAGTCGCTGAAGCCCCAGTAGTCGTCGTGGTTGAGGGTACGGGTGCTGCCGTCGGTGTTGTTGTAGATGCGGGTGTAGCGCGTATCCCAATCGTTCATGTGGCCTTTGACGAAGTAGCTGAAGTCGGGGTTCAGGCGCTGCTCGAAGGTGGCCGTGGCGATCTGCTGCACGCGGTCGTTGGTGGTACGGCGGTTGGCGTCCGGGCGCAGGAAGTCCAGGTTGGCGGCGCTGTACTGGTAGAACAGCTCCAGGCGGCTGTCATCGCCCAGGCTTTGTGCGGCCTTGGCGCCGAAGGTGTTGACCTCGTAGCTGCGCTTCTTGTCGCTGACCGTCGAGGTGATCTGGCTGCTGTGGTAGGGCTGGTAGCCCTCGGACACGTTGTGGCTGACGTAGGCCAGCAGCCCCAGGTCGCCCAGGCCGTTGCTGAAGATGCGCTCGATACGGGCATCGCCGTTGCGCCCCATGAAGCTGTCGACGCCCAGGTTGACCTGGCCCGAGGGGTCGCGGCTATGGGCCGAACGGGTGACGATGTTGATGACCCCGGCCACGGCCTGGGTGCCGAACAGCAGGCTCTGGCCGCCCTTGAGTACCTCGATGCGCTCGATGGCGGCGGCGGGCAGGGTGTCTATATAGATGCCGCCGTAGAGGCGGTTGTTCAGGCGCACCCCGTCGAGCATGATCAGCGTGTCGTCGTTGCGCCCGCCCAGCAGCGAATAGGTGCCATAGTCGAACGGCCCCTGCTTGGGCGCCACATACAGGCCGGGCACGAACATCTGCAGCACGCGGGTGATGTCCGCGCTGGGGCCGGCGCGCTCGATCTGCTCGCGGTCCACGACCTCCACCTTGCTGCCATAGCGCGCCATCTCGGCCACCGTGGTGGACTCCACCGAGGGTGCGGAAACGATCTGCTGGTCGAGGGTCAGGGGTTCGCTGGCCGCCAGGGCCGGGCTGCCGATCAGGCAACCGATCAGGGTAAAACGACGTGTCTTCATCTACTTCTCGAAAAAGGATTTTTCGGGAAGCGCACAGGAGGGTTCCGGCGAACGCGCGCCAGAATACCGGCTCGTGCCCGCCCACCGCAGGTTTGCCAAAATGACTGAACGCATCCTTTCAACAGTCGTGGGTTTGCAGGCCGGTCTCCGGGCTTGCGAGGCTCGAAGTCATCCGCCTTCCCATGCGTTGCGCACAGTGGCCTGTTGGATGCTTCACTCGCTTACCGTTGCGGGGGCAGCGCCGGACTAGTCATGCAAGACGCACCGGCTTCCCGTTTCACCTGCTGCACGGCGGCAGCAGGCACCTGAAACTGGGCCGCATCTGACCATTGTCATGACCGTTCGTCAACCTGACGGCCTTTGCTGACGAGCGTGCGTTTGTTTCAGGCCAAAAAAAACGGCACCTTCTCAGGTGCCGTTCCTTTAGTGGCTAGCGCCGCTGGAACTTAAATCCAGCGGGGTCAACCGTGCAGCTCTTCGGCCGCATACAAGGTGTTCTCCAGCAGGCACGCCCGGGTCATCGGCCCGACGCCGCCTGGCACCGGAGTGATCCAGCCGGCGCGGGGCAGGGCGGTCTCGTAGACCACGTCGCCCACCAGCTTGCCGTCTTCCTGGCGGTTGATGCCCACGTCGATGACGATGGCGCCTTCCTTGATCCATTCACCCTTGACCAGCCCCGGCTTGCCGGCAGCCACCACCACCAGGTCGGCGCGGCCGACGTGGCCGGCCAGGTCCTTGGTGAAGCGGTGGGTCACGGTCACGGTGCAGCCGGCCAGCAGCAGCTCCATGGCCATGGGGCGGCCGACGATGTTCGAGGCGCCCACTACCACCGCATTCATGCCGTACAGGTCCTGACCGGTGCTGTGCAGCAGGGTCATGATGCCTTTGGGGGTGCACGGGCGCAGCAGCGGGATGCGCTGGGCCAGACGACCTACGTTATAAGGGTGGAAACCGTCCACGTCCTTGTCGGGGCGAATGCGCTCGAGCAGCAGCGAGGCATCCAGGTGCGCCGGCAGTGGCAGCTGCAGCAGGATGCCGTCGATGTCGGCGTCTTCATTGAGGCGGTCGATCAGGTCGGTCAGCGCCTGCTGGGTGGTGTCGCTGGGCAGGTCATAGGCCTGGGAGTTGAAGCCGACCTCTTCACAGTCTTTACGCTTGTGCGAAACATAGACTTGGGAGGCGGGGTCGCTGCCTACCAGGATCACTGCCAGGCCGGGGGTGCGCAGGCCTTGCTCGCGACGTTGCGCGACACGTTGGGCGATCTGCTGGCGCAGGCTGGCGGCGATCGCCTTGCCGTCGATAAGTTGTGCAGTCATGACGCGTGATTAACCATCGAGAGGGAATAAAAAGAGCGCGCATTCTCGCATGACCGGGGCGCAGGGCAAAGGCGCTTGGTCTGGCAATTCCCCTAACCCCTTAAATAAAATGAATTTTTTTCAAAAAGGTGTTGACGACTTTGCCGCTCGTCTATAACATTCATCGCACTTGTCGGGCAGAGCCTAGCACTGGTTAGCAAGGTCAGGCAGAATAAGTGGTTTTGATAGCTTGTTCGGTATGACTAAAAGTTAATTTGTAATCCTAACAGAAAGCAGATTAAATATGCGCCCGTAGCTCAGCTGGATAGAGCATCCGCCTTCTAAGCGGATGGTCGCAGGTTCGAGTCCTGCCGGGTGCGCCAATACAGGCAGCTGGCACAAGTAAAAGCAGTAAAGCAATATGGTGGGCGTAGCTCAGTTGGTAGAGCACAGGATTGTGACTCCTGTTGTCGTGGGTTCGATCCCCATCGTCCACCCCATATTCTAAAAGGCGCCCGATGAAAATCCGGCGCCTTTGCTTTAAAAGCTTCACGCGGACGTGGTGAAATTGGTAGACACACTGGATTTAGGTTCCAGCGGCGCAAGCTGTAAGAGTTCGAGTCTCTTCGTCCGCACCATAGATGCTTTCACCGCCCTTCGCTGAAGTGCGTTGAAGCCCGGAACAAGCCGCCTTGAGCGGCTTTTTTCGTTTCTGGGCTTCTACTCCTTACCCGCACCTACCGCTGCACCGCAATGCACTTGATCTCCACCAGCAACCCTGGTCGGGCGAGTTCGCTGACGCCTATGCAGGTCCATGCACAGGTGCCCCTTGGAAAGACCTTGTCCTTCACGCTCCTGAACAGCGGCATATGGCGTTGCATGTCGATGTGATAGGTCGTCATTTCGACCACGTCGTCAAACCCGCAACCGCCCGCCGCGAGCACGAGGCGAAGGTTTTCCCAGGCCGCCAGAAACTGCTGCTCCGGGTCTTCAATCACCTCCAGCTCCGGCGTTCGACCCACCTGCCCGGCGCAGTACAGGGTTCTGCCCACCTTTACCGCGGGGGCATAACCAGCACGCTCGCAAAGCAATTTCATCTCGTCGGGGACGATAATCTGGCGATCAGTCATGGGGCAGGGTCCAGGGGAGTAGGGCTATCAAGCGACGCGCCACTCTATAGAACAGAAAAGCCACCTATCAAGGTGGCTTTCGCGTTTCATTGCCCTCGCGTCAATGCCTGGTCGCCTTGGGCCCACCTACCGGTGACAGCTCAAGCTCCAGTCGAACGATGTTGAGGATTCTGGTGAGTGGAGCGGCTTGCTCCGCCTCCCCCAGTGCGAGGAGGTGATCGCGTTGTTCGCGAATTCTGCTGAGGCTCTCGTCGAGCTGCGCAGCGGCCAATCGGTATTTTTCCATGTGCGGTTCCTTTATCACGGCCTCCCTGCCACTCGAGTCGGCCGTTCCGTGTGCGGGTGCTGTGGCACCGTTCGTCAACGGAAGGCCCTGCAAGCATAGCGTCCTTTGCGCCGTAGGCGCGTGAACACCACGGGCAGAACTGTTCCAACATTTATCCGCGCGCATGCTGATGAATGATTTTAAAAATAATACTGATTTTCATTTCCCTTTTTGCCTGCCTCACGTGACCTCTATTGCAAGACCATTGCAACGTTCCAGGGAGCTTCACGTGAAACGCATCGCGCCGACCGTAAATCCAGGCCAGCAGCCCGACAGGCACCGTGTTTTCAAGGCGGCGCAGGGCGCGCTTACTGTGCTGGCGCTTGCCGTCAGTGGTGCCAGCGTTGCAATGGCGGCGCCCATGGAGGCGCCCACCGCTCAGCACGCAGCTGTACGCAAGCATTACCAGATTGCGGCAGGCCCGCTGGCGCCCGCACTCAATCAGTTGGCGGGCGCCACCGGCGTGATGCTGACCTTTTCCCCGGAGCTGACCGACAAGCGCCAGACCCAGGGCCTGGATGGCGAGTACAACCGCAAGGAAGCCTTCGACCTGCTGCTGATGGGTACCGGGCTGCGCATCGTGCAGCTCAAGGACAAGAGCTTCGTGCTGCGCGCCGATGAACAGAGCCGCAGCGCGCTGGAGGTGGGCCCCACGCTGGTCAACGCACTGGGCGAGCGCCCGGGCGTGATCCGCAGCAGCCGCGAAGTGCACGCCGAACGCCAGGACCTCAACAGCCTGGTGCGTTCCATGCCCGGTACCTACACCCTGCATTCACGCAGCCAGCCCGGGGTTTCGGTGAACATCCGCGGGCTGTCGGGCCTGGGGCGGGTCAACACCATGATCGACGGCGTGACCCAGACCTTCCGCAACAACGCCGGTCACGGTTCGGGCGGGCCGATGGCCTTCGTCGACCCCAACCTGCTGGCCGGTGTCGATGTGCAGCGCGGCGCGGTGGACGGCGCCGAAGGGGCCAATACCCTGGGGGGCACCGCCAACTTCCGCACCTTCGATATCGACGACATCGTCAAGCCCGACCACCGCGTGGGTGTGCGCAGCACCTACCGCACCGGCAACAACGGTTACGGCAACACGCGCATGCTCGCCGCTGGCGCACGAACCCGTCCCGAGGATAGCGAGGGCGTGTACGGCATCGTCGCCGCCGCCAGCAGTTCGCAAACCGGCGAATACAAGACCAGCTCCGGCCAGGAAAACCACTACGACACCACCAAGCAGAGCCCGCGCTCGGGCCTGCTCAAGGTGCGCCTGCAGCCCAACGACCTGCACCGCCTGGACCTCAGCGGCGTGCAGTACCGCAACGAGTTCTACCACAACTACCCATGGGAACTGCGCAACGAAACCTACCGCGCCAAGTACGCCTACACGCCCTACAACGAATGGGTGAACCTGACGGTCAACGCCTACCAGAACAAGACCCAGCTCGATTACCCGCCGGTGGAGGAATCCACCTTCATCGGCCGCAAGACCCACGACGATGCCCACGGTTTCGACTTCACCAACCTCAGCCGTTTCAACCTCGGCCCGGTGGAAGCGAGCTGGAGCAACGGCATGCGCTACTACACCGACGACTTCGTTGCCGACACGCCGGAAAAACGCGGGGCCAACCCCGAAGGCAAGCAGCAGACCGAAAGCCTGTTCAGTACCCTGGAGCTGGACTACGACATTTATGCCATGACCCTGGGCATGCACTACGACGGCTACAAGGTCAGCGGCCACGTGCCCAAGTGCTCGATTTTGCGCGAGTGCGCGGGTATCGGCGGGGGCGATGTGGACATCACCCGCCGCGAGCACAGCTTCAACCCGCGTATCGGCTTTGCCGTAAAGCCCTATGACTGGATGCAGCTCTACACCAGCTGGTCGCGCACCTCGCGTGCACCGCGGGTGCAGGAGATGTTCTTCGAGAAGGTACCGATGACCGCCGACGCCAGCGATGCCGACGGCGTGGGGGCCAACCCCTACCTGCGCCAGGAGCGCTCCACCAACTACGAGTTCGGCTTCAATCTCAGTCGCGCCGGGCTGTTCAGCAGCAACGACTACGCCCAGCTCAAGGTCAACCGCTTCATCAGCAAGATCGACGGCTATATCACCCCGCAGTCGTTCGACATCGTCGATGACGACGGCGAATACTCGGCCAAGGCCAACTGGGTCAACTGGCCCGAGCAGGTGCGCATGAGCGGCTACGAGATCGAGGGCCGCTACGACGCAGGCTTCGTCTACGCCAACCTCTCCTGGACCCGCGCCACCACCAAGGCGCCGACCACCTCGGGCATCGAACTCGAAGACATCAACAGCCAGCCCGACCGCTACTGGACCCTCGACCTGGGCACGCGCTGGTTCGACGAGCGCGTGGTGCTCGGCGCCCGCGGCGAGTACTCCGGCCCTGCCGAAGAAAGCTGGGACTGGTACGAAACCAGGAAGACACAGTCTACCGGCGTGATCTGGGACCTTTACGGCAGCTGGCAGGTGCAGCAGAACGTCAGCCTGTTCTTCAACGTCGAGAACGTGGAGAACAAGACCTACAGCTACAACGCCTCGGTGGACTCGATCATGTCCGCCTCACTGGACCGCGGTACCGGGCGTGGGCGTACCACCTCGTTCGGCGTCACGTTCGAATACTGACCCCACAGGACCCTCTCATGTACACGAACTGCCTGCTTGGGGCGTGCCTTGCCCTGCTCGTCGGCTGCGCCACGGTCAATGCGCCGCCGGCCCAGACCGCCTATGCCCGTGTCGAAGCCAACATCCCCGGCTGGGGCGCGATCGTTGATGTGCGCAGCGGCCAGCAGATCGATGCCGGGCAATTGCTCGACGTACTGGCGCAAGCCCCCACGGTGATGGTGGGGGAGACCCACGACAACGTGGCTCATCACCTGATCGAGCAGTGGCTGGCCACCGGCCTGGCCGAGCGGCGCAAGCAAGGCGCCGTGGTGCTCGAGATGCTCGATAGCGATCAGCAGCGCCCGGTTGGCGATGTGCAGGCGTGGCTGGGCGCAGGCAACCGCGTGCGGCTGGCGCGTCTGCGCAAGATCATGCAGTGGGATGAGCGCTGGAGCTGGGAGCAATACGGCCCGTTGATGCAGGCACTGATGCAGGCCCCGGCCCCAGTGCTGGCCGGCAACCTGTCTCCCCGCGAACGCAAGCAGGTGGCAGCCGACGCGCCTGCGGATGCGGCCAGCCTGTTTCCGCAAGCGGCAATCGCCGAGGTGCAACGTCAGCGCATCGTGCAGATGCACTGTGGCGAGATCGACCTGCCGCGACTGAACGCCATGCTCGCCATTCAGCACGGTCGCGACCGGCGCATGGCCCAGGTGCTCGACGCCGCGCCGGCCCCGCGCCTGTTGTTCGCCGGTGTGCTGCACACCCTCAAGTCCCAGGGCGCGCCCCAGTACCTCAGGCATGGCGCGCGCGATCCCGGTTTGAAGGTGCTGGTGCTGGGGGAGGAGGGCCAGGCCCCAGCCGTGCAGGATGCCGACTTCGTGTGGCTGCTGCCCAGCCAGGACGGCGACGGTGTTGCGCTTGCCCCGGCGGCTGCCAGCTGCGACGCACCCTTGCAGCCAGCCCTTCACTGAACCTTTTCTGCTCACAAGGAATCCCCACATGCCTGCTATTACTGCCAGCGATCTCCGCCAACGCCTTGGGCAAGACTGCCTCAGCCTCGCCCTGCCTGCCGCCGAAGTGGCGGCCCGTCTGTATCACCTTGGCCCGCTGAGGGTCATGACCCAGGCCAGTCATGCATTCCTCGACCAGGTGGGGCGCTTCCCACGGTCGGACGATGTTGCCCAGGTCGGTCTGGTGCTTGGCGAAGATGGCCTGGACCTGCGCCTGAACCTGCGCGCCTGGCACTGGCTGTGCCTCACCCGTGGCCAGGCCGCTGGTGATTTCGAGCTGCGGGTGTTCGACCGGCATGCCGCGCCGCTGTTGCGCCTGGCGTCGCTACCCGGCTCGAACCTGCAGGCGTGGGCCGAGCTGTATGCCCAGGGCAGCCTGGAGCAGCCGCACTTCACACCGCGCGAGGCGCTGGTCAAACAAGATGTACAGGTCGCCGGGCTGGTCGACGACTGGGCGGCGATGGGGGATGTGCATGACCACTTCGCGCTGCTCAAGCGTCATGGCCTGACCCGCTATCAGGGCAACCAGGGCGTGGCCCCGCAGTTTGCCCGGCGTATCGGCAGCGCGGGCACTGCGGCGCTGCTCGGGCAACTGGCCGACAGCGGGCTGGAACTGATGGTCTTCATCTATAGCCCCGGCTCCACGCAGATCTACACCGGCAAGCTCGACAGCGCCACGCGGCAGGGCGACAGCCTGGTGTTCGACATGCCGGGTGACGGTGACGCCGCACCAACCCGTTTCGGCATACGTGACACCGTCGAAGCCGAAGCCTGGCGCGTGTACAAACCCAATGCCGTAGGCGGGGTCAACAGCCTGGAGATCTTCGATGCCGAGCAGCGCCTGATCGTGCAACTGTTCGGGCGTCGCCCTGCCGGGCAGCCCGAACAGCCAGCCTGGCGCGAGTTGCTCGATCGGTTGGAGGCGGGGCAATGAGCGCTCGGCTGCTGAGTGTGTGCCTGCTTCTTTTAATAGGTACAGCGCCCGTGCATGCCGATCAGGCCGACACATTGGTCATCGGCAACGACCTGGCCGAGATTGCCGCGCAGTTGCAGGCCACTTCGCGGTTGGTGGGGCGTGACGATTCCAGTCACTACCCACCCGAAGTGGCTCGCTTGCCGTCGGTGGGCTATCTGCGCCAGTTGTCGTCCGAAGGCATCCTGAGCCTGCATCCGCGGCGGGTGGTGCTCAGCGATGCGGCGCGTCCGGCCGTGGTGCTGCGCCAGCTGGATACCGTGGGCGTCGAGGTCATCGAAGTGCCCAGGGGCAAGCGCATCGCCGATATCCCACGCAAGATAGAACAGGTGGCCAAGGCCTTCGACCGTGAAACCCTGAGCCAGCCGCTGGTTGCAGAGCAGCAACGTCTGGCCGCCGAGCTGGCTGCACTGGCGCCGCTCAAGGGCCCCAGGGCGCTGTTCATCTTCAATCGAGCGGGCATGATCCCGCTGATCATGGGGCGCGGCACCGAAGCCCATGCCGCACTGGAGCAGGCGGGCATCGAGAACTGCGCGCCGTTCAGTGCCTACAAGCAGGTGGCGGCCGAAGCGATGGTGTCGCTTGCACCGGATTTCGTGATCATCAGCCGCGCCGGGTTGCAGGCCCTGGGCGGCGAGGACAACCTGTGGAAGCTCGGCGGCCTGGCGCTGACCCCGGCCGGTCAGCACCGGCGCCTGGTGCAGGTGGACGATCAGGCGCTGCTCAACCTGGGCCCACGCACCGTGGCAGCCATGCTGCAACTGCGCCGTGATGCCGGGGCGCTGTTCCCATGACGCGCTCGCACACCCGCTCATTGCCCACGCTGTTGCTGATGCTGGCCGGCCTGTGCGCCTTGCTGGCGCTGTGCTCGCTGGTGGGCAGCATCGGCCTGTCGCCGCGCATCCTGCTGGGCCATCTGCCCGCGCCGCTGGAATGGCAAGTGTGGAGCGAGGTACGCCTGCCGCGGCTGCTGCTGGCGGTGCTGGTGGGCTCGACCCTGGCAGCAGGCGGCACCGCCATGCAGGGGCTGTTTCGCAACCCGCTGGCCGACCCCACGCTGCTGGGCCAGGCCAGCGGTGCGGGGTTGGCGGTGTCGATCTGGATCGTGCTGTTCAATGGGCGTTTTGCCGGCCTGGAGCTGTATGGGCAGTTTCTGGCCGGGTTTGTCGGGGCGTTGCTGGTAACGCTGGTGATCTTCCGCATCGGGCGCGGCTACAAGGGTCGTGAATCGACTATCACCCTGCTGTTGGCCGGCCTGGTGATCAATACCCTGACCGGCGCGGTGGGCGGCATGCTGACCTTTATGGCCAGCGAAGAACAGTTGCGCCAATTGAGCCTGTGGGGCATGGGCAGCCTGGGCAGTGCCGAGTGGTCGACCCTGAGCGTAGCGCTGGTGGTGTTGCCGTTGACCTTGCTGGTGCTGGTGCGCAGCGCCGCCGACCTGGACCTGTTCCAGTTGGGTGAGGTGTCTGCCCATGCGGCGGGGCTCAATGCCGAGCGCCTGAAAAATCGCATTGTGCTGGCCTCCTCGCTGGGCGTGGGCCTGTGCGTCGCACTCACCGGCATCATCGGCTTCATCGGCCTGCTGGTGCCGCACTGCCTGCGCCTGTACTTCGGGCCGGGCCACCGTCTGCTGATTCCGGCCTCGATGCTGTGCGGGGCGATTCTGCTGCTGCTTGCCGACACCCTGGCGCGCAGCCTGGTCAGCCCTGCCGAGATTCCGGTCGGCCTGGTCACCAGCGTGATCGGCGGGCCGTACTTTCTCTGGTTGTTGCTGGGCCGCAAGGTCCGGGAGTTCTGAATGCTCGATCTTCTCGCTGTCGGCCTGCATCGGCCATTTGCCCTCAGCCCGGTCACCGAGGCCATACAGGGCGGCCAGCTACTGGGGCTGATCGGCCCCAACGGCGCAGGCAAAAGCACATTGTTGTCGCTGATCTCCGGCTATATCACGCCCGACTGCGGCGAAGTGCGGCTGCTCGATCAGCCGTTGAGCGCCTATTCGCCGCGCCAGCTGGCGCGCAACCGCGCCCTGGTCACCCAGCACATGGACAGTGCGTTCGACTGGCAGGTCGGCGAATTCATCCAGCTGGGCCAGGGGCATGCGGGGTTGCCGTGCGCCGGCATCGTCGAGGCCATGGACATCACTCATCTGCTCGACCGCGGTGTGCTGTCGCTGTCGGGCGGCGAGTTGCAGCGGGTGACCATCGCCCGCGCGCTGAACCAGTTGGCCATCAGCCCTGCGGGCCCCACCGAGGGCCAGGCGCCGCGCCTGCTGCTGCTCGACGAGCCCACCAGCGCGCTGGATATCGGCCAGCAGCAGAATCTGATGCGCCTGTTGCGCCGGCTGGCCCGTCTGCCACATATCGCGGTGGTGTGCGTGCTGCATGACCTCAACCTAGCGGCGCGCTACTGCGACCGGCTGTGGCTGATGGAAAAGGGCCGGTTGTGCGCCAGCGGGACCCCCGCGCAGGTACTGAATGCACATACCATCGAGACGGTGTTCGGGGCTCAGGTCAGTGTAACGGCGGGGCCCGGCCACGCGGTGGGCATCGAGCTGGCGTGCTGAGTGGCCAGTTCCCTCAGCGGGCGCTGACCGTGACCCAGTAGCGTGAGCGCCGGTTGATGCTGACCGGCAGCGACTGGGTCAGCGCGTCGAGTACCGCATCGCTGTCGGCCAGCGGGTAGACCCCCGAGATGCGCAGGTCGGCCACTTCACTGGTGCAGCGCAACAGGCCGGGGCGATAGCGCGACAGTTCGGCAATGAAGTGCCCCAGGCGCATGTCGTCGGCCTCCAGTGCACCTACGCCCCATGAAGGCTCGCGGCCCACCCGGGTGCTGTCGTCGATGCGCATGGCAGTAAAGCGTGTGCGCTCACCGGCACTGAGCCGCTGTGGCGTGGTGTGCAGCGGGCTGAGTTTCAGCGCGCCTTCGAACAGTTGCACATCGGTGCGCTCGGGCTGCACCTGCACCACGAACCGGGTGCCCAGCGCGAGGACGCTGCCCTGGGCGGTCTTCACGCTGAAGGGGCGCTGCGCGTCATCATGCCCGGTACTGATCAGCAGCCGCCCACTGCGCAGGTGCAGGGTGCGCTGGGTGGGGGTGAAGTCCACCTCCACCGTGCTGTCGGCGTCCAGGGTCAGTTGGCTGCCATCGGCCAGGGTGATGTGTCGAGGGGCGCTGGCGCCATTGTGGTAGGCCAGGCCCGCACCGCTGCGCCAGGGCTCGCGGTAGGCCAGGCCGCCGGTGCCGCCGGCCAGGGCAAGCAGCAGCAATGCCTTGACCACCCGCCGGCGACTGCTGCCGCCGTGACTGAGGCTGCGGTAGCCGGCGGTGGGCTCCAGCCCGGCCAGGCGACCGCGCAGGCTTTCTATATGCAGCCAGGCGCGTTCGTTGTCCGGGTCGGCGGCGCGCCAGCGTGCAAAGGCCTGGGCCTGCTCGGGCGGCAGGTCGCCGTCCATCCACAGGGTCAGCCAGTGGGCAGCCTCACGGGTGGTGCGGGGCTTGAAGGCCGGTTGCGGTGTGCTCATGGCAGTTGCGCAAAAAAACAGTGCTGGTTGGCGCGCACCAGGTACAGCTTCACCGAGCGAGTGCTGACTTGCAGGCGCTCGGCGATCTCGGCGATTTTCAGACCCTGCAGGTGCGACAGCAGAAACGCTTCGCGGACCTTGGCCGGCAGTTCGTCGAGCAGCCTGTCCAGCAGGGTCAGGGCTTCAAGGGCCAGGGTGCGCACCTCGGGCGAGGGCTCCACGGCTTCGGGCAGGTTGGCCAGGGCTTCGAGATAGGCCTGCTCCACCAGTCGGCGCCGGTGTACGTTCGCCATCAGGCGCCGCGCCACGGTGGACAGGAACGAGCGCGGCTCGCGGATGCTGAACAGGTCCTTGGAGGCCAGGATGCTCAGGAACGTGTCCTGGGCCAGGTCAGCCGCCGACTCCGGGCAACCCATTCGGTTGCGCAGCCATTGGCGTAGCCAGCGATGGTGATCGGTGTACAGCGTCTGCAGGTACGCATGGGCGCTGGCAGGGGCGTGTGGGCTGGATTCCATCGAGTGCGATCGGTGCAGGGCTGATGAGGCTGCGGAGTATAACGAGATTATTTCTCAAATGATAATTGTTATTGTTAGTGGGTTGTGGCCGCCAAACCGGCTCCTGCAGGAGCCGGCATGGCCGGCGAAGGCAGCACCGCCGTCTACAGAGCAAAAATCCACGGCACCATCACCACGCTCACAATCATCACCAGGATCGTGAACGGTACCCCCACCTTCACAAAGTCGGCGAAGCGATACTGCCCCGGCCCCAGCACCAGGGTGTTCACCGGCGACGACACCGGCGTCATGAACGCGGCGGATGCGGCCAGCGCCACGATCATGGCGAACGGGTAGGGCGATGCGCCCAGTTGCTGTGCGGTGGTGATCGCAACCGGCGCCATCAGTACCGCTGTTGCGGTGTTGGAAATGAACAGCCCGATCAGCGCCGTGATCGCAAACAGCGTGGCGAGGATCACGTAGGGCCCGGCACCGCCCAGCACGCCCACCAGGCCGTCCACTGCCAGGGCGATGCCTCCGGTTTTCTGCAACGCCAGGGCAAAGGGCAGCATGCCCACGATCAGTATCAGGCTCTGCCAGTGGATCGCCCGGTAGGCGCTCTCCATGTCGATGCAGCGGCTGGCGCCCATCAGCAGGCAGCCGATCAGCGCGGCGATCACGTTGGGCACCAGGCCGCTGATCATCAGGCCCACCATCACCGCCAGGCTGATCAGCGCATAAGGCGCCTGATTCAGAGCCGGGGCCACGTTGTCCACTTCCGCCGGCAGGCTCAGCACCAGAAAGTCCCGCGGTTGCGTTTGCAGCTGGCGAATCGCCTTCCAGGTGCCGATCACCAGCAGGGTGTCGCCCAGCTTGAGCTTTTCTTCCACCAGTTGCTCGTCGATGGCCGCCTGGTCGCGACGCAGGCCCACCACGTTCAGCCCCCAGCGGCTGCGGAACGTCAGCTCCAGCAGGTTCTTGCCGATCAACTGCGAGCCCGGTGGCAGCGCCACTTCGGCCATGCCCACTTCGCGCGACTGGTCGATGAAGTAGGCGGCCTTGAAGTGCAGAGGCTCCAGGCGCATGGTCTGGCACAGGCTGCGCAGGTCGTCCTTGGGCGAGAACAGGTCAAGCAGCAGCACGTCGCCTTCGTGCACCAGGGTACTGGAGTCGGGGCTGATCACGCGGGTGCTGAACTTGTGCTGGCGCTCGATGCCGACCACGTTGGCACCGTGCTCGGTGCGCAGCTTCAGCTCGCTCAGGCTGTGGCCAATCAGCGGCGAATGGGGCCTGACCCGCAGGCGTCGTTCACGCCCGGCCAGCTTGTAGTCGATGATCAGGTCGAGCAGGGTGCGGCGGGTTTCGGTGCTGCCGTCCTTGCGCGTCGCGCTGCCCAGCCAGTTGCGCGTCAGCAGCATGTAGCCCACCCCCAGCACCAGGATCACCAGGCCGAAAGGGGTGAAGCTGAAAAAGCTGAAACCGGTTTCCCCGTGGCGTACCAGCTCGCTGTGCACCACCACGTTGGGAGGCGTGGCCACCAGGCTGAGCATGCCGCTGATCAGCCCGGCGAAGGCCAGTGGCATCATCAGGCGGCTGGGCGACACCTTCATGCGTGCGGCGATGCTCAGTACTACCGGGATGAAGATCGCCACCACGCCGGTCGAACTCATCACCGAGCCCAGGCCTGCCACCGACACCATCAGCAGCACGATCAGGCGAGTTTCGCTGTTGCCGGCGCGTTCGGCCATCCACTCGCCGATGCGGTAGGCGATGCCGGTGCGCACCAGCCCTTCGCCGATCACGAACAGCGCGGCAATCAGCACCACGTTGGGGTCGCTGAAGCCGGCCAGGGCTTCCTGCACGCTCAGGATGCCGAGCAGGGGCAGGGCGACGATCACCAGCAGCGCCACCACGTCCATGCGCGGGCGATTGATGACAAACAGCGCGACGGCGCTGAACAGCAGGCCAAGGACCCAGAACAATTCGTGATTCATGCAGGTATCCGAAAAGAAGACGCCGGTGAGTCTGGCAGAAACCGGGCGGCCGTTTGTTGATTTGCTGCAGCGCTTGGGTGGCACAGGGCCAGATGTTAAGGTGCGCGGCATTCTGCTGTTCACCTGTCGCCGATGTCACCCTGGCTAGTGACAAATAAGCCAAAGCTGATAGATTTCAGGCGGTTGAAGCAGTGGCCGGGTTATCGGCCGCAGGAAGGAATGCACCATGATTGCAAAAGAATCACGCCAGGCGGTCGCGCTAGAGCGATTTGCCCAGGCAAACCCGCAGTTGCTCGAAGAGATAGCCGGGCTCAATGCCCACGAGCAACAGCAGCAGATCCAGTGGGCGTTCGATGACCAGGCGCAGGAGCGTGGCCTTCAATCCTGGGAATTGACCCTGGAGTTGATTGCCGAGTCGCCCGAACAACTGCGCGAGATGCGTCTTGAAGTGCACCGCGAAGTGGCCGAGACATTGGGCCTGAGCTGGCAGGAATACTGCGAGTTCAACGAAATTGAAGATGCTGCGCCCTGAGGCGCGGTAGTGTGTTGAAAAGTTTCTGTTCCATAGCCTCCTCTGGGCATCGGGATGCCCGCCGGTCAGGCCGCAACGCCTTCAACGGCGGGTTCCGGCGCCCAGGCAAGAGGCTTCGGGGCAGTTGTGCGAAATTCAAATGTGCCGCGGCCTGTTCTCCTTGATTTGAACGGGGTGACTTCTGGTGTTTGAGTCACTAGAATGCTTGCCCTTGATTCTGGAGTCGGTATCGCCGGCTAACGTCTGTGCAACGAGGAATATCCATGCAAGTTTCTGTTGAAAATACTTCCGCTCTCGAGCGCCGCATGAGCGTCACCGTGCCGGCTGAGCGTATCGAGAGCCAGGTCAACAAGCGTCTGCAGCAGACCGCCCAAAAGGCCAAGATCGCTGGCTTCCGTCCAGGCAAAGTTCCAATGAGCGAAATCAAGCGCCGTTTCGGTGCTGACGCTCGCCAGGAAGCAGTAGGCGATGTGATCCAGTCCTCCTTCTACGAAGCCGTGGTCGAGCAGAAGCTGAACCCGGCCGGTTCGCCGTCGATCGAGCCGAAGTCGCTCGAAGCGGGCAAGGACCTGGAATACGTTGCCGTCTTCGAAGTGTTCCCTGAGTTCACCGTTGCCGGTTTCGAGTCGATCAACGTCGAGCGCCTGAGCGCCGAAGTGGCTGACGCCGACCTGGACAACATGCTGGAAGTGCTGCGCAAGCAGAACGTTCGCTTTGAAGCGACCGACCGTGCTGCCCAGAACGAAGACCAGCTGAACATCGATTTCGTCGGCAAGGTCGACGGTGAAGTGTTCGCCGGTGGTTCGGCCCAGGGCACCCAGCTGGTGCTGGGTTCCGGCCGCATGATCCCAGGCTTCGAAGAAGGTCTGGTCGGCGCCAAGGCCGGTGAAGAGCGCGTTCTGAGCCTGACCTTCCCCGAGGACTATCAGAACCTGGACCTGGCTGGCAAAGCCGCCGAGTTCACCGTTACCGTCAACAGCGTTTCCGAGCCAAAACTGCCTGAGCTGACCGAAGAGTTCTTCGCCCAGTTCGGCATCAAGGAAACCGGCATCGAAGGCTTCCGCACCGAAGTTCGCAAGAACATGGAGCGTGAACTGCGCCAGGCCATCAAGACCAAGGTCAAGAACCAGGTAATGGACGGCCTGCTGGCTGCCAACCCGATCGAAGTGCCAAAGGCCCTGCTGGAAAACGAAGTGAACCGTCTGCGCGTGCAGGCCGTTCAGCAGTTCGGTGGCAACATCAAGCCTGAGCAACTGCCGGCCGAGCTGTTCGAAGAGCAAGCCAAGCGCCGCGTCGTGCTGGGCCTGATCGTCGCCGAAGTGGTCAAGCAGTTCGACCTCAAGCCAGACGAAGACCGCGTTCGCGAAATGATCCAGGAAATGGCCTCGGCCTACCAGGAGCCTGAGCAAGTCGTGGCCTGGTACTACAAGAACGACCAGCAGCTGAACGAAGTCCGTTCGGTTGTGCTGGAAGAACAAGTTGTGGATACTGTTCTGCAGAAAGCGACTGTGACCGACAAATCGGTCTCTTACGAAGAAGCTGTCAAGCCGGTGCAGGCACCTGCCGCTGACTGATTTCCTTCTCTTGTAGGAAAACACCACAAGCCAGCCTTCGAGCTGGCTTGTGCGTATTCAAGACATGACTATTTGGGAGTGAGTGCAGGACATGTCCCGCAATTCTTATTATCAGCAGAGCTCTGACATCCAGGCCGCAGGCGGCCTGGTCCCGATGGTTATCGAGCAATCCGCTCGTGGCGAACGCGCCTATGACATCTACTCGCGCCTGTTGAAGGAGCGGGTGATCTTTCTGGTCGGCCCGGTAGAGGACTACATGGCCAACCTGATCGCAGCGCAATTGCTGTTCCTTGAAGCGGAAAACCCGGACAAGGACATCCATCTCTACATCAACTCGCCGGGTGGTTCGGTGACAGCAGGCATGTCGATCTACGACACCATGCAGTTCATCAAGCCCGACGTTTCCACCACCTGCATCGGTCAGGCGTGCTCCATGGGCGCGTTCCTGCTGGCTGCCGGTGCCCATGGCAAGCGTTTCTGCCTGCCGAACTCGCGGGTGATGATTCACCAGCCGCTGGGTGGCTTCCAGGGCCAGGCCTCGGATATCGAGATCCACGCCAAGGAAATCCTGCAGATCCGTTCGCGTCTGAACGAGCTGCTGGCCCATCACACCGGGCAGGACCTCGAAACCATCGAGCGTGACACCAACCGCGACAACTTCATGAGCGCCGAGCGTGCTGCCGAATACGGCCTGATCGACTCGGTGCTCCACAAGCGGCCTGTTTGATAGGCAGCCAAGCGGGTGGGCGGGCCCTCCCGCCACCTGTGGACTTGAAAAAGCCCGCAATTGCCTTCATCTTGTGTTGCAAGCCTACCGGATTGGATCGATCGAATGACTGACACCCGTAACGGCGAGGACAACGGCAAATTGCTCTATTGCTCCTTCTGCGGCAAAAGCCAGCATGAAGTACGCAAGTTGATTGCCGGCCCCTCGGTCTTTATCTGCGACGAGTGCGTCGACCTGTGCAACGACATCATCCGTGAGGAGGTGCAGGAAGCCCAGGCCGAGAGCAGCGCGCATAAATTGCCTTCGCCGAAAGAAATCAGCGGCATCCTGGACCAGTACGTCATTGGTCAGGAGCGCGCGAAAAAAGTCTTGGCCGTAGCGGTGTACAACCACTACAAGCGCCTGAACCAACGTGACAAGAAGAACGACGATGTCGAGCTCGGCAAGAGCAACATCCTGCTGATCGGACCGACGGGCTCGGGTAAGACCCTGCTCGCCGAAACCCTCGCGCGTCTGTTGAATGTGCCGTTCACCATTGCCGATGCCACCACGCTGACCGAAGCGGGTTATGTCGGTGAAGATGTCGAGAACATCATTCAGAAACTGCTGCAGAAGTGCGACTACGACGTGGAAAAGGCCCAGATGGGCATTGTCTACATCGACGAAATCGACAAGATCTCGCGCAAGTCGGACAACCCGTCCATCACCCGTGACGTTTCGGGCGAAGGCGTGCAGCAGGCATTGCTCAAGCTGATCGAGGGCACGGTTGCCTCGGTACCACCGCAAGGTGGCCGCAAGCACCCGCAGCAGGAGTTCCTGCAGGTCGATACGCGCAACATCCTGTTCATTTGCGGCGGTGCGTTCTCGGGCCTCGAAAAGGTCATCCAGAACCGTTCCACCCGCGGTGGCATCGGCTTTGGTGCGGAAGTTCGCAGCAAGGAAGAAGGCAAGAAGGTTGGCGAGTCGCTGCGTGAAGTCGAGCCGGACGATCTGGTCAAGTTTGGCCTGATTCCCGAGTTCGTCGGCCGCCTGCCGGTGCTGGCAACCCTCGACGAGCTCGACGAGGCTGCACTGATGCAGATCCTCACCGAGCCGAAGAACGCCTTGACCAAGCAATACGGCAAGCTGTTCGAGATGGAAGGCGTCGACCTGGAGTTCCGCAGCGATGCGCTCAAGTCGGTGGCCCGCAAGGCACTGGAGCGCAAGACCGGTGCCCGTGGCCTGCGTTCGATTCTCGAAGGCATCCTGCTCGACACCATGTACGAGATTCCTTCGCAGAAGGATGTCAGCAAGGTGGTGATCGACGAGAGCGTCATCGATGGCTCGTCCAAGCCGCTGTTGATCTACGAGAACAGCGAGCCGCAAGCCAAGGCTGCACCCGACGCCTGAGTCGGGTGACGGCAGCAAACCAGCAAGGGGCCTACGGGCCCCTTTGCTTTTCCTGTCGCAGAGCTTGTTTTTTTGCGGGCCTGCCCCCACATTAACTCCATGCTCAAATTTCCATCGGATTACGGCCATAAGGCCGCTGTAGAGGCGAAATCATGAAGACAACCCTCGACTTGCCTCTTTTGCCATTGCGCGATGTCGTCGTTTACCCGCACATGGTCATCCCGCTGTTCGTGGGGCGTGAAAAGTCCATCGAGGCCCTCGAGGCCGCGATGACGGGCGAGAAGCAGATCCTCCTGCTGGCCCAGAAGAATCCAGCTGATGACGATCCAGGTGAAGATGCCCTGTACCGTGTCGGCACCATCGCAACCGTACTGCAACTGCTCAAACTGCCCGATGGCACCGTCAAGGTGCTGGTCGAGGGCGAGCAGCGCGGTGCGGTTGAGCGCTTTGTCGAAGTCGACGGGCATATTCGCGCCGATGTGGCGCTGATCGACGAAGTCGAGGCCGCCGATCGCGAGTCCGAAGTCTTCGTGCGCAGCCTGCTGTCGCAATTCGAACAGTATGTGCAGTTGGGCAAGAAGGTCCCCGCTGAAGTCCTCTCGTCGCTCAACAGCATCGACGAGCCGGGGCGCCTGGTCGACACCATGGCCGCCCACATGGCCCTGAAGATCGAGCAGAAGCAGGAAATTCTCGAAATCATCGACCTGGGCGCCCGGGTCGAGCACGTCCTGGCCTTGCTGGATGCCGAAATCGACCTGTTGCAGGTCGAGAAGCGCATCCGTGGTCGGGTCAAGAAGCAGATGGAGCGCAGTCAGCGCGAGTACTACCTGAATGAGCAGATGAAGGCCATTCAGAAAGAGCTCGGCGACAGCGACGAAGGCCACAACGAAGTCGAAGAGCTGAAAAAGCGCCTCGACGCTGCCGGCCTGCCCAAGGATGCCTACGCCAAGGCCCAGGCCGAGCTGAACAAGCTCAAGCAGATGTCGCCGATGTCGGCTGAAGCCACCGTGGTGCGCTCGTACCTCGACTGGCTGGTGCAGGTGCCGTGGAAGGCGCAGAGCAAGGTGCGCCTTGACCTGGCCAAGGCCGAAGAGATCCTGGATGCCGACCACTACGGCCTGGACGAGGTCAAGGAACGCATCCTCGAATACCTCGCCGTGCAAAAGCGCGTGAAGAAGATCCGCGGCCCGGTACTGTGCTTGGTCGGCCCGCCGGGTGTGGGCAAGACCTCCCTGGCCGAGTCCATTGCCAGCGCCACCAATCGCAAGTTCGTGCGCATGGCCCTGGGTGGCGTGCGTGACGAGGCAGAGATTCGCGGCCACCGTCGTACCTACATCGGTTCGATGCCCGGTCGCCTGATCCAGAAGATGACCAAGGTGGGTGTGCGCAACCCGCTGTTCCTGCTCGATGAAATCGACAAGATGGGCAGCGACATGCGTGGCGACCCGGCCTCGGCACTGCTCGAAGTGCTCGACCCCGAGCAGAACCACAACTTCAACGATCACTATCTGGAGGTCGATTACGACCTGTCGGACGTGATGTTCCTGTGCACCTCCAACTCGATGAACATCCCGCCGGCGCTGCTCGACCGGATGGAAGTGATTCGTCTGCCGGGGTACACCGAAGACGAGAAGATCAACATTGCGGTCAAGTACCTCTCGCCCAAGCAGATCAAGGCCAACGGCCTGAAGAAGGGCGAGCTGGAGATCGACACTGCCGCCATCCGCGACATCATCCGCTACTACACTCGCGAAGCCGGTGTGCGGGGCCTGGAGCGCCAGATCGCCAAGATCTGCCGCAAGGTCGTCAAGGAACATGCCGGGCTCAAGCAGGTGGCCGTCAAGGTCGATGGTGACAACCTCGAGCATTACCTGGGCGTTCGCAAGTTCCGCTACGGCCTGGCCGAGCAGCAGGACCAGGTAGGGCAGGTAACCGGCCTGGCGTGGACCCAGGTGGGCGGCGAGCTGCTGACCATCGAGGCCGCGGTGATTCCGGGCAAGGGTCAACTGATCAAGACCGGTTCGCTGGGCGATGTGATGGTCGAGTCGATCACTGCCGCGCAGACCGTGGTGCGCAGCCGTGCACGCAGCCTGGGGATCCCGGCCGACTTCCACGAGAAGCGCGACACCCACATTCACATGCCGGAAGGGGCTACCCCCAAGGACGGCCCGAGCGCTGGCATCGGCATGTGCACTGCACTGGTGTCGGCCCTGACCGGGATTCCGGTGCGCGCCGATGTGGCCATGACCGGGGAAATCACCCTGCGTGGCCAGGTGCTGGCCATTGGCGGTTTGAAGGAAAAACTGCTGGCAGCACACCGCGGTGGGATCAAGACCGTGATCATTCCAGAAGAGAATGTGCGCGACCTGAAGGAAATTCCTGACAATATTAAACAGGATCTTCAGATTAAACCTGTCAAATGGATTGACGAAGTCCTCCAAATTGCGCTGCAATACGCCCCGGAGCCCTTGCCAGATGTGGCTCCCGAGATTGTCGCCAAGGATGAAAAGCGCGACAGCGATTCCAAGGAACGAATCAGTACCCATTAGTACGTATTTGGCTGGGGGGCCTCCACGACGTTAATTCGGGCCCTTGTTATAAAGCGGCGCCCACTTGTCGGTGGGCCACCCGGCAATCGTTTTGCTTTTCATTACATACTTAGAAACAAACTCAAATAGAGATAAGGGGACTTAGAGTGAACAAGTCGGAACTGATTGACGCTATTGCCGCATCTGCTGATATCCCGAAAGCTGCTGCCGGCCGTGCGCTGGACGCAGTCATCGAATCCGTCACCGGCGCCCTGAAAGCCGGTGATTCCGTGGTGCTGGTCGGTTTCGGTACCTTCTCGGTAACCGATCGTCCTGCCCGTACCGGTCGCAACCCGCAAACCGGCAAGACTCTGGAAATTCCTGCTGCCAAGAAGCCAGGCTTCAAGGCCGGCAAAGCACTGAAAGAAGCCGTCAACTAAGGCGTCTCTTTCAGGCTTCGCCTAACCGGGTCGGGTTTCGCCTGGCCTGGTAGCGCAGCACGGGGAATCGCAAAAACAGATTCCCGTGTGCTTCGCCAGTTACGAGAAGGCGCATCCTCGGATGCGCCTTTCTTCTATCAGGACTCTACCCACGCTCCGCGGTTGTTTATTTAGTACGGCCGTTTCTGGGGGACGCATGCTTCAAAATATCAGGGACAATTCACAAGGTTGGATTGCCAAGACCATCATCGGTGTCATCGTGGCCTTGATGGCGCTGACCGGCTTCGATGCCATCTTCCAGGCCACCACCCATAGCCAGGACGCTGCCAAGGTCAATGGCGACACCATCAGCCAGAATGAGCTGAGCCAGGCTGTCGACATGCAACGTCGGCAACTGATGCAACAGCTGGGCAAGGATTTCGACGCCTCCCTGCTGGATGAAAAAATGCTGCGTGAAGCAGCACTCAAGGGCCTCATCGAGCGCAAGCTGCTGCTCCAGGGCGCCAAGGATGCCAAGTTCAGCTTCTCCGAAGCCGCGCTTGACCAGGTCATCCTGCAAACGCCGGAGTTCCAGGTTGACGGCAAGTTCAGCCCCGAGCGTTTCGACCAGGTGATTCGTCAGCTGGGCTACGGTCGCCTGCAGTTCCGCGACATGCTGGCGCAGGAAATGCTGATCGGCCAACTGCGTGCTGGCCTGGCCGGCAGCGGTTTTGTTACCGATTCGCAGGTCGAGGCATTTGCCCGCCTGGAGAAGCAGACCCGTGATTTCGCTTCGCTGACCTTCAAGGCCGACCCGGCCGCGGTCAAGGTCACCGACGAAGAGATCAAGGCGCACTACGACGAGCACGCCAAGGAGTTCATGAGCCCCGATCAGGTGGTCATCGACTACATCGAGCTGAAGAAGGCCGCGTTCTTCGACCAGGTCAAGGTCGACGACGAGGCGCTCCAGGCGCTGTACCAGAAGGAAATCGCCAACCTGGCCGAGCAGCGCCATGCCGCGCACATCCTCATCGAAGTCAACGACAAGCTTGACGATGCCCAGGCCAAGGCCCGCATCGAAGAGATCAAGCAGCGTCTGGACAAAGGCGAAGACTTTGCCAAGCTGGCCAAGGAGTTCTCCCAGGACCCGGGCTCTGCCGCCACGGGTGGTGACCTGGGCTATGCCGGCCAGGGCGTCTACGACCCGGCCTTCGAAGAGGCGCTGTATGCGCTGAACAAGGGCCAGGTATCGGCGCCGGTGCGTACCGACTTCGGTTGGCACCTGATCAAGCTGCTGGATGTGCAGGCACCTGAAGTGCCGACCTTCGCCAGCCTGAAAGACAAGCTGACCCGCGAGCTCAAGACCCAGCAGGTCGAACAGCGCTTCGTCGAAGTGACCAAGCAGCTGGAGGACTCGGCGTTCGAAGCCTCCGACCTGGCCCAGCCGGCCCAGGAGCTTGGCCTGAAGCTGAACACCTCGGCGCCGTTCGGTCGTGAAGGTGGCGATGGCATCACGGCCAACCGTGCAGTGATCCAGGCGGCGTTCAGCCCGGAAGTGCTGGAAGAGGGTGCCAACAGCACCGCCATCGAGCTGGACCCGGAGACGGTCGTGGTCATCCGTGTCAAGGAGCACCGCAAGCCTGAGCAACTGCCGCTGGAAGTGGTGAGCGACAGCATTCGCAAGCACCTGGCCAGGGAGCACGCCAGTGCGGCGGCCAAGGCCAAGGGCGAGGCGCTGATCGCCGGCCTGCGCGACGGCAAGGTCGAACTGGCAGCCAGCCAGGAAGGTCAGAGCTGGAAAGTCCAGGAAGCGGTCACACGCAACCAGGAGGCCATCGACCCGGCCGAGCTGCAGGCGGTGTTCCGCATGAGCAAGCCGCAAGCCAAGGACAAGCCGACCTTCGGTAGCGTCACCCTGAACGACGGCAGCTTTGTGGTCCTGCGCCTGAACGGCGTCAACGAAGGTGCTGCGGCAAGTGACGAAGAGAAGGCGGCCTACCGTCGCTTCCTGGCGTCGCGTGCTGGCCAGCAGGACTTCGCTGCATACCGCAAGCAGTTGGAAGAGAAGGCGGACATCACCCGTTACTGAGTGATGCTGCTGTAAACGGAAAGGGCCGCTGATGCGGCCCTTTCTGTTTTTGTGTTGGTTGTACGGGGGCGTTCGCCGGCAAGGCCGGCTCCTACAGGGATCACAACCTCTTCAGGAGCCGGCCTTGCCGGCGAATGGCCAGATCCCGGACAAAAGAAAAGGCCGCATCAGCGGCCTTTTCCCATCCTGCCAACCTTACTCGGTAAGGTCGCCCATGGCGGTAGTGTTGAAGCCACCGTCCACGTACATGATTTCACCGCTCACGCCCGACGCCAGGTCCGAGCAGAGGAACGCGCCGGCGTTGCCGACTTCGTCGATGGTGACGTTGCGACGCAGCGGGGTCTGCGCTTCGTTGGCGTCCAGCATCTTGCGGAAGTTCTTGATACCCGAGGCTGCCAGGGTACGGATCGGGCCGGCCGAAACGGCGTTCACACGAGTGCCTTCCGGGCCCAGGCTGCGCGCCAGGTAGCGCACGCCGGCTTCCAGGCTGGCCTTGGCCATGCCCATCACGTTGTAGTTGGGCATGGTGCGCTCGGCGCCCAGGTACGACAGGGTCAGCAGGCTGCCATTGCGGCCCTTCATCATGTCGCGACCGGCCTTGGCCAGGGCCACGAAGCTGTAGGCGCTGATGTCGTGGGCAATGCGGAAGCCATCACGGGTGGTGGCCTGGGTGAAGTCGCCGTCGAGCTGGTCGCCCGGTGCGAAGCCTACGGAGTGCACGATGCAGTCCAGGCCGTCCCACTTCTTGCTCAGTTCTTCGAAGACCTTGGCGATTTCTTCATCGCTGGCAACGTCACAGGGGAAGCACAGCTCAGGGCTGGAGCCCCAGCCAGCGGCGAACTCTTCGACGCGGCCCTTGAGCTTTTCGTTCTGGTAGGTGAAGGCAAGTTCTGCACCCTCGCGATGCATGGCGGCAGCGATGCCGGATGCGATGGACAGTTTGCTTGCGACACCGACGATCAGTACGCGCTTACCGGCGAGAAAACCCATGTGTTGTTCCTCTTCAGGTTAATCGACAGCTGTGGGGGCCAAAAAGGCGGCTTCCAGCAGCTGCTGTGTATAGGGATGTTGCGGGGCGCTGAAAATACCCGTAGCCGGACCTTGTTCCACCACCTTGCCCTGCTTGACCACCATCAACTGGTGGCTGAGCGCCTTGACCACCGCCAGGTCATGGCTGATGAACAAGTAGGTCAGGTTGTACTTGGTCTGCAGCGTACGCAGCAGTTCCACCACCTGGCGCTGAACGGTCCGGTCGAGCGCCGAAGTGGGCTCGTCCAGCAGTATCAGCGCCGGTTTCAATACCAGTGCCCGGGCAATGGCAATACGTTGTCGCTGGCCACCGGAGAACTCGTGAGGGTAGCGGTGCCGGGTTTGCGGATCCAGTCCTACTTCCTCGAGCGCCTCCATGATCGCCTGTTCCTGCTCTGCCTCCGTGCCAATCCGATGAATGCGCAGGCCCTCTCCGACGATATCGCTCACGCTCATGCGCGGGCTCAGGCTGCCGAAGGGGTCCTGGAACACCACCTGCATCTGGCGGCGCAACGGCCGCACCTGTTGCTGGGTCAGGCCGTCCAGCGCCTGGCCTTCAAAGCGTATCGCGCCCTGGCTGCCGATCAACCGCAGGATCGCCAGGCCCAGGGTAGACTTGCCGGAACCACTCTCGCCCACGATGCCCAGGGTCTGGCCCTGGGACAGGCTGAAGTTGATGCCGTCCACCGCCTTGACGTGGTCCACGGTCTTGCGCAGCAGGCCCTTCTTGATCGGGAACCACACGCGCAGGTCCTCGACCTCGAGCAGCGGCGGGCCCACCGGGTTGTCGGCAGGCTTGCCGCTGGGCTCGGCACCGAGCAGCATTTGCGTATACGGATGCTGCGGGGCACGGAACAATTCGTCACACGACGCCTGTTCGACGATGCAACCGCGCTGCATGACACATACGCGGTGGGCAATTCTTTTCACCAGGTTCAAATCGTGACTGATCAGTAGCAGTGCCATGCCCAGGCGCGCCTGCAGGTCCTTGAGCAATTCGAGGATTTTCAGCTGCACGGTGACGTCCAGCGCGGTGGTCGGTTCGTCGGCGATCAGCAGCTCCGGCTCGTTGGCCAGGGCCATGGCGATCATCACCCGCTGGCGTTGACCGCCCGACAGCTCGTGGGGCAGGGCCTTGAGGCGCTTGACCGGGTCGGGAATGCCCACCAGTTCCAGCAGCTCCAGGGTGCGCTCGGTGGCCGCCTTGCCGCGCAGGCCCTTGTGCAGCATGAGAATCTCGTTGATCTGTTTCTCGATGTTGTGCAGCGGGTTGAGCGAGGTCATCGGCTCCTGGAAGATCATCGCGATGCGGTTGCCGCGAATGCGCCGCATCTGTTTTTCTTCCAGCTTGAGCAGGTCCTGGCCTTCGTAGGTGATGCTGCCGCTGGGGTGGCGGGCCAGCGGGTAGGGCAGCAGGCGCAGGATGGAGTGCGCGGTCACCGACTTGCCCGAGCCGCTTTCGCCCACCAGTGCCAATGTCTCGCCACGACGGATGTCGAAGCTGATGCCTTCGACCACGCGTTGCTGCTGCGCCCCGGTGACGAACTCCACCGACAGGTCGCGCACTTCGATCAAGGTGTCGTTGCTCATCTCATTTCCTCGGGTCGAAGGCATCGCGGGCGGACTCGCCGATGAACACCAGCAGGCTGAGCATCAGTGCCAGTACCGCGAAGGCGCTCATGCCCAGCCACGGCGCCTGCAGGTTGGACTTGCCCTGGGCCACCAGCTCGCCCAGCGACGGCGCGCCCGGTGGCAGGCCGAAGCCGAGAAAGTCCAGCGCCGTGAGGGTGCCGATGGCGCCGGTCAGGATGAACGGCAAAAAGGTCATGGTCGAGACCATCGCGTTGGGCAGGATGTGCCGGTACATGATCGCGCCGTTCTGCATGCCCAGCGCCCGCGCCGCGCGCACGTATTCCAGGTTGCGCCCGCGCAGGAACTCGGCGCGCACCACGTCCACCAGGCTCATCCACGAGAACAGCAGCATGATGCCCAGCAGCCACCAGAAGTTGGGCTGCACGAAACTGGCCAGGATGATCAGCAGGTACAGCACCGGCAACCCCGACCAGATCTCCAGAAAGCGCTGCCCGGCCAGGTCGACCCAGCCGCCATAGAAGCCCTGCAGGGCGCCTGCGATCACCCCGATGATGGAGCTGAACACCGTCAGCGTCAGGGCGAACAGCACCGAGATGCGAAAGCCGTAGATCACCCGCGCCAGCACGTCGCGGCCCTGGTCGTCGGTGCCCAGCAGGTTCTGCGCCGAGGGCGGGGCCGGGGCGGGCACCTTCAAGTCGTAGTTGATGCTCTGGTAGCTGAACGGGATCGGTGCCCACAGCACCCAGCTGTCCTTGACTGCCAGCAACTCGCGGATGTACGGGCTCTTGTAGTTGGCCTCCAGCGGGAACTCGCCGCCGAAGGTGGTCTCGGGGTAGCGCTTGAGGGCGGGGAAGTACCATTCGCCGTCGTAACGCACCGCCAGCGGCTTGTCGTTGGCGATCAGCTCGGCGCCCAGGCTCAGCCCGAACAGGATCAGGAACAGCCACAGCGACCACCAGCCTCGGCGGTTGGCCTTGAAGCGTTCGAAGCGGCGGCGGTTGAGAGGGGATAGGGTCATCTCAGTGCTCCCGGCTGTCGAAGTCGATACGCGGATCGACAAGGGTGTAGGTCAGGTCACCGATCAGCTTCACCACCAGGCCCAGCAGGGTGAAGATGAACAGCGTGCCGAACACCACCGGGTAGTCGCGGTTGATGGCCGCCTCGAAGCTCATCAGGCCCAGGCCGTCGAGGGAGAAGATCACCTCCACCAGCAGCGAGCCGGTGAAGAAGATGCCGATGAATGCCGAGGGGAAGCCCGCGATCACCAGCAGCATCGCGTTGCGAAACACGTGCCCGTAGAGCACCCGGTTGGGGCTCAGGCCCTTGGCCTTGGCGGTGATCACATACTGCTTGTTGATCTCGTCGAGGAAGCTGTTCTTGGTCAGCAGGGTCATGGTGGCGAAGTTGCCGATCACCAGCGCGGTCACCGGCAGGGTCAGGTGCCAGAAGTAATCGAGGATCTTGCCCGTGGTGCTCAGTTCATCGAAGTTGTTCGAGGTGAGCCCGCGCGAGGGGAACCAGTCCAGGTAGCTGCCGCCGGCAAACAGCACGATCAGCAGGATGGCGAACAGGAATGCCGGGATCGCATAGCCGACGATGATGGCCGAGCTGGTCCACACGTCGAAGTGGCTGCCGTGCCGGGTAGCCTTGGCGATGCCCAGGGGGATCGACACCAGGTACATGATCAGCGTGCTCCACAGCCCCAGCGAGATCGACACCGGCATCTTCTCGGCAATCAGGTCGATGACCTTGGCGTCGCGGAAGAAGCTGTCGCCGAAATCCAGCCGGGCGTAGTTCTTGATCATGATCCACAGGCGTTCCGGCGCCGGCTTGTCGAAGCCGTACATGCGCTCGATTTCCTTGACCAGGGCAGGGTCCAGGCCCTGGGCGCCACGGTAGTTGGAGCCGGCCACGGATACTTCCGAGCCGCCACCGGCGATGCGGCTGGTGGCGCCGTCGAAGCCCTCGAGCTTGGCGATCATCTGTTCCACCGGGCCGCCGGGCGCGGCCTGGATGATCACGAAGTTGATGATCAGGATACCCAGCAGGGTGGGGATGATCAGCAACAGGCGGCGAAAGATATAGGCCAGCATGTCAAGGTGCCTCGCCCGCTGGGGCAGCATCGGCTGGGGCGGCGTCTGCGGCCCCCGGCACCACCGGTTTCACATCCGGCTTGATCCACCAGGTGTTGATGCCGATGTCGTACTTGGGCGGCGTGGCCGGGTGGCCGATATGGTTCCAGTACGCCACGCGCCAGGTCTTGATGTGCCAGTTGGGTACCACGTAGTAGCCCCACTGCAGCACGCGGTCCAGGGCACGGGTGTGTTCGATCAGGCTCTGGCGCGAGTCGGCATTGATCAGGCCGTCCACCAGGGTGTCCACGGCCGGGTCCTTGAGGCCCATGAAGTTGCGGCTGCCGGGCTTGTCGGCGCTCGCGCTCTGCCAGAACTCGCGTTGCTCGTTGCCCGGCGAGTTGGATTGCGGGAAGCCGCCCACGATCATGTCGAAGTCGCGCGAGCGCAGGCGGTTGATGTATTCCGATACGTCCACCCGGCGAATGTTCAGCTCGATGCCCAGGTCGGCCAGGTTGCGCTTGTAGGGCAGCAGGATGCGCTCGAACTCGGTCTGGGCGAGCAGAAACTCGATCACCACCGGCTTGCCCTGGGCATCCACCATCTTGTCATCCTGGATGCGCCAGCCGGCTTCCTGCAGCAGCTTGTAGGCCTGGCGTTGCTGCTCGCGGATCATGCCGCTGCCATCGGTGACCGGGTTCTTGAACGCTTCGGTGAACACCTTGTCGGGGATCTGCCCGCGCAGCGGTTCCAGCAGTTTCAGTTCGGCCGCATCCGGCAGGCCGCTGGCCGCCATGTCGGAATTTTCGAAGTAGCTGGTGGTGCGGGTGTAGGCGCCGTTGAACAGCTGCTTGTTGGTCCACTCGAAGTCCAGCAGCAGGCTCAGTGCCTCACGCACGCGCACGTCCTGGAAGATCGGGCGGCGCAGGTTGAACACGAAGCCCTGCATGCCGGTCGGGTTGCCGTTGGCGATCTCTTCGCGGATCAGGCGGTTCTGGCGAACTGCCGGGATGTTGTAGGCGGTGGCCCAGTTCTTGGCGCTGACCTCCAGCCAGTAGTCGAACTGGCCGGCCTTGAGTGCCTCGAGCGCCACGGTGTTGTCGCGGTAGTAGTCGACGCGAATGGTGTCGAAATTGTAGAAGCCGCGGTTGATCGGCAGGTCCTTGCCCCAGTAGTCGGGGTCGCGCACGTAGCGGACCGAGCGCCCGGCCTTGACCTCGGCGACCTTGTACGGCCCGCTGCCCAGGGGGATCTCCAGGTTGCCTTTGGTGAAGTCGCGGTTGGCCCACCAGTGCTTGGGCAGCACCGGCAACTGGCCGAGGATCAGCGGCAGTTCACGGTTGCCCTTGTGCTTGAACTTGAACAGCACACGCAGCGGGTCTTCGGCGATCACTTCGTCGACGTCGGCATAGTAGGCGCGGTACAGCGGTGCGCCGCTGGTGACCAGGGTGTTGAAGGTGAACACGACGTCTTCGGCACGAACCGGATGGCCATCCTGAAAGCGCGCCTCGGGGCGCAGGTAGAAGCGCACCCAGCTGTTGTCGGGGGCTTTTTCGATCTGCCTGGCCAGCAGCCCGTATTCGGTGAATGGCTCATCAAGGCTGTTGCGCGCCAGGGTGTCGTACACCAGATCGATGTTGTCGGCCGGCACGCCCTTGTTGATGAAGGGGTTGAGGCTGTCGAAGCTGCCGGAGCCGTTGACGCGAAAGGTGCCGCCCTTGGGCGCGTCGGGGTTCACATAGTCGAAATGCTTGAAGTTGGCCGGGTACTTGGGCGCTTCGTCGTAGAGGGTCACTGCATGTTGCGGGGCGGCCAGGGCCTGAAGGCTCAGGCTGGCCAGCAGCAGGCCGCCTGCGATCAGGCGCAGGCACGGCAATGGCATCATTGGGCGTTCTCCGTGGGCTTGAGCCACCAGCTGTTCAGCCCCAGGGTGTAGGGCGGCGTGGCGACAAAGGCAAACCGGTTGCGGTAGGCCAGGCGGTGATAGTCGAGATACCAGTTGGGAACCATGTAGTGCTGCCATAGCAGCACTCGATCGAGGGCGCGCGCCGCAGCCACCTGGTCGTCGCGGCTCTGTGCATTGAGCAGGGACTCTAGCAGGTGGTCGACCACGGGGCTCTTCACACCCGCGTAATTCTTGCTGCCTTTGGTGGCGGCCTGGCTGGAATGAAAATACAGCCACTGCTCAAGGCCCGGGCTCAGGGTCTGGTTCAGGGTCATCAGAATCATGTCGAAATCAAATTGGTCCAGCCGTTGTTTGTACTGGGCCCGGTCTACCGTGCGCAAGCGCGCGTCGATACCGATGCTGGCAAGATTTTCGACATAAGGTTGCAGGATCCGCTCCAGGTTCGGGTTCACCAGCAGAATTTCCAGCTTCAGCGGCTGCCCGTTGCTGTTGAGCAGGCGCTGGCCGCTGAGCTTCCAGCCTGCCTGGCCGAGCAGGTTGAGGGCCTGGCGCAGGGTATCGCGGTCGATACCGCGCCCGTTGGTCTTGCCCACGCTGTAGGGCTGGGTGAACAGGGCGGCAGGCAGTTGGTCGCGGTACGGCGCCAGCAGCAGCCACTCCTTGCCCACCGGCAGGCCGGTGGCGCTGAACTCGCTGTTGGGGTAGTAACTGCTGGCGCGCTTGTAGGCGCTGCTGAACAGGGTGCGGTTGGTCCATTCGAAGTCCAGCATCAGGCCCAGCGCCTGGCGCACGCGGTCGTCGCTGAAGGCGGCGCGCCGGCTGTTCATGAACAACCCCTGAGTCTGGGTCGGGATCTGGTGGGCGATCTGCGCCTGGATCACCTGGCCACGACGCACAGCGGGGAAGTTGTAGCCGGTGGCCCAGTTCTTGGCCTGGTGCTCGATGTAGACATCGAACTCACCCGCCTTGAAGGCCTCGAAGGCCACATCGCTGTCGCGGTAGAACTCGAACTCGACGCGGTCGAAGTTGTACTTGCCGCGGTTGACTGCCAGGTCCTTGCCCCAGTAGTCCTTGACCCGCTCGAACACCAGGCTTCGACCTGGCTGTACCTGGGTGATGCGGTACGGGCCGCTGCCCAGTGGCGGTTCGAAGGTGGTGGCCTTGAAGTCGCGGCCTTTCCAGTAATGCTGGGGCAGCACCGGCATTTCGCCCAGGCGCAAGATCAGCAGCGGGTTGCCGGCACGCTTGAACACGAAGCGGATGCGCTTGGGGTTGAGGATGTCGACCCGCTGCACTTCCTGCAGGTTGGTGCGGTAGAGCGGGTGGCCTTCCTTGAGCAGGGTGCGGTAGGAGAACGCCACGTCGGCGGCGGTGATCGGCCGGCCATCGTGAAAGCGTGCCTCGGGACGCAGGTTGAACACCACCCAGCTGCGGTCTTCGCTGTACTCCACCGAACGGGCGATCAGCCCGTAGCTGGAGGTGGCTTCATCGCCCGAGGGGTCGCGCTGGCCGGTGCCCACCATCAGGGTCTCGTTCAGCTCGTTCACCCCGTACTGCAGGAAGTTGGGCGTGGTGACCGGGCTTGAGCCCTTGAAGGTATAGGGGTTGAGGGTATCGAACGTGCCGAATGCCATGGCGCGCAAGGTGCCGCCTTTGGGCGCTTGCGGATTTACCCAATCGAAATGGGTGAATTTGGCTGGGTACTTGAGCGTGCCGAACTGGGCGTAACCGTGACTTTCGCTGATGGTCGCGCCCGCGGGAAAGCTCAAGGCCAGGCTGAATGACAGCAACAGGAGGGGACGTATCAAGTCGGCGATCCGATCCGGGCTTGGGCTTTATTCCGGCTACAGTAACAGCTTGTATCGGCAGGAAAAAGAGCAGCCCCGGAGATCGCCGGGGCCGCGGCCAGGCAGGCCTGGCCCGGGTCTCAGTGCGGCAGGTAGACGGTGAGGGTCTGGCCGGGCTTGAGGGCGTGGCCGCTGCGCGGATTCCAACGCTTGAGGTGCTGCATTTCAACGTTGAAACGCTTGGCCACCATGTACAGCGAATCGCCTTTGCGCACCTTGTACTGGGTAGGCTTCTTCTGGTTGCCGGCCGCGCTGGCAGGCTGCGCACCTTGCATCACCAGGGTCTGGCCGACCTTGAGGTTGTTGCCGCGCAGCTTGTTCCAGCGCTGCAGATCCTTGACGCTGACCTTGTTGGCCCGGGCGATGCTGCCCAGGTTGTCGCCACGCTTGACCCGGTAGCGGCTGTTGCGCACCGGCGTCGAGGCTTCGGCCAGGGCTGCCTCGAATACCGCCTTCTTCGGCTGCAGGCTGAGCAGCTCTTCGGGCTTCATGTTCGACAGGCTGGTGGTCAGCAGTTGCGCCTTGGCGGTGGGTACCAGCAACTGCTGCGGGCCGTCCACGGTCATGCGTTTCTTGAAGGCCGGGTTGAGCTGGAACAGTTCGTCTTCGTCGATCTCGGCCAGTGCGGCGACCCGCGACAGGTCGAGCCGGTCCTTGATCGCCACGGCTTCGAAGTAGGGTTCGTTGGCAATCGGGTTGAGGTTCACGCCATACGCCTGCGGTGTCAGTACCACCTGCGACAGGGCCAGCAGCTTTGGCACGTAGTCACGGGTTTCCTTGGGCAGCGGCAGGTTCCAGTAGTCGGTTGGCAGGCCGAGCTTCTCGTTGCGCTCGATGGCGCGGCTGACCGTGCCTTCACCGGCGTTGTAGGCCGCCAGCGCCAGCAGCCAGTCGCCGTTGAACATGTCGTGCAGGCGGGTCAGGTAGTCCAGCGCCGCGTTGGTCGAGGCGGTGATGTCGCGACGGCCATCGTAGAAGCGCGTCTGGCGCAGGTTGAAGTAGCGCCCGGTCGACGGGATGAACTGCCACAGGCCCACCGCGTGGGCGCGGGAATAGGCCATCGGGTTGTAGGCACTTTCGATTGCAGGCAGCAGGGCCAGCTCCAGCGGCATGTCGCGCTCTTCAAGACGCTCGACGATGTAGTGGATGTACAGGCTGCCGCGGTCGCCGGCGCCTTCCAGGAACGAAGGGTTGCTGGCGAACCACAGGCGCTGCTGCTCGATGCGCGGGTTCACCGCAATGCCGTCCTGCAACTGGAAGCCCTGGCGCATGCGTTCCCAGACGTCCTGGGCCACGGCTGGCTCGACCGGCTTCTTGTCATGCACGAAGATCGGTTTCTGCTTGATCCGCGCCTGGAAGTTGTGCGCGCGAACGCTATCGGATTCATCGACCTGGCGCGTGCTCTGGCAGCCCACGAGGGTGGCGGCCAGGGCCAGCGCACTGGCTTGGGCCAGGCGCGTCAGGGCAACGGAATTGAAGGTTCTGCGGCTAGGGGACGACATTGGCTGGGGGAAAGTTCCGGGCAAAAATGTCGGGCGATTCTAGAAAGGCACCCCCCATCGGTCAACCTTTGAGAATTTTCCGACCTTCACAGCGCCTGTTTAGAACGTGTCTTTCCAGGCCCGCAACCCCGCAAAAATAGCACTGGGCGTAGGGTTTATGCGGCCCACCCGTTCGTCTATTTTTTGTTTAACGGATGTTTCTGCTACCCGCAAAAACGGGTTGGTCAGCTTCTCCAGCGCGATGGTGGAGGGCAAAGTGATGCGATCTTGCGCGCGCAGTGCGGTAACGTCTTCGAAGCGTTGGATAACGTGCGGGTTCTGCGGCTCGACCGCACAGGCAAAGCGCAGGTTGCTCAGGGTGTATTCGTGGGCGCAATACACCTGGGTGGCCGCCGGCAGCGCTGCCAGGCACTCCAGCGAGTGGTGCATCTGCTCCGGCGTGCCCTCGAACAGGCGCCCGCAGCCGGCGGCGAACAGCGTGTCGCCACAGAACAGCATCGGCAACTGCGGCTGGGCACAGTAATAGGCGATGTGCCCCAGGGTGTGGCCGGGTACGGCGAACACCTGGAACTCAAGCCCCAGCACCTCGAGGCGGTCATTGTCGTTCAGGGCCTGGTCGCGGGCGGGTATGCGTTCGTTGGCCGGGCCGCTGACGCGGGCGCCGGTGTGCGCCTTGAGCTGCTCAACGCCGCCCACATGATCGTGGTGGTGATGGGTGATCAGAATGTCGGTCAGTTGCCAGTCGGCATGCGCCTGCAGCCAGGCCAGCACGGGGGCGGCATCGCCCGGGTCGACCACCGCACAGCGCTGGTTCACGGCATCTTGTAACAACCAGATGTAGTTATCACTGAAAGCGGGCAGGGCCTGTATCTGTATCATCGTGCGATTCGCCAAACGGTGGACATGGGTGCATCTTAGTAGCTATGTGCGTTGTCGAGAACCTTCCAAGGGAGACAGCAATGACCGATCAAGCCTTTGCCCAGGCCGACCCGCAGTGGCTCGAGCTGATCAGCCAGGCGCGCGAGTGGTTCGCCGGCCCGCTGGGCCAGCAGCTGCTCGCCGGGGAACAGCGCCTGCTCGAAGAGGAGCTGGGGCGCTTCTTCGGTGGCTACCTGGTGCATTACGGCCCTTGCGCCGAGGCACCGCCCAATGCCCCGCAGGTGCAACGCAACGTGCGCCTGGGGGCGCCGCTGCCGGGCGTCGAGATCGTGTGCGAAGAACAGGCCTGGCCCCTGAGCGAGCACGCCGCCGACGTGGTGGTGCTGCAGCACGGGCTGGACTTCAGCCTCTCGCCCCACGGCCTGCTGCGCGAGGCGGCCAGCAGCGTGCGCCCTGGCGGGCACCTGCTGATCGTCGGGATCAACCCCTGGAGCACCTGGGGCCTGCGCCGGGTGTTTGCCCATGATGCGTTGCGCAAGGCGCGCTGCATCTCGCCGTCGCGGGTGG
This sequence comes from Pseudomonas sp. VE 267-6A, assembly GCF_024126555.1. Lineage (NCBI taxonomy): Bacteria > Pseudomonadati > Pseudomonadota > Gammaproteobacteria > Pseudomonadales > Pseudomonadaceae > Pseudomonas > Pseudomonas sp. VE 267-6A. The sequence goes on from NZ_JAMYBY010000002.1 coordinate 277,160, forward strand.
GCGACTGGCTCAACCTGCTGGGCTTCGCGCTGGAGAAACGCCGCTTCGGGTGCTATCGTCCGCCGCTTGCCTCGCCGGCCTGGCAGGCACGGTTGTCTGGCTGGGAGCGTGCTGCCGGGCGCTGGCAGATATCCGGTGGCGGTGTGTACGTGCTGGTGGCGCGCAAGATGGTGGTGGGCCTGCGCCCGCTGCGCCAGGTGCGCCGCGAGCCGATGGGCAAGCTGCTGCCGTTGCCGATGGCCAAGGTCAACCGGCGCACGCCTCACCCCGAGGGCCGCACCTTCAATGATGAATAAAGGCTGTACATGAGCGAAAGCGTCGAAAGCGTCGAGATCTACACCGATGGTGCCTGCAAGGGCAATCCTGGCCTGGGCGGCTGGGGCGCGCTGCTGGTCTGCAAGGGCGTCGAAAAGGAGCTGTGGGGCGGCGAGCGCGAAACCACCAACAACCGCATGGAGCTGATGGCCGCCATCAAGGGCCTCGAGGCGCTCAAGCGCCAGTGTGATGTGCTGCTGGTGACCGACTCGCAGTACGTGATGAAAGGCATCACCGAGTGGATGGTCAACTGGAAGAAGCGTGGCTGGAAGACCGCCGCCAAGGAGCCGGTCAAGAACGCCGACCTGTGGCAGCAGCTCGACGAACAGGTCAACCGCCACAACGTGAAATGGCAGTGGGTGCGCGGGCATGTCGGCCACGCGGGCAACGAGCGTGCCGACCAGTTGGCCAACCGCGGCGTCGACGATCTGCGCAAGCAACGCTGAACCCTCCCTTTAGCGAATTCGCCACATCCTGCCCCGGGTGAGGTAAAATTCGCCGCTTTCAATATTCAGGCAGTACGCGGCAGGAGATGACCGACGTGGAGATGCAGAACAACAGGTCGGTAGTGCTCGACACCGAAACCACCGGTATGCCGGTGGCCGATGGTCACCGCATCATCGAGATCGGCTGTATCGAGCTGGTCGGCCGGCGCATGACCGGACGCAATTTCCACGTGTACCTGCAGCCCGACCGCGAAAGCGACGAGGGCGCGATCGGGGTGCACGGCATCACCGACGAATTCCTGGTGGGCAAGCCGCGTTTCGCCGAAATCGCCGACGAGTTCTTCGAGTACATCAAGGGCGCGCGGCTGATCATCCACAACGCGGCGTTCGACGTTGGTTTCATCAACAACGAATTCGCCATGCTCGGCCAGCACGATCGCGCCGATATCGCACAGCACTGCGAGGTGCTCGACACCCTGCTGATGGCCCGCGAGCGTCACCCCGGCCAGCGCAACAGCCTCGATGCCTTGTGCAAACGCTATGGCGTAGACAACTCCGGCCGCGAACTGCACGGCGCGTTGCTCGACTCCGAGTTGCTGGCGGACGTGTTCCTGGCCATGACCGGCGGCCAGACCAGCCTGTCACTGGCCGGCAGCGACAGCGAGGGCGAAGGCCAGTCCAGCCAGGGCAGCGAGATCCGTCGGCTGGTGGGGCGTCAGCCGGGGCGCATCATCCCGGCCACCGAGGCAGAGCTGCAAGCGCACATGGCGCGCCTTGAAGCAGTGGCAAAATCCACCGGTGGCCCGGCCTTGTGGCAGCAACTGCTCGAGGCCCGCTGAAGCAAATCCCGCCGCGTACCTGGCGCCGACCTTCTACCCTGAAATGAACGGCCTCACGGTCTGTCGCTCAGAAGGTGCCGGCGCCCATGTACAAGGACCTCAAGTTTCCGATACTCATCGTGCACCGCGATATCAAGGCCGACAGCGTGGCCGGTGATCGCGTGCGCGGCATTGCCCAGGAACTGGCCCAGGACGGCTTTACCATTCTGCCGGCGGTGGACTACGCCGAGGGCCGCCTGGTAGCGGCCACCCACCACGGCCTGGCCTGCATGCTGATTGCGGCCGAAGGCGCGGGGGAAAACACCCATCTGCTGCAGAACATGGTCGAGCTGATTCGCCTGGCGCGGGTGCGCGCACCGCACTTGCCGATCTTCGCACTGGGCGAGCAGGTGACCCTGGAGAACGCCCCGGCCGACGCCATGAGCGAACTGAACCAGTTGCGCGGCATCCTTTACCTGTTCGAAGACACCGTGCCGTTTCTGGCCCGACAAGTGGCGCGGGCGGCGCACAACTACCTGGACGGCCTGCTGCCGCCGTTCTTCAAGGCCCTGGTGCAGCACACCGCGCAATCGAACTACTCGTGGCACACGCCGGGCCATGGCGGTGGCGTGGCGTATCGCAAGAGCCCGGTGGGCCAGGCGTTTCACCAGTTCTTCGGCGAGAACACCCTGCGTTCGGACCTGTCGGTGTCGGTGCCGGAGCTGGGTTCGCTGCTCGACCATACCGGCCCCCTGGCGGCGGCCGAAGCGCGTGCGGCGCGCAACTTCGGCGCCGACCACACCTTCTTCGTGATCAACGGCACCTCCACCGCCAACAAGATCGTCTGGCACTCGATGGTCGGGCGTGACGACCTGGTGCTGGTGGATCGCAACTGTCACAAGTCGGTGCTGCACGCAATCATCATGACCGGCGCAATCCCCCTGTACCTGTGTCCGGAGCGCAACGAACTGGGCATCATCGGCCCCATCCCGCTGAGCGAGTTCAGCCGCGAGGCGATCCAGGCCAAGATCGAGGCCAACCCGCTGGCCGCAGGGCGCGAGCCGCGGGTGAAGATGGCGGTGGTGACCAACTCCACCTATGACGGGCTGTGCTACAACGCCGAGATGATCAAGCAGGTGCTGGGCAACAGTGTCGAGGTGCTGCATTTCGACGAGGCCTGGTACGCCTACGCGGCGTTTCACGAATTCTTTGCCGGGCGTTACGCCATGGGTACTTCGCGCAGTGCCGACAGCCCGTTGGTGTTCAGCACCCATTCCACCCACAAGCTGCTGGCCGCGTTCAGCCAGGCCTCGATGATCCACGTGCAGGACGGCGGTGCACGCCAGCTCGACCGTGATCGATTCAACGAGGCGTTCATGATGCATATCTCCACCTCGCCGCAGTACAGCATCCTGGCCTCGCTGGACGTGTCGTCGGCGATGATGGAAGGCCCGGCTGGGCGCTCGCTGCTGCAGGAAATGTTCGACGAGGCGCTGAGCTTTCGGCGTGCGCTGGCCAACCTGCGCGAGCACCTGGCCGACGACGACTGGTGGTTCAGTATCTGGCAACCGCCGCAGGTGGGTGGCATTCACCGGGTGGCGACCGAGGACTGGCTGCTGCAACCCCAGGCCGAATGGCACGGCTTTGGCGATGTGAGCGAAGACTACGTGCTGCTCGACCCGATCAAGGTCACGCTGGTGATGCCGGGGCTGGATGCGGGCGGCAGCCTGGGCGAGCATGGTATTCCTGCGGCAGTGGTCAGCAAGTTCCTGTGGGAGCGCGGGCTGGTGGTGGAGAAGACCGGCCTGTATTCGTTTCTGGTGCTGTTCTCGATGGGGATCACCAAGGGCAAGTGGAGCACCTTGCTCACCGAACTGCTGGAGTTCAAGCGCAACTACGACGCCAATACCGCGCTGCTGCAGAGCCTGCCGTGCGTGGCGCAACTGGACCCGTTGCGCTACCACGGCATGGGCCTGCGCGACCTGTGCGAGCAGTTGCACGAATGCTACCGCGCCAACGCCACGGCCAAGCAGCTCAAGCGCTTGTACACGCGTTTGCCCGAGGTGGTGATGAAGCCGGGGGATGCGTATGACAAGCTGGTGCGCGGCGAGGTCGAGGCGGTGCCGATCGAGCGCCTGATCGGGCGGGTGGCGGCGGTGATGCTGGTGCCGTACCCGCCGGGGATTCCGTTGATCATGCCCGGGGAGCGCTTTACCGAGTCGACGCGCTCGATCATCGACTACCTGGGCTTTGCACGGGCGTTCGACCGTGGGTTCCCCGGGTTTGTGGCCGATGTGCACGGGCTGCAGCATGAGGTGGGGGACGTGTATACGGTGGATTGCATCCGCGAATGAGGGATGGTTTGTGCTGGCCGCTTCGCCGGCCTTGCCGGCGAAGCCTTCACCGCAACTGTTGCGTACTCACCACGTGCCCGAAATGATGCCGCCACAGGCTCACCCCCAACTGCCCCGAGCGATCCAGCGACGACCCTACCGTGAGGTCGCTGATCAGGGTCGGCTGCAGCCCCGCATCAAACAGCGCGAACCCCGCCGCCAGCACGCAGGTGTCGGTCTGTATGCCGCACACCAGCACGCGCTCGGGGTTCAATTGCCTGAGGTAATCCAGCATCTCGGCCGTAGGGGCGTAGCCATGCTTGATGAAGATACGATCTGCCGCCACCAGGCTCTGGTCGTGCGCCGCCGGTTGCCAGCCCAGCTGACGTTGAAACGGGGTCACCGATTCATCATGGCGCTCCACGCTCGCCACCGACGGCATGCGGCCGATCAGTGATGCTATGCCGTCTACCAGCCATTGCGGCGGGTTGAACGAGGGTTGTACGTCGATAATCAGCAGTACCTGGCGCATGGAATGCCCTATGGAAGTTCAAGGCCGGGCGATTGTAACCCCCGGCCTTGCACAGATGCTAAAATCCGCCGCTTGAAACCTGGAGATAGACGCGTGCGCAAAGTGGCGGTGGTAATGGCAGTGCTGGCCCTGGCCGGCTGTGACAACGATGCGGAACGGGTACACAAGCAGGTTGCCGAGCATCTGGATAACCCGAAGACGGCCAAGTTCGCCAACGTGCGATTCAACAAGCAGGGCGATATCTGCGGCCAGTTCCGTGGCAAGGACGCGGCCGGTGTGTTCCAGCCTTACCGCAGCTACGTGGCCATCAAGCAGGGCGACGACTACCAGATCATCATCGACGAAACCGGCGGCGACCTGCGCATCCGCGAAATCTGCGGTGGTGCCGACCTGCAGCGCCGCGCCGATGCGCTGGCCGACCAGCCCGCGCCCGAAGGCTGGGACGTCGAGATCATCCAGGGCCCGAACATGGGCGCCCTCAGCGACATGACCGCGCGCCTGATCGAAAAACAGATTCCATCCTCGGTGGTGTACCGCGACGGCAAGCCGGTGGTACTCCTGGGCCCTTACCCGACCAAAGAGGAGGCCCTGGCCAGCAAGAACGATGTGATGGCGCGCCTGGGTACCGATTCGGTGGTCATCCAGCACGGCGCCGAGCGCTAGCCAGCACGCGGCGGCGCCTCTTACACTCACGGCTTGTCTTCAAGGATGAGCCGTCATGAGTGATTCGCCCTTCGCCATTACCCTTCAACGTTGTACCGAACAGCACGTCGAGGGGCTCACGGCCCTGTACAACCACCCACAGGTGGCGCGGCAGGTGCTGCAGATGCCGTATCAGAGCGCCGACCTGTGGCGCAAACGCATCGCCACCGACAACGAACGAATGGTGTTTCTGGTGGCCTTACATCAAGGCGAGGTGATCGGCAGCTGTACGCTCGAGCAGTTCATTCGTGTACGTCGCGGCCACTGCGGCGGCATCGGCATGGGCGTCGCCCCGGCCTGGCAAGGGCAGGGGGTGGGCACACGGCTGTTGTCGGCGGTGCTCGAGGTGGCGGACAACTGGATGGGCCTGCAGCGCGTCGAACTCACTGTTTACGCCGATAACCAGCCGGCACTGGCGCTGTACCGGCGCCACGGCTTCGAGGTGGAAGGGCATTTGCGCGACTATGCTTTACGTGACGGTGTGTTCACCGATGCCTGCAGCATGGCGCGCCTGCGACGGCGCGAGGGTTAGAGGAGGGGGCTTATGTCCACACTGGAGCGAGCCATTGCGGTTGCCGCCAGGGCCCATGAAGGGCAGCAGGACAAGGGCGGCACTGCGTATATCCTGCACCCGTTGCGGGTGATGCTGAGGGTGCAGACCACCGAACAGCGCATCGTCGCGGTGCTGCACGACGTGCTTGAAGATACCAGCATGAGCTTGTCGGACCTGGCCCGCGAAGGCTTCGCCCTGAAGATACTGGCGGCGGTGCAGGCGCTGAGCCGGCGCGATGACGAAAGCTACGAGGCCTTCGTCGCACGGCTGGGCAGCGACCCGCTGGCACGGGTGGTAAAGCTTGCCGACCTTGCCGACAACAGCGACCTTTCGCGCATCGCCATGCCCGGCCCCGAAGACATCGCGCGCCTGCAGCGCTATCAACAGGCCAGCGCCTACCTGCAGGCGCTGGCCTGAACGCTGGCGCTTTCGATCACCCGTGCCAGGTGCTGCATTGCCGCATCGATGGCTTCGCCACTGAACCCACCCAGGCCGAGCACCAGCCCGGGCCTGCCGTGCGGCCCCGCATACATGGGGGATACCGCGCGCACCACCACCCCGGCCTCTGCGGCCTGGTCCGCTACCTGCCTGTCGTCGATACCGGCTGCCAGCCACAGCACCAGGTGCATGCCCTGGTCGGTCGGTTGCAGCCAGGCCAGCTCAGGCTCCAGCCAGCGCGCCACCGCTTCGTTCACCTGGCGGTGGATGGTGGCGTACACACCGCGGATGCGGCGGATGTGCCGGTCCAGATGCCCTTCGTTGATGAAGGCCGCCAGTACCTGCTGGTCGGCGTTGGCCGGATGACGGTCCATCAGCACGCGGGCACCGCAGAAGGCGTCCACCAGGTCCGGCGGCACGATCGCATAGCCCAGGCGCAGTGACGGGAACAGGATCTTGCTGAAGGTGCCCAGGTAGATCACCCGTTCAGGGTCCAGCCCCTGCAACGAGGGGAACGGGTGCCCTGCATAGCGCAACTCGCCGTCGTAGTCGTCCTCGATCACCCATGCATTGTGGGTTCTGGCCCAGCTCAGCAGTGCCTCGCGCCGGGTCATGCTCATCGGCATGCCCAGCGGGTACTGGTGCGAAGAGGTGACGAAGGCGGCGCGGGCGTGGGGGCAGGTGGCGACGGCGTGTTCCACGTCCATGCCCTCGGCGTCCACCGGCACGCGCACCATCTGCCCGCTGTGCCCGGCGCTTTCGAGAATGGCGGTGATACCGCGGTAGGCCGGGTCTTCGACCCAGGCGAAATCGCCGATGTCCAGCAGCACCTGGCAGGCCAGATACAGGCCCTGCTGTGTGCCGGAGGTGATGATCACCTGGCTGGCCTCGCAGCGTACCGAGCGGGATTTGCGCACATAGTCCACCACCGCCTCGCGCAGCTCGATTTCCCCCAGCGGGTCGCCATAGCCGGCAGGGGCGCCCGGGCCGCGGGCGCGCACCCGGTTGCCAAGGCGACGCCAGATATCATCCGGCGCGGCCTTGCCCAGCGGTACCGAGACGGCGAACGGTACCTGGGGTACCTCGCCGAAGCGGCGGGCAAGTTGTGCAAAGCGTTCGATGCGTGCCGAGCTGGCGGCGGGCCGCGCCACACCTGTCGTGTGCGCGGCAGGTGGCTCTTCAAGGCTGTGCGCGACCCGCGTGCCGGCACGGCCGCGGGACTCCAGAAACCCCTCGGCCGTCAGTTGCTCGAACGCCTCGATGGCCGTGCCCCGCGCGATCATCAGCGATCTGGCCAGCATGCGGGTCGAGGGCAGCGCCTCGCCGGGCTTGAGGTCGCCGCGCCGGATCGCCGCACGCAGCGCCTGGGCCAGTTGGCGCCCCAGTTGGCCGCTGCTGCGATCCAGCGTGCCCAGCGAAGGAATATCCACCACGTTGGCTTTGCGCGCCATGTTTTCTGGTCCAGTCATTTTGTTTGATAGTGGATCTATACCATGGGCCAGTTGCGCCACACAATTTGCCATCGCCCTGTGCCGGATGGATGCAAACCATGTATGTACCGCAGTCTTTCAACGAGTCGCGCCCCGAGGTGCTGCATCAACTGATCATGCAGAACCCGCTGGGTGTATTGGTCAGCCACGGCGAGGGTGGGCTGGATGCCAACCATCTGCCGTTCCACTTCAAGCCGCAGGAGGGCACGCAGGGGGTGCTGCATGCTCACGTATCGCGGGCCAACCCGCTGTGGCGCGAACTCAAGGATGGCGATGAAGTGCTGGTGATCTTTCGCGGCGCCGATGCCTACATCTCGCCCAACTGGTACCCCAGCAAGCACGAGACCCACAAACAGGTGCCCACCTGGAACTATCAGGTGGTGCACGCCCATGGCCGCGTGACCTTGCACGATGACGAGCACTACGTGCGTGGCCTGGTGGCCCTGCTCACGCGCACCCACGAAGCATCCCAGCCCGTGCCGTGGAAGATGTCCGACGCGCCGAAGGACTACATCCGCGACATGCTCAAGGCCATCGTCGGGCTCGAGATCGAGATCACCCGTCTGGTCGGCAAGTTCAAGCTGGGCCAGAACAAGGAGGGGCGGGATATCCAGGGCGCCGCCCAGGGGTTGAAGGCGTCGGGCAAACCAGCACTGGGCGAAGCCATGTTGAGCGCCACCGGTCACCCCCTGCACGGGCCGGCCTTGCCGGCGAAGTTGCCCGAATGACCACCGCCTTATCCCACCTGAAAATCGACTTTTCCTACAGAGTCGGCCAGAATCGACGGCTCGGCTGCGTTATGGCTTTTTGACTGCATCGGTCGAGAGTGGGTGCTTTTGCACCGGCTCGACTTTCCAGCGCAGACGACAGGACATGACCCAGGACGAGTGGTTGAAGGCCAATGCGGCGCGGTTCGGCAGTGACTACGAACGATTGTTCGCCAGCAACGTGCTCAGCCTCGTGGCGGGCATCCGTTACGAGTCGCTGAGTGCGCAATACCCCTTCAAGGACAATGACGGCAAGCAACGCTACTGCGACCTTGTCATCAATGAAGAGGGAGACGTGCGCATCGCCATCGAAATCGATGGCTATGACAAAAGCGGTACGGGTACCGGCATGTCGCACCCCGAGTTCATCGACTGGCAGCGGCGGCAGTCTGCACTCACTTCCCAGGGCTGGAGGGTGCTGCGCTTTGCCAACCGCGATGTCAGGGATCACCCGCAGCGTTGCGCTCGGGATATCAGCGTACTGCTCGATGCCGAGCGAAAAAAAGCCCACGACCTGCTGTCGAGCACGCGCCAGAGCGCCAGCGTGCAGCAGTTGGCGCAGGCGCAGGGCAGCCGGATCAAAGGGCTCAACAAGGAGGTTTCGGTCATGAAGTACACGATCATGTCATTCACTGCGCTGATCGGGGTTCTGATCGTGGTGTTTGCGTTCAAGGGCACCGAGTCGGTTGCAGGCTCGGCCGTGGTCAGCCAGGCAGTGGCGGCGCCGGCGTCACCCGCCACCTTGCAGGGCGCCACCTGCGACAACCCGCTGGACTGGCGTCAGGCCGCCGACCATATCGGGCAGAGCGCTGCGGTGCTGGGCCCGATCATGAAGGTGACCTACAAACCGTCGTCCAGGGGCCAGCCGACCTGGATCGACCTGGGTGCCAGCTTCCCCAGCAAGCGACGGTTGGGGCTGGTGGTATGGGGCGAGCATCGCCCGGCGTTCGCCACGTTGCTGGCGCAGCCGCTGGAGGGGCGCACGGTGTGCGTGATAGGGCGTATCGAGCAGTACAAGGGCGTGCCGCGTCTGGAGTTGCAGGACGCCAGTCAGTTCCAGCTGGTCAAGTGACCTTCAGGTGCAGCCTTGGCGTCAAGGCTGCACCGTTATCCCCTCAGCCGGCCTTCTGGCAGTTGCCGGCGATGCTGTAACCCTCTGCCTGGGCGGCAGATTCGCTGCTGAACTCGACCCGATTCTTTTCGGCAATGCTGTTGTACGACGGGCAGTCCGGGCGGTGGTAGCGCTTCTTGGCCCGGTTGCCGCGCACTTGCCCGGTGGCGTCGGCCACAGTTGCAGCCTTGGTTTTGGCGGGTGCGGCGGGTCTTGCCGGTGAAGCGGCGGTCGTGGCCGTGCCCTTGCCTTGCCCCAGCTCTGCACGCAGGAAGATCGGCGCGTGATCGGAGATGTTCGCCCGGCCTTGCTGGTGAGTCATGCCCAGGTGTTTCGGGTAGTCGTACACGCCCACGCTGTTGACCTTCAGCGGCGAGGAATGGCTGACGAAGATATTGTCGTAAAGGTTGGCGAATTTGCCGTCGGTTGTGGACAGCGTGCTGGCGCCTGCGACCACCAGTGGTCTGGCGGCGGCATTGAGCGACTTCCAGGCAGGCGAAGTGGGCGGCATGTTGAAGTCGCCCATCAGCAGGATGTGATTGTTGCCGGGGTAGACTTCCTTCAGCCAGGTCCAGTAGCTCGACAGCGCATCGATTTCCGCGACCCGGTCAGACGGCTTTTTCCCGTATACGATATGCACCGTGGCCACCACGAAATAGGCATTGTCGGTGAGTGACTTGAAGCGCGCGGAGTAGGGCTCGCGCTCGAAGATCTTCTTGCGGTCCAGGTAGGACACCGCACCGTCTTCATAGGCGACCTTGCTGTCCTTCCACACGAAACCATACATTTCCTTGTACGAAGACCTGCCTACCGCATCGGAGGCCATGTGGCTCCAGGGCTCGCCGCTCTGGCGGCTGAGTTCCCTGGCCAGCTTGTCCAGGGCCGCTTCGCTCATCAGCTCCTGCACAGCCAGAAAATCCACATTTTTGGCGACCTTGGCAATGGCCTTGAAGTCCTTGTTGGGGCGGTCGCTCAGGTGTTCCAGGTTCCAGGTGCCGATACGCGTTTCAGCGAACACCTGGCCACACAACAACATCAGCAGCATCACTGCAGCTGCAAGATTCTTGAACATCATTACTTCCAGATTCTACGGATAACACCATCGCCCAGAAGGGCGACAAGTCGGAGCAGGGTGGGCGGGCAGCGCCTGGCGACGGCTTCAGTCTTCCTTGGGCACAACCCAGAAAATCTGCACGCCGCCGTCATCCCGGTAGGCCAGGGTGACGTTGTCGTTTTCGGCGATTTCCTCGAGCAGGGTCTCCCAGTCGGCAGGCGACTCGTGCTCCAGGCGAAAGATCAGCGCCGCGCGGGACTTCTGCGCGGTTGGCGAGTTGATGATTTTCTGAATGCGGATGCCCAGTTGCTCGTAGCTGCTGACGGGCTTGGCGGCAGAGGAGGTGGCCACAGGTACAGGTTCCTTGTTTTTGCTGTATGCGCATACAGTATTTTACTGTAAGGCTTTTCGCAACTGCGTGTCGCTCAAAGAACCCATGTGACCACACGGCGCAGGCTTTGCTGCACCGTGGGCAAAATAAAAGTGGCGAGGTTACAAGAGGTTAGGCCGCCCCGCTGTAGGAAGGGCGGCCTGCCGGGCTACTGCACTCAGTATTCCCAGAAGATGCGCTGCAGCTCTTTGCTGTCCTGGGTCTTGGTCAGGGCGACCATGGCCAGGATGCGCGCTTTTTGCGGGTTCAGGTCGTGCGCCACTACCCAGTCGTTCTTGTCGTCAGGCTGCTCGGCGTTGCGCAGCACGAACCCGCCCTGGTTGACGTGGGACGAACGGATGATCTGCACGCCGTTCTTGCGCAGTTCCTGCAGGGCCGGCACTACGCGCGAAGACACCGAACCGTTGCCGGTACCGGCATGGATGATGGCCTTGGCGCCATTTTGCGCCAGGGCCTTGTAGGCGGTGTCGCTGACGTTGCCGTAGCTGTAGGCGATGTCCACGGCAGGCAGGCTGCTGATGGTCTTGATGTCGAATTCCGAATCCATCGTGTGGCGCTTGGCCGGCAGGCGGAACCAGTACGACTTGCCTTCCACGACCATGCCCATCGGGCCCCAGGCGCTCTTGAACGCTTCGGTCTTGATGTTGATCGACTTGCTCACGTCGCGACCGGACTGGATCTCGTCGTTCATGGTCACCAGCACGCCCTTGCCGCGCGATTGCTTGTCGCTGGCCACGGCCACGGCGTTGTACAGGTTGAGCATGCCGTCAGCCGACATTGCGGTACCGGGGCGCATGGAGCCCACGACCACTATCGGCTTGTCGGTCTTTTCCACCAGGTTGAGGAAGTAGGCGGTCTCTTCCAGAGTGTCGGTACCGTGGGTGATCACGATGCCGTCCACGTCCTTGCTGTCGGCCAGCTCGGCAACGCGCTTGCCCAGTTGCAGCAGGTTTTCGTTGGTGATGCTTTCGGAGGCGATCTGCATCACCTGCTCGCCGCGCACGTTGGCCAGGTTGGCCAGCTCCGGAACACCGGCAATCAGCTTGTCGACGCCCACCTTGGCGGCTTGATAGGTAGCGCTGTTGGCGGCGCTGGCACCAGCACCGGCAATGGTGCCGCCGGTGGCGAGGATAACCACGTTGGCGAGTTTCTGTTGGGTTTCGGCTTCCTTGGCGTAGGCGCCAGCAGGGAAGAACATGAACAGGGCCAGGGCGGCCGGAGCGAAGGAGTGAAGCGCAGCTTTCATCGTTATTGTTCCTTATGAGTGAAATTGCTGTGTTGCCCACACAAGTTCAGCAGAAAGCGTACCAGTTGCCCAATTAACTGAGCGTTTACGTCAATTCATTGATTTATAAGAAATATATTTGGGCTTATGCCCCGTGCTGCCCGGCACTGCTTTCGGAAACCCGAATTATTGCGATGCCGGATGTTCGGTTTTCCGAAGATTTTAAGGATAATTCCCGGCACTATTGGGGCCATGAAGGGCGGTCGGCAGATTTGACAAAACCCGGTAGCGTTTCCATAGTTGTTAACCGCAAACGTTTGCGACCCGACAAAAATCATAAGATTCGGAGTGAACCCATGACGCTGCCCTTCGCTGGACGCCTGCTGGCCGTTGCCATGCTGGCCACCCTCGCCACCGCCGTACCCTTCAGCCACGCCCATGCCGACACCGCCAAGCCCAAGGTGGCCCTGGTGATGAAGTCGCTGGCCAACGAGTTCTTCCTCACCATGGAAGACGGCGCCAAGGCCTACCAGAGAGACCACGCAGGCGAGTTCGACCTGGTATCCAATGGCATAAAGGACGAGTCCGATACCAGCAATCAGATCCGCATCGTCGAGCAGATGATCGTCTCCGGCGTCAACGCGCTGGTGATTGCCCCGGCCGATTCCAAGGCCCTGGTGCCAGTGGTCAAGAAGGCCATGGAAGCGGGGATCACCGTGGTCAACATCGACAACCGCCTCGACCCGGATGTACTCAAGAGCAAGAACCTCAGCGTGCCCTTCGTGGGCCCCGACAACCGCAAGGGCGCGCGCCTGGTGGGCGAGTACCTGGCCACCCGCCTGAGCGTGGGCGATCAGGTCGGCATCATCGAGGGCGTGCCGACCACCACCAACGCCCAGCAGCGTACCGCCGGTTTCAAGGACGCCATGGAGGCAGCCAAGATCAAGATCGTCTCGGTGCAATCGGGCAACTGGGAGATCGACAAGGGCAATGCCGTGGCCTCGGCCATGCTCAACGAATACCCCGACCTCAAGGCGCTGCTGGCCGGCAACGACAGCATGGCGCTCGGCGCGGTGTCGGCGGTGCGCGCGGCAGGCAAGGTCGGCGCGGTGCAGGTGGTGGGCTACGACAACATCAAGGCGATCCAGCCGATGCTGCGCGACGGTCGGGTGCTGGCCACGGCCGATCAATACGCCGCCAAGCAGGCGGTGTTCGGTATCGAGGCGGCCCTGAAGATGCTGCGCGGCGAGAAGCCGGACGTGGATGCCGACAACGTCATCCAGACCCCGGTCGAGCTGGTCAAGCAGCCCTAGCCCGCTGACGGTGCCTGCCGTGGTGCGGGCGCCAGGAGAACACCTTATGTCGGCGACTGCGGATGTCGTGTTGTCGGTCAGTGCAATCGGCAAGACCTACGCCCAGCCCGTGCTGGGCGATATCGAACTGTCCCTGCTGCGCGGCGAAGTGCTGGCCCTGACTGGCGAGAACGGTGCGGGCAAGAGCACCCTGTCGAAGATCATCGGCGGGCTCGAAACCCCCACCACCGGGCAGATGTTCTACCAGGGCCAGGTGTATCAGCCCACCAGCCGCACCGCGGCCGAGCGCCAGGGCGTGCGCATGGTGATGCAGGAGCTCAACCTGCTGCCGACCCTGAGCGTGGCCGAGAACCTGTTTCTGCACAACCTGCCCAGCCGCGCCGGCTGGGTCAATCGCACGCGCCTGCGCCAACTGGCGACCGCGGCAATGGCGCAGGTGGGGCTCGAAGCGATCGACCCCGATACGCTGGTCGGCGAGCTGGGTATCGGCCATCAGCAGATGGTGGAGATCGCCCGCAACCTGATCGGCGACTGCCATGTGCTGATTCTCGACGAGCCCACCGCGATGCTCACCGCACGCGAGGTGGAGCTGCTGTTCCGCCAGATCGAGCGCCTGCAGCAACGGGGTGTGTCGATCATCTACATTTCCCACCGCCTCGAAGAGCTCAAGCGCATCGCCCAGCGCATTGCCGTGCTGCGCGACGGCAGGCTGGTGTGCGTGGAACCGATGCAGCGCTACAGCAGCGAGCAACTGGTCAACCTGATGGTGGGGCGCGAGCTGGGCGAGCATATCGACCTGGGGCGCCGCACGATCGGCGAGCCGGTACTGCGTGTCAGCGGCCTGGGCCGGGGCGACAAGGTGCAGGACGTCTCGTTCGAGGTGCGCAGCGGCGAAATCTTCGGCATCTCCGGGCTTATCGGTGCCGGGCGTACCGAGCTGCTGCGCCTGATCTTCGGTGCCGACACGGCCGACAGCGGCAGCATCGAGCTGGGCAGCCCGCTGCGCCCGGTGCGCATCGATTCGCCCATGGCTGCAGTGCGCCACGGCGTGGCCCTGATTACCGAAGACCGCAAGGGCGAAGGCCTGCTGTTGTCGCAGTCGGTCAGCGCCAACCTGGCGTTGGGCAACATGCCGGCGATCTCACGCGCGGGCCTGGTGGACGGTGCTGCCGAGCGTGCCCTGGCCGAGCGCCAGATCCAAGCCATGCGCATCCGCAGCGCCGGGCCCGCACAAACGGTGGGGGAGCTGTCGGGTGGCAACCAGCAGAAGGTGGTGATCGGCCGCTGGCTGGAGCGCGACTGCGCCGTGCTGCTGTTCGACGAGCCCACGCGCGGTATCGATGTGGGCGCCAAGTTCGACATCTATGGGCTGCTCGCCGAGCTGACCCGCCAGGGCAAGGCGCTGGTGGTGGTGTCCAGCGACCTGCGCGAACTGATGCTGATCTGCGATCGCATCGGCGTGCTTTCGGCAGGGCGCCTGATTGAAACCTTCGAGCGTGAGCACTGGAGCCAGGACCAGCTACTGGCCGCTGCCTTTGCCGGCTATCAGAAACGTGACGCGCTGCTGCAAGACGCAGTGCCCAGGAACCCCGCATGAACACCTCCCCGATAGACACACCGCCTGGCTCACCGGCCCGGCGCAGCGGTACCTACCTCGGCCTGGGGACCTACCTGGGCCTGGCCGGTGCGCTGCTGGCGATGGTGGTGCTGTTCTCGTTGCTGAGCAGCCACTTTCTGTCGTACGGCACCTTCAGCACCCTGGCCAACCAGATCCCCGACCTGATGGTGCTGGCGGTGGGCATGACCTTCGTGTTGATCATCGGCGGCATCGACCTGTCGGTGGGCTCGGTACTGGCCCTGGCCGCGTCGGCGGTCAGCGTGGCGGTTCTGGGCTGGGGCTGGAGCGTGCTGCCGGCGGCACTGCTCGGCATGGGGTGCGCGGCACTGGCCGGGACCCTTACCGGCTCGATCACCGTGGCCTGGCGCATCCCTTCGTTCATCGTCTCGCTGGGTGTGCTGGAAATGGCGCGTGGCGTGGCCTACCAGCTCACCGACTCGCGCACCGCGTACATCGGTGATGCCTTTGCCTGGCTGTCGGAGCCGGTGGCCTTCGGCATTTCGCCGGCCTTCATCATCGCCTTGCTGGTGATCGTGGTGGCGCAACTGGTACTGACCCGCACCGTGTTCGGCCGTTACCTGATCGGCATCGGCACCAACGAAGAGGCCGTGCGCCTGGCCGGCATCGATCCGCGCCCGTACAAGATTCTGGTGTTCTCGCTGATGGGCCTGCTGGCCGGCCTGGCGGCGCTGTTCCAGATCTCGCGGCTGGAGGCCGCCGACCCCAACGCCGGCTCCGGGCTGGAGCTGCAGGTGATTGCCGCCGTGGTGATCGGCGGTACCAGCCTGATGGGCGGTCGCGGTTCGGTCATCAGCACCTTCTTCGGTGTGCTGATCATTTCGGTGCTGGCCGCAGGGCTGGCGCAGATCGGCGCCAGCGAGCCGACCAAACGCATCATCACCGGGGCGGTCATCGTGATCGCCGTGGTTCTCGACACTTACCGCAGCCGGCGCGCGCGCCGGCGGACCTGAACAATGGCAACCATCAAAGATGTAGCGGCGCTGGCGGGTATTTCCTATACCACCGTTTCCCACGTGCTGAACAAGACCCGCCCGGTGAGCGAACCGGTGCGGCGCAAGGTAGAAGCGGCGATTGCCGAGCTGGACTACGTGCCCAGTGCGGTGGCGCGCTCGCTCAAGGCGCGCTGCACGGCCACCATCGGCCTGCTGGTGCCCAACAGCGTCAACCCGTATTTCGCCGAACTGGCGCGGGGTATCGAGGATGGCTGCGAGCGCAATGGCTACTGCGTGATCCTGTGCAACTCCGATGACGACCCGCGCAAGCAGCGCAGCTACCTGCGGGTGCTGCTGGAGAAACGCATCGACGGTCTGATCGTGGCCTCGGTGGGCGAGGAGGCCGACCTGCTCGACAGCCTGGCCAGCGTGCGCACGCCCATGGTGATCGTCGACCGCGCGCTGGCGGGCGTCGACGCCGACCTGGTGCGCATCGACCACGAGCAGGGGGCCTACCTGGCCACCCGGCACCTGCTGGAGCTGGGGCACCAGGACATCGCCTGCATCAACGGCCCGGCACACACCAGCGTGGCCAAGATGCGCCTGGCCGGCTTTCACCGGGCACTGGCCCAGGCCGGGGTGCCCCTGCGCGAGGGCCGCGTGGTGGACAGCGACTTCACCAGCCTGGGCGGCTATGGCGCCGCAGCGCAACTGCTGGGCCGCGACCGCCCGACCGCGATCTTCGCGGCCAACGACATGATCGGCATGGGCGTGCTGCGTGCGGCGGCCGAGCGCAACATCTGCGTGCCGAGCGAACTGTCGGTGATCGGTTTCGACGATATCCAGATGAGCCAGTATGTCTACCCCGCGCTGACCACGGTAGGGCAGTCGATCCGCGAGCTGGGCGAGATGGCGTCCGAGCTGTTGCTGCGGCGTATCGGCGAGCCGCAGCGCAGTGGGGTAGAGCAGCGCATCGTCGCGCCGAGCATCGTGCTGCGCGAGTCCACCGGGCCGCGTCCCGACCTCTTCAATGATTACCGCTAGGACCGACATGCCATGCAAGCAAATGTAGTGGTGGTAGGCAGCCTGAACATGGACCTGGTGACCCGCGCCGAGCGCCTGCCGCAGGCGGGGGAAACCCTGGCCGGCGAGTGGTTCGGCACCGTGCCGGGCGGCAAGGGCGCCAACCAGGCGGTAGCAGCTGCGCGGTTGGGGGCAGCGGTGGCAATGATCGGCTGTGTGGGGGAGGACGCCTACGGTGCGCAGTTGCGTCACGCGCTGCTCGACGAGGGCATCGATTGCCAGGGCGTGGACACGGCGGCGGGTGTTTCCAGTGGTGTGGCACTGATCGTGGTGGATGCCAGCAGCCAGAACGCCATCGTCATCGTGGCCGGTGGCAACGGGCACTTGCTGCCGGCATCGGTACAGCGCCTGGACAGCCTGCTGCAGGCTGCCGATGTGATCATCTGCCAGCTCGAAGTACCGCAGGCCACCGTGGCACATACCCTGGCCCGTGGCCGGGCGCTGGGCAAGACCGTGATCCTCAACCCGGCACCGGCCACCGGGCCGCTGCCGGCTGACTGGTTTGTCAACATCGACTACCTGATCCCCAACGAGAGCGAGGCCAGCGCCCTGACCGGGCTGCCGGTGGCTTCGCTGCAGGAGGCGCAGGCAGCCGCCAGCCGACTGCTGGCGCTGGGGGTGGGCAAGGTGATCGTCACCCTGGGCGCGCAAGGCGCTCTGTTCGCCGATGGCCAGGGTTTTGCGCATTTTCCGGCGACGCGGGTGCAGCCACTGGACACCACGGCGGCCGGGGATACCTTCGTCGGTGGCTTTGCCGCTGCGTTGGCCGCTGGCAGGTCGGAGCGCGAGGCCATTGCCTTTGGCCAGCAGGCCGCCGCCATTTCGGTCACCCGCGCCGGTGCCCAGCCCTCCATTCCGTATCTGAGTGAACTGCAGGGGAGCACGCCATGAAGAAGACTCCGTTGCTCAATATCGCCCTGTCGCGCCTGATCGCGTCGCTGGGGCATGGCGATGTGGTGCTGATCGGCGACGCCGGCCTGCCCGTGCCTGCCGGTGTCGAGCTGATCGACCTTGCACTGACGCCCGGCATACCGGATTTCATCAGTACCTTGCACACGGTGCTGGCCGAAATGCAGGTCGAAAGCTACGTGCTGGCCGACGAGACCCTGCAACACAGGCCGCCGGCCCTGGCAGGCATCGAGCTGCTGCATGCCCGCGGCGAGCTGGGCGCGCGCCATTTGATGAGCCATGCGGCGTTCAAGCAGCTCGGTGCGCAGGCCAGGGCCATCGTGCGCACCGGCGAATGCCAGCCCTATACCAACATCGCGCTGGTGGCGGGCGTGACCTTTTGACTGTTGTCCCCTGAGCACAAGGAGTGCCCAATGCCTGAACGTGTCCAAAAAGCCAAACGTTTGCTACGAGGTTTAGTGCTTATGTCTGCCCTGTCGAGTACTGCCGTGCTGGCCGCGCCCCGCGACCTGATCATCGATACCGACCCCGGCGCGGATGACGTGGTGGCGTTGTTGTTCGCCCTGGCGTCGCCAGAGGAACTGAAGGTGCGCGCCATTACCACCGTGGCCGGTAATGTGCGACTCGACAAGACCTCGCGCAACGCACGGCTGGCCCGGGAGTGGGCGGGGCGCGAAGAGGTGCCGGTGTACGCCGGCGCGCCCACGCCGCTGGTGCGCACGCCGATCTATGCCGAGAACATCCATGGCGAGGAGGGCTTGCCTGGCGTGGCGGTGCACGAGCCGAAAAAGGGCCTGGCCCAGGGCAGCGCGGTGCAGTACCTGATCGACACCCTCGGTGGCGCTGAACCCAACAGCATCACCCTTGCCATGCTCGGCCCGCAGACCAACCTGGCACTGGCGCTGATTCAGGCCCCGCAGATCGTCAAGGGCATCAAGGAAGTGGTGGTGATGGGCGGTGCCCACTTCAATGGCGGCAATATCACCCCGGTGGCCGAGTTCAACCTGTACGCCGACCCACAGGCGGCAGAGGTCGTGTTGCGCAGCGGGGTCAAGCTCACCTACCTGCCGCTGGATGTGACCCACAAGGTACTCACCAGCGAGGCGCGCCTGAAGCAGATTCGCGGGTTGAACAACCACGCCAGCAAGCTGGTGGGCGATATTCTGGATGCTTACGTCAAGGGGGATATGGCGCACTACGGCCTGCCGGGTGGGCCGGTGCACGATGCCAGCGTGATTGCCTACCTGCTCAAGCCCGAGCTGTTCAGTGGCCGGCAGATTCACATGAGCGTGGATAGCCGCGAAGGCCCGACCTTTGGTCAGACCATTGCGGACTGGTACGGCACGCTCGAGCTACCGGCCAATGTGATGTGGATCGAGAGCGGCGATGCCCAGGGCTTTTTCGATTTGCTCAGCGAGCGTCTTGCTCGATTGCAGTAATGGGTGTGGGCTGGTGTTCGGTCGCGGGCCAGTGGCGTTCGAACACCTGGTCGACGAAGGTGCGGGCAGCTTCGTGGCCGAGGTCTTGAAGCAGCAGGTCGGCGGCGATGATGAACAGCTCTTCGGTGGTGCCGGGGCTGTAGGAACGATGGCCGTCAGGCCATGTGACCTTGATGTTGGTGTCCAGGGTGGGGCTATTCATGGGGGTCTCGATCGAAAATACGCGTGCTGTTTGGTGCAGATGCCGGGCCCTGGCGTCTACAGCGGGGGCATGATTGCGCTCCGCCAACAGGTACAAGTTAAACATGTTGCAACAGGGCCAGCACTGCTACTTATGCATAAGCAGCGGGGCTAGGCAAACTAAATGGTGGTTGGGTTCGCCTATTCGTGACGTCTGTACCGATTCTTCGTTGGCACTTGGGTCGGCGCGGTAGCCGTGGAGCTGGCTTGCCAGCGAAGAGGGCGTACAGAGTCCGCCTGATGTACCCTGCACCCCACAGCCACCGCGCACGCCCGAGGACACCCCGTGCAGATCGACTTGAACACCCCCGAGCAGCTCACCCCCCAGCAGGTGCGCCAGCTGCTGGCCGAAGGCAACGACCGAATCCACAACCAGTTGCGCGTCACCCGCGGCGGCATTGCCTACCTGTCGCAGATTACCGGCGGGCGCGAGCTCGATGGCCTGCTGTTTCGCCTCGAGACCTGGGCTGCCGGCTCGGGCTGCGTGGGCCCTGTTGCCGCCGACGACGAACGCTGGGTCATGCAGGTGTACAACGTGCTGGCCAGCAACTGGCCCAAGCCCGCCAGCGACTACATCGATATCTACTGAACCGCTGCGCTCAGGCAAAATCCGGTCACGATTGAGGTTTCCCTGACGAGCACGTCTCAGGCAGACTGGGACGTTTTTGCAACCAAAAGTGCTTAAAACTGTCGTATCAGACAGCATTCCAGTATTTGAAAGGAGGATTCATGTTCCGCACGCGTGCAACATTGGCGAGCCTGTTGGCAGCCGTGGTTCTGGCAGGTTGCAGTACCGATGGCTCATCGTCCAAGGCGCCAGAGGTAGCGGCAGCACCGAACCTCGATGGTCGCTGCGATGCCAGCAACGCCGCATTCACCGTCGGCAAGCCGGCAACCCCCGAGCTGCTGGAGCAGGCGCGCAAGGCGAGCGGGGCGCAGATCGCCCGCGTGCTCAAGCCGACCGACATGATCACCCTGGAGTACCGTTCCGAGCGCTTGAACCTCAACGCCGACGACAAGGGCGTGGTCACCCGGGTCAATTGCGGCTGATTCCGCCCCGGGCCTGCCGTTGCATAAACGGCAGGCACAAAAAAACCCGTCCAAGGACGGGTTTTTTTAATTCGTCAGAACTTACTCTGGACGAACTTGTGCAGCCTGCATGCCCTTCTGGCCTTTTTCGGCAACGAAGGAGACGGTCTGGCCTTCTTTCAGGCTCTTGAAGCCGTCAGACTCGATGGCCTTGAAGTGTACGAACAGGTCGTCGCCGCCACCTTGTGGAGTGATGAAGCCGAAGCCTTTTTCATCGTTGAACCATTTGACGGTGCCGGTTTGGCGATTGGACATGGGTGTATCTCCAGGAAACATGATGTTTTTCAGTAGTGCGGTGTCGCCGAGGCCAACAAGGTGCACAGAGGCATCATAGTCTAATTTTGCGCTTGTGGTGACTTTTACGTGTGCCGAATGCTGATCTGGCGCAAATTAACTGAGTTTTGTATGGCCTGCGCCCTTATTTCTGGGGCTTGCAGGCCTTCGTAACCAGCTGGGTTGCCTTGTCTATGAGCTTCTGGTCTACCCCGTCAGTGCTGTTGAGCTCTTTGATCTCTGCGTCCGAAAAGTTTTTTTCGATCACATTCACGCTGCAGCTGCAGTGCTTTTCGGCGGATTGTTTCGTCATGCCCGGCTGGGCAGAGGCGGTGGCCACGCAGGACGTCAGGTAGCCTGGTGGAACAGTGCCTGCGTTGGCGCCAAGCGGCAGCAGCAGGGCACCAGTGGCCGCCAAGGCCAGAAGAGAATGAAGTCGCATACCGGTCACTCCTTTATTAGGTCGGGTGTATCTAGAGTAGGTCGCTTCCTAATCTCTGAGCGGAAAAAAACCGCTCAAGTTCACCGCATCGGTCTAATTTCAGAATATTTCTGCATATCCCCGGCCCATGGCCCTACGCGCCGAAAGCTTTGTGCTAGCATGCCTGGCTCAGGATTTGGCCGATTCGTCTTGCCGCTCAAATCTTTCTATATATATGTATCCAGTCACTCTGGTTCGTACCCTGGCAGGCCCTTGGGCTTCTGCCACTGTGAGGCAGGCTTTGCATTGCAAAGACAGGGTCGAATCGCGTACTGGCTCATCCCAACCCACGTGACCTTTGGTAGGGGTCACCACTAGGAGAGGAGGCGCCATGCCCACTATTACTCTTCCCGATGGCAGTCAACGTTCGTTCGACAAGGCCGTAACCGTAGCCGAGGTCGCCGCATCCATTGGTGCAGGCCTGGCCAAGGCCACCGTGGCCGGCAAGGTCGACGGCAAGCTGGTCGACGCGTGCGACCTGATCGAGCAGGACGCCAGCCTGCAAATCATCACGCCCAAGGACGAAGAGGGGCTGGAGATCATCCGTCACTCCTGCGCTCACCTGGTCGGTCATGCCGTCAAGCAGCTGTACCCGACCGCCAAGATGGTGATCGGCCCGGTCATCGACGAGGGCTTCTACTACGACATCGCGTATGAGCGTCCCTTCACCCCGGAAGACCTGGCGGCGATCGAGCAGCGCATGCAGCAGCTGATCGAGAAGGACTACGACGTCATCAAGAAGGTCACCCCGCGCGCCGAGGTGATCGAGCTGTTCAAGGCCCGTGGCGAAGACTACAAGCTGCGCCTGGTCGAAGATATGCCGAACGAACAGGCCATGGGCCTGTACTTCCATGAAGAATACGTCGACATGTGCCGCGGCCCGCACGTGCCCAATACGCGCTTTCTCAAGTCGTTCAAGCTGACCAAGCTTTCCGGTGCCTACTGGCGCGGCGACGCCAAGAACGAGCAACTGCAACGTGTGTACGGCACGGCCTGGGCTGACAAGAAGCAGCTGGCCGCCTACATCCAGCGCATCGAAGAGGCCGAGAAACGCGACCACCGCAAGATCGGCAAGCGCCTGAACCTGTTCCACCTCCAGGAAGAAGCGCCGGGCATGGTGTTCTGGCACCCCAATGGCTGGACCCTGTACCAGGTGCTCGAGCAGTACATGCGCAAGGTGCAGCGCGACAACGGCTACCTGGAAATCAAGACCCCGCAAGTGGTCGACCGCACGCTGTGGGAGAAGTCCGGGCACTGGGCCAACTACGGTGACAACATGTTCACCACCCAGTCCGAGAACCGCGACTACGCCATCAAGCCGATGAACTGCCCGTGCCACGTACAGGTGTTCAACCAGGGCCTGAAGAGCTACCGCGAGCTGCCGCTGCGTTTGGCCGAGTTCGGCGCTTGCCATCGCAACGAGCCTTCGGGCGCCCTGCACGGCATCATGCGTGTGCGCGGCTTCGTGCAGGACGATGCGCACATCTTCTGCACCGAAGAACAGATGCAGTCCGAGTCCGCCGCGTTCATCAAGCTGACCCTGGACGTGTACAAGGACTTCGGCTTCAAGGACATCGAACTCAAGCTCTCGACGCGCCCTGAAAAGCGCGTGGGTTCCGACGACCTGTGGGACCGTGCCGAAGGTGCACTGGCCGCCGCGCTCGACAGCGCCGGCCTGCCGTACGACCTGCAGCCGGGTGAAGGGGCGTTCTACGGCCCGAAAATCGAATTCTCGCTGAAGGATTGCCTTGGTCGTGTGTGGCAGTGTGGTACCCTGCAGCTCGACTTCAACCTGCCGATCCGTCTGGGCGCCGAATACGTCTCCGAAGACAACGGCCGCAAGCATCCGGTGATGCTGCACCGTGCCATCCTCGGTTCGTTCGAGCGTTTCGTCGGAATTCTCATCGAGCACTACGAAGGTGCATTCCCAGCCTGGCTGGCGCCTACGCAGGCGGTGATCATGAATATCACCGACAAACAAGCGGATTTCGCCCAGAAAGTGGAAAAAACTCTGGCCGAAAGCGGCTTCCGTGCCAAGTCCGACTTGAGAAATGAGAAAATCGGCTTTAAAATCCGCGAGCATACCTTGCTCAAGGTTCCCTATCTCCTGGTTATCGGGGATCGGGAAGTCGAAACGCAAACTGTCGCTGTGCGTACCCGCGAAGGTGCTGACCTGGGCTCCATGCCCGTCGCCCAATTTGCGGACCTGCTCGCGCAAGCGGTTTCCCGGCGTGGTCGCCAAGATTCGGAGTAATTACTATTAAGCGTGATATGAGACAAGATAAACGAGCTGCACCGAAAGCCCCGATCAACGAGAATATCTCGGCACGTGAGGTTCGGTTAATTGGCGCTGACGGCGAGCAGTTGGGCATCGTCTCGATTGAAGAAGCGCTTCGTATCGCTGAAGAAGCGAAACTGGACCTGGTAGAAATTTCTGCTGACGCCGTTCCGCCTGTCTGCAAAGTCCTCGACTACGGCAAAAGCCTGTTCGAGAAGAAAAAGCAGCAGGCTGCGGCGAAGAAGAACCAGAAGATCATCCAGATCAAAGAAATCAAGTTTCGTCCAGGGACGGAGGAAGGGGATTACCAGGTAAAACTACGCAACCTGGTACGTTTCCTTACTGATGGGGACAAGACCAAAATCTCTCTGAGATTCCGTGGTCGTGAGATGGCCCACCAGGAGCTGGGTATGGAACTGTTGAAGCGGATCGAAGCTGATCTTGCCGAATACGGGACCGTCGAACAGCATCCTAAGATGGAAGGACGCCAGCTTTTGATGGTCATCGCCCCCAAGAAAAAGAAATAACCACCAGGGCACGGCAGGCCTTGCGGTTATGTTTATCAACTGAATGCGGAGTATCCGAACATGCCAAAAATGAAAACCAAAAGCGGTGCAGCCAAGCGTTTCTTGAAAACGGCTAACGGCATCAAGCACAAACACGCTTTCAAGAGCCACATCCTGACCAAAATGTCGACCAAGCGTAAGCGTCAACTTCGCGGTAGCAGCCTGCTGCACGCGTCGGACGTTGCAAAAGTCGAGCGCATGCTGCGCCTTCGTTAATTTTTGGTTATAGATAGAGGAAATTACTCATGGCTCGTGTAAAGCGTGGCGTCATCGCTCGTAAGCGTCACAAGAAAATTCTGAAACTGGCTAAAGGTTACTACGGCGCTCGCTCGCGCGTATTCCGTGTTGCCAAGCAAGCGGTCATCAAGGCAGGCCAATACGCCTACCGCGACCGTCGCCAGAAAAAACGTCAGTTCCGCGCTCTGTGGATCGCTCGTATCAACGCTGGTGCTCGCGTCAACGGTCTGTCCTACAGCCGCCTGATCGCTGGCCTGAAAAAAGCGTCGATCGAAATCGACCGCAAAGTTCTGGCTGATCTGGCAGTGAACGAAAAAGCGGCGTTTGCTGCGATTGTCGAAAAGGCTAAAGCCGTTCTGGCTTAAGTACCCACGACAATCATTCGCCGTCGATGTCGGCGGCGGATGTTAAACGTCATAGATAGGGGAAGAGCCTGTAAGCTCTTCCCCTATTTTGTATCTGGAGTCTGTACATGGAAAACCTGGATGCGTTGGTCTCCCAAGCCCTCGAGGCTGTGGAGCGCGCTGAAGACATCAATGCCCTGGAGCAGATCCGGGTTCAATTCCTTGGCAAGAAAGGCGAACTGACTCAGGTGATGAAGGCCCTGGGCAACCTGCCGGCTGAAGAGCGGCCCAAAGTCGGCGCGCTGATCAACGAAGCCAAGGAACGCGTTACCGAGGTGCTCAACGCCCGCAAAGCCGCCTATGAAGAAGCCGAGCTCAGCGCTCGCCTGGCTGCCGAGTGCATTGACGTCACCTTGCCTGGCCGTGGCCAGACCTCCGGTGGTTTGCACCCTGTCACCCGTACCCTCGAACGCATCGAGCAGTTCTTCACCCATATCGGCTACGGCATCGCCGAAGGCCCGGAAGTCGAAGACGACTACCACAACTTCGAAGCGCTCAACATTCCCGGCCACCACCCGGCCCGGGCAATGCATGACACCTTCTACTTCAATGCCAACATGCTGCTGCGCACCCACACCTCGCCGGTGCAAGTGCGGACCATGGAGTCCACCCAGCCGCCGATTCGCATTGTCTGCCCGGGTCGCGTGTACCGCAACGACTCGGACATTACCCACTCGCCGATGTTTCACCAGGTCGAAGGCCTGCTGATCGATCGCGACATCAATTTTGCCGACCTCAAAGGCACCATCGAAGAATTCCTGCGCGTGTTCTTCGAAAAAGAGCTGGCGGTACGTTTCCGTCCGTCGTTCTTCCCCTTCACCGAGCCTTCGGCTGAAGTCGATATCCAGTGCGTGATGTGCAGCGGCAAGGGCTGCCGTGTGTGCAAGCAGACCGGTTGGCTCGAAGTCATGGGCTGCGGCATGGTGCACCCGAACGTGCTGCGCATGTCTGGTATCGACCCCGAAGAGTTCTCGGGCTTCGCATTTGGCATGGGGGCCGAGCGCCTGACCATGCTGCGTTACGGCGTCAACGATTTGCGCCTGTTCTTCGACAACGACTTGCGGTTCCTTGCGCAATTTCGCTAGGTCGCGCACCCGTAACGAATCTTTAGGAGAGCAGGATGAAATTCAGTGAAAAGTGGCTGCGCGGTTGGGTCAACCCGCAGGTATCCCGTGACGAGCTGGTGGCACGTCTGTCCATGGCCGGTCTTGAGGTCGACAGCGTAACCCCGGCCGCCGGTCAATTCAGCGGCATCGTAGTGGGCGAGGTGCTGAGCACCGAGCAGCACCCCGACGCTGACAAGCTGCGCGTGTGCCAGGTCAGCAATGGCAGCGAGACCTTCCAGGTAGTGTGCGGCGCGCCGAATGTGCGCCCTGGCCTGAAGATCCCGTTCGCCATGATCGGCGCCGAACTGCCAGGCGACTTCAAGATCAAGAAGGCCAAGCTGCGTGGCGTCGAGTCCAACGGCATGCTGTGCTCGGCTGCCGAACTGCAGATCAGCGAAGAGAACGACGGCCTGCTGGAACTGGCGGCAGACGCCCCGGTTGGCCAGGACATCCGCGTGTATCTGGACCTGGACGATGCCAGCATCGAGGTCGACCTGACCCCGAACCGCGGCGACTGCCTGTCCCTGGCCGGCCTCGCCCGTGAAGTCGGCGCCCTGTACGGCGCCCCGGTCACCCGCCCGACCGTGCCGGCCATTGCGCCAGGCATCGACGACGTGCGCCCGGTAGACGTGCTGGCGCCGGCCGCGTGCCCGCGTTATCTGGGCCGCGTTATCCGTAACGTCGACCTGTCACGCCCGACCCCGCTGTGGATGGTCGAGCGTCTGCGCCGCAGTGACGTGCGCAGCATCGATGCTGCCGTCGACATCACCAACTACGTGATGATCGAGCTGGGCCAGCCGCTGCACGCCTTCGACCTGGCTGAAATCAACGGTGGCATCCGGGTGCGCATGGCCGAGGAGGGCGAGAAGCTCGTCCTGCTCGATGGCCAGGAAGTTGCCCTGCGTGCCGACACGCTGGTCATCGCCGACCACGATCGCGCCCTGGCCATTGCCGGCGTGATGGGTGGCGAGCACAGCGGCGTTGCGGCCACCACCAAGGATATCTTCCTTGAAAGCGCCTTCTTCGAGCCGATCTCGGTGGCTGGCAAGGCCCGCTCCTACGGCCTGCACACCGATGCCTCGCACCGCTACGAGCGTGGCGTGGACTCGCAGCTGGCCCGCGAAGCCATGGAGCGCGCCACTGGCCTGCTGCTGGATATCGTAGGCGGCGAAGCCGGCCCGATCATCGAGACCGTCAGCCCAGAGCACCTGCCCAACATCGCCCCCGTCACCCTGCGTGCCGAGCGCATCACCCAGATGCTGGGCATGGAGATGGACAGCGCCGAAGTCGAGCAACTGCTCAACGGCCTGGGCCTGAAAACCAGCGGTGAGGCCGGGCAGTGGCAGGTCGAAGTGCCCAGCCATCGCTTCGACATCAGCCTGGAAGTGGACCTGATCGAAGAGCTGGCCCGTCTGTACGGCTACAACCGCCTGCCGGTCCGTTACCCGCAAGCGCGCCTGGCCCCGCAGGCGAGGTCTGAAGTGCGTGGCGAACTGCCTGCGCTGCGTCGCCTGCTGGTTGCCCGTGGCTACCAGGAAGCGATCACCTACAGCTTCATCGACCCCAAGCAGTTCGAGCTGTTCAACCCTGGCGTAGAGCCGCTGCTGCTGGCCAACCCGATTTCCAGCGACATGGCGGCCATGCGTGTCAGCCTGTGGCCGGGCCTGGTCAAGGCACTGCAGCACAACCTCAACCGCCAGCAAGACCGCGTGCGCCTGTTCGAGAGCGGCCAGCGCTTCGTCGGCCAGCTGGGCGACCTCAAGCAACAGCCGATGCTGGCTGGTGTGGTCTGCGGCAGCCGCCTGCCGGAAGGCTGGGCCAACGGCCGCGACACCATCGACTTCTTCGATGTGAAGGCCGACGTTGAAGCGGTACTGGGCTTCTCCGGTTCGCTCGACGACTTCACCTTCGTGCCCGGCAAACACCCGGCGCTGCACCCAGGCCAGACCGCGCGCATCGAGCGTGACGGCGTCGAAGTCGGCTACCTGGGCGCCTTGCACCCCGAGCTGGTCAAGACCCTGGGCCTGGATCGCACCGTGTATGTGTTCGAGCTGGTGCTGGCGGATGTAGTGGAAGGGCGCCTGCCGAAGTTCCACGAACTGTCGCGCTTCCCCGAAGTACGCCGTGACCTGGCGTTGATCGCAGGGCGTGATGTGGCGGCCAGCGCGGTGCTGGATGTAATCCGTGAAAACGCGGGCGAGTGGCTCACCGACCTCAGGCTGTTTGATGTGTATCAGGGTAAAGGTATTGATCCTGATAGAAAAAGCCTGGCCGTCGGCTTGACCTGGCAGCATCCATCGCGCACTCTTAACGACGATGAGGTGAACGCCACCACGCAAAACATTCTCACCTCGCTTGAACAAAGGTTGAACACCACGTTAAGGAAATAGCGTATGGGTGCTCTGACGAAAGCTGAGATGGCCGAACGGCTGTACGAGGAGCTGGGCCTGAACAAGCGCGAGGCCAAGGAATTGGTCGAGCTGTTTTTTGAAGAGATCAGGCACGCTCTTGAAGACAACGAGCAGGTCAAATTGTCGGGTTTCGGCAACTTTGACTTGCGTGACAAGCGCCAGCGGCCGGGCCGCAACCCGAAAACGGGTGAAGAGATCCCGATCACGGCGCGTCGAGTCGTCACCTTTCGTCCAGGGCAGAAGTTGAAAGCCCGAGTTGAGGCCTATGCTGGAACCAAGTCATAACGACGAGCTTCCGCCGATTCCAGGCAAACGCTACTTCACCATTGGTGAAGTGAGCGAGCTTTGTGCGGTAAAACCGCACGTGCTCCGTTACTGGGAGCAGGAGTTTCCCCAGCTTAACCCGGTGAAGCGCCGCGGTAATCGCCGGTATTATCAGCGCCAGGACGTGCTGATGATCCGGCAGATCCGGGCGCTGTTGTACGACCAGGGCTTCACCATCGGCGGTGCGCGGTTGCGCCTGTCGGGGGATGAAGCCAAGGATGACACGACCCAGTACAAACAGATGATTCGGCAGATGATTGTCGAATTGGAGGATGTGCTGGTGGTGTTGAAGAAGTGACCGAAGCCGTTTCAGGAATTTTGGAAAAAAAGCTTCCATAATTCAAAAGGTTAAGGTAAATTCTTCATCGTTCTCAGCAACAAGGGGAACATGCTTCAAGCCCAGTCGGGGCGTAGCGCAGCCCGGTAGCGCACTTGCATGGGGTGCAAGGGGTCGAGTGTTCGAATCACTCCGTCCCGACCATATATTCAGTGAATAAGGCCATTTCCGAAAGGGATGGCCTTTTTCATGTGCGTGATTTTTATGTAGATTCTTAGGTTTCTACGTTTTCTGAAATAGCCAACCTACCTCTGCGCCGCAGTCATCACTCTCTTTTGGAAATTGCCGACTTTGTAATTAGTTGCTTTTTGAGTGTGGCTAGGGCGCAGCGAATTATTTTAGCCGCATAGGTCTTTTCGTAAGGGCAAGCTTCGAGAATAAATCGGCAAGCGTTATCGAAAATAGCACCGTTACAAGTAAGGGTGTGAAGGCGAGCCGACTTGATCGGGATGAAGTGCGGAGGGGTATGAGTTAGGGCATCAAATGATGCCCTAAAGTGCCATAGTAATTTCAGGAGTAAAGCAATTCGGTTTTTTTAATTTTCGCTGCTAACTCTAGATTCTTCCTCTCTCCATTTGCGCCTGAGTGAATTTCTCGATGGCAATTCGGGCATATCGCTGCGACAAACTGAGGATGGTCTAAGCCACCATCTGAAACTCGATTAATATGATGCGGTTCCAGATAAGGTTGCCCATCAACTTTTAGAAAGGGGGCCGTAGTACTACAGCTCTCACATACACCTTTCGAACGCATAATCACGTAGTGGGCCACCACGCGGCTTCGTTGGTAAATGTTTCTTTTACTTACACTTGGGTTTATTCTCGGTGCGCGTTGAGTCACTGAGAGGGCGGCATTTCGTGCTGCGATTAGATCGGACTCTAAAGGAAATTCATTATGTTCTGATGGTAATCGGTTCAGCGCGTCGTCAGTTATCGCTTCAATTCGGCTCAACCGGAAAACAATAGTGCTGCGCAAATCGCCGTCCTTGTCGGCTTGTTCGCTTTGGAAAAATCCCTCACAGACGAACTCGCCGTCAAAGCGATGACCTTTACCTTTTGCTAATGACTGAAATAGATAGAGCGATTTCCCAGTCTTAACATGCTCGGCAATGGCCAGGTTTCCTTTTGTTAAGGTCATAGGCCCTTTCTGGCCTTCACCGGTATAGAGAAAGGTATTGTCATCCAGCCAGTCGTCCAGGTAACCATGCTGCTCACCCGCTTCACCGGTGAAAATAAAAATCGCAGGATGAGTTGAAGACGGAGCAATCCCTGACTGGTGACTCCCACCAAATGGTCCATGGATTTCGGTTTTTCGGTCATACACCGCACCTCGTTCGAAGTGAAGGTCCAGGATCGAAGCTGGTGGGTGGAGGATGGCTTCCGTCTGAAATCCAGCTTTACGTAAATAGCGTGTCGTTTCAAATGCGCCTGAGAAAGACTGCTCATCCTTTGCTGAGGCCAAGGCCACAATTTTTTTTGCAGGATAGCGCTTGCCCGCAACCGCTATGGCGGAGTGATAGCGACGATTGGTTTCCCAGCCTATCCAGTTGGACTGATGCCTCAGATTTTGATCGAATTCATTGATTGCCCACTGGACCCGTTCCTTCGGCGTTGCTTTCGTCACTGTCAGACCTTTCCTGCGAAAATGTAGGAAAAGCATGGTGCTGCAATATCTTGATTAATTTCAAGTGGCCATCACGAAACGTCTGTCAGTATGTAAATCTGTCGCCCCTTTTAGCTCCATCGATTTGCTAGTTTTCCGGGCCTTCTTTACGCGCTGTAGTCCATTTCCCAATCGTGTTTTTGCTGCTTCCAGCCGTTGCGATCCTCTCCATCGCTCTCTAATCTTTCTGCGCTGTTGTAAGTCCGGCAGCTCTACGTGGGGCACATTTGTGTGCGCCGGGTTCGTTGCTTACTCGGTCTGTCAACCTGCGTATAGCTGCCACCTGGTCGTTTGATCGCTACGCTTGAACGGCGTGACGCAGCAAGTCATTCCGGACTTCCCAGCAAATGCCGAGCTCGGCATTTGTGAGTAGCACTTCTCCTCCAGGCGATACTCCGCCAGAATGCGCGCACATTTCGATTTTGATGATCGGTCTAACGCATGGAGCGAGTAGGTGCGTCATTTACTAGCGGCAATAGTGCTCGGTTTTTCCTGCTTTCTGCCCGCCTTGGCGGGGGATGGCCGCGCCGTGGAACCCACGTTCCTCGGAGTAATCGTTACCTCGTCTCTGGCCGTGACGCTGTTTCCCGTGACCCTGACCGAGGACGCGGAAGCCAGCAGCCGAAATAGCAGCAAAAACCAGGATAAAAAAATCGTAGACGCCCGCAATGACGCGGCGGCCTATGTGGCAAGCGACGGCGCCATTCTGGGCGTGGAGCTGCAAGCTGCCTTGTCAGCGCTGCGGCCCGCAAGCACGGTAACTACTGAGGACGAGATGCAACTGGCGAAGGCGATCCTGGCCTATCAACCAGCGGACTAAAGTCCTGGCTAAAGCGCCTTTCTCACAACGGATTTGCAATCCGTTACATCCAAACCTCAGCCTTTCCCTATTCCCTGTAGTCTCTTTCCCAATCATACTCCCGCCGCACGCCAGCCATTGCGCCGGCCCTGTCAGCGCTCTAGTCTCCTCAGCGTCGTTGCTCATCAACGACCGGCTTTGACAGGCCGTCCCTGACTCTTGGCGCACGTGCACCCTTTATGGCGGCTGTACGTGGGGCACACTCGTGTGCGCCGAGTTCTAGAGTCCTCGGTCTGTCAACCCGCGTACCGCTGCCACCTTCTTGTTTGACAGCAGGTCTGTAGCAGCCTCATCGACTCTAGAGGTTCATCATGCTCAAGATCGTCCCAGACCCACCGCACCACGCCACCCAATCCCTCGAAGACATCCTCATCCAACTCTCCGAATACCTGCTCTGCGCACAGACCGTGTCGCAGCACGCGGTGCTACTTCATTCCCAAGCCCCCCAGCAGATGCTCAGCCTGGCGGCCGTGCATGAGATAGAACACGCGCGGGAGTTGGTGGAGGTGGCGTTGAGCCGGGTTCAGGCTGTTCACTGATGAGGTAGTAGGGGGCTTGGGTGCTATGCGACCGCGTTGCGGTCGTTCGCGGGTCAAGCCCGCTCCTACAGGGTTTTGTGGTGTGCATTCGGCTACGGCGGTGTCTGCATTCGCTGGCAAGGCCAGTGCCTACAAGGTTATGCGGCGCCTGTAGAGCCCCCACACCTCCTGAAATTGGCAACGCTGCAGGAGCATTTTGGATGGACAAGGATTCGATTGCACCCGCCACAAACGCGGTCAAAACCATCGGCGTCGGCACCTTCGGCGAAGGCGAAGCAGCCTCCAACGCCGACCGGCTGTTCCGCGTGCAACCCGGCCACAATGCGCAGTTCGCGCTGGAGCAAGCCGCCGCGCTGATGAGCTGCGTGTACAAGCTCACCCTGCAGGCCGGCACCCAGCAGGACACCTCGCTGATCTGGGCCGCGCACTGCCTCAGCGGCATGTCAAAAGCCCTGGTCGAGGACGTGGCTCACGCCATGCTCACCGACTAGCCACCCCGCACAGCAGCGGGCGAAGGGCGCCGATGCTGCCCCTCGGCCGCTGCAAGGCCGTCACCGATCACCCGCACCCGGGCCATCACCACCTGCGGCTGCTGCATCACCGCAAAGTGCCCGCCCTCGATCATGCGCAGGCTGAAACCACCCTCGGTCACGCGCTGCCAACAACCCAGCGATTCAAAGCGCACCTGCTCGTCACCCATACCGCCAAACGCATCCACCGGGATGTCCAGGCCGCGCACATGCGTGTGGCGATACCCCAGAATCAACTCCAGGTCGGCCTGCAGTATCGGCACCGCCAGGTCCATCATCGCCTGGTTCGCCAGCACCTCCCGTGGCGTGCCGGCAAGGTTCGCCAGGTAATCGCGCAAGGCCTGGTCATTGAGTGCTGGCAGGCCAGCGCACACGGGCAGCCAGTCCGGGCTCTGGCGAGAAGACACCAGCAGGTGCACGGGCTTGCGCACCCCCTGCGCCAGCAACACCCGCGCAGTCTC
Source organism: Pseudomonas sp. VE 267-6A (assembly GCF_024126555.1). Classification (NCBI taxonomy): domain Bacteria; kingdom Pseudomonadati; phylum Pseudomonadota; class Gammaproteobacteria; order Pseudomonadales; family Pseudomonadaceae; genus Pseudomonas; species Pseudomonas sp. VE 267-6A. The sequence goes on from NZ_JAMYBY010000002.1 coordinate 310,447, forward strand.
GTAGGCGAGCAGGGCGCCCAGGCTGTGCCCGAACAGCACCAGCGGCTTGTCGGGCAACGCCTGGCACTGCTCGGCAAACGCCGCGGCCACCTCCGTTACCGAGCGGGCGAACGGCTCGCGCAAGCGTCGGCTGCGCCCCGGCAGTTCCACGGCGTACAACTCGCACACCCCAGCCGCCGCCTGCTTCCACTCAAAGAAGCTCTGCGCGCTGCCGCCCGCGCAGTGAAAGCAGACCAGGCTGACCGGCGCTTCGGCGTCTGCCAGCCACTGCACCAACGGCTCAGCGGGTCTCATCGAACAGGTCCAGCTCGCTCGCCAAGTACAGCTGGCGCATCTTCGCGCGCTGGATCTTGCCGCTGGTGGTCTTGTGCATGCTGGTGGGCTGCACGAACACGATGCGGTTGAGGGTGATGCCGTGCTGGTCCACCACTGCGCTGCGTACCACCGCCTTGAGCTGACGCGGGTTGTCCTGCAGCCAGCGCTTGATCTCGCGGTTCAGTTCGATGGCCGCCACCAGGGTCTGGCGCTGCTGCTCGTTGTCGTGGCTGAACACCGCGCAACTCTGCGGGCGCACCTCGTCCAGGGCTTCGATCACGGTGTACTCGATGTCTTCGGGGTGCAGGTTGCGGCCCTCGCAGATGATCAGGTCCTTGAGCCGGCCACACACGTACAGCTGGCGGTCGTCGGGGCCGACAAAACCCAGGTCGCCGGTGCGCAGGTAATCCAGGGGGCTGCCATCGTCGATCCGCGCTTTGAAACCCGCCTCGGTCGCAGCCGGGTTCTGCCAATAGCCCTGTGCAATGCTCGCCCCGCGTAGCCAGATTTCGCCGATGTGCCCAGGCGTGCAGCGCTGTCGGCTGGCCGGGTCGACGATTGCGATTTCCACCTCCCACGAAGGCTCGCCACACCCCACCAGCTCCTGCGGTGCCCCCGCATCCACGGGCACCACCACCGAGCATACCGGCCGCCCCTGCGGCCCACCGCTCACGAACAGCGTTGCCTCCGCCAGCCCATAGCACGGCACAAACGCGCTGGCCCTGAAGCCATGCTCCGCATACTGCTGCGCAAAGCGCGCAAGGCTTGCCGGGCGAACCACATCGGCGCCGTTGAGGGCGTGGGTCCAGTGGGACAGGTCCAGGCCCTGCAGGCGTTCGGCGTCGTAACGCTCCACCGCCAGGTTGTAGGCAAAGTTCGGCCCCCCGGCCAACCGCGCCTTGTACCGCGCAATGGCCTGCAACCAGATCAGCGGCTGACGCACGAAGGTCGCCGGCGCCATGATCACCGTGTGGTTGCCCAACACGATGGGCAGCAGCTGCCCGAGTATCAGGCCCATGTCATGGTGGTGCGGCTGCCAGGTGACGAAGTCGCTGGTGTGGTCCAGCGCCCAGCTGTCGCGCATCATGCGCAGGTTGGCAGTGATGTTGGCGTGGCTCACCCTCACGCCCTTGGGCGCCGAGGTGGAGCCGGAGGTGTACTGCAAGAAGGCGACGCGCTGTGGGTCACGCTCCGCAGGCCGGGCGAACGCCAACGGTGCGTCGCAATCGTCGGTAGGGCTCAGCATCGCCAGCGCCGCCGCCGGGGTGCCGGCAAATGCCTGCTGCAGCATTGCCTGTTCGCTTGCGGCCACCAGCAGCAGGCGGCTGCCGCTGTCATGCAGAATGCTCAGGCAACGCTCCACCCGGCGCCGGTTCGGCAGGTTGACGGGGACGGCGATGCGGTCGGCAATCAGGCAGGCCAGAAAGCTTGCGATAAAGTCCAGGCCCTGCGGGAAGAACAGCGCCACGCGATCACCCGGCTCACTCACGGCCTGCAACTGGCGGGCGATGGCGTTGGCCCGCCCCAGCAACTGCTGGTAGCTGACCTGCTGCTGTTCTTCCCCCTGGTCGTCGAGCAGGGTGAACAGCACCTTGTGCGGGTGCACCCAGGCGCGCAGCGCCAGGCTATCGTGTACCGCCAGCAGGCCGGTTGCACTGGCCAGTTCCTGTGGGGTCAGGCAGCTCTTGTCAAACATGCGCGGCCTCCCCACGGGCGGCAATCGCCGCGATGGCGAGGGCCAATTCGGCGATGGTCGGGTGCTCGAACACCAGGGTCGGCGACAGGCGCAAGCCAAACTGCTGCTCCAGGCTGCCGATCAGTTTCATGCCCGCCAGCGAGCCGAGCCCGAACGCACCCAGGGGCGTATCCAGGTCGATGTCTTCGGGCGGCAGGTCCATTTCACAGCAGATGAATTCGCTGATGCGCGTTTGCAGCGTCTCGACCAGGGTCATGGCGTTGTCCTTGAAGGGCAGAGGGGAGGGCAGAGCAGGTTGAGCAATTGCTCCGTGGGCATGGGAATGGGCAGCTCGGGCCGGCAGCGCTGGCGCCAGTGATTGAACAGCCACAGCGAGGCATCGCCCGGCTGTTGCCATTGGTTGAGGCCGGCGAGCATGTGGGCCTGCAGTGCGCGGCGTGCGCAGGTGGCTTGGGTCGCGGGGTTGGCAGCGTCGCCAAGGCGGTCGCGCAGCGCGGCCTGGTCGCCGCCGCTGTCGCTGAGGTAGAAGGCCTGCAACGCCTCGGCCTGTTCGTTGCGCAACCTGTCGAGCACATAGCCGGGCGTGCGGCTGGCGAACTCGGGGTAGCGCCAGTCCGTCAACGGGCGATGCTCGGCCTGTGTCATGCCGGCAAGCTGTTGCTGACGCTCGACGGGCAGGCCGGCCTCGCTGCCCAGCAGAAACACGCTGCCGCACACCACGAAATCCACCCCCATATCGAACATCGCCTGGGCGCTGGCAGGGCTGCCGATCAGGCCGCTGGCGCCGATCTTCGGCCCGCAAGGCTTGCGCCGGGCCAGCGCTGCCAGCAGCAGGGGCAGATGTGTATCGGCAGCAATCACCAGTGCATCGGCGTCAGCCTCCAGCTCATCGATGCACTCGACCCGCACCTGCCAACGCACCCCAGGGCAGCGCTCACGCAGCGGCTGCCAGTGGGCCGGCACCTCGATGCAGGCCAGTGTCTGGTCCGCCAGCCAATCAATCAGTGCCGGATCTGCGCGGCCATGCAGGCGGATACCGAAACGGCCGCCCACCTGCGGCTCGGCACTCAGGCGCAGCACACGGGCCTTCAACTGTTTTTGGTCCAGGCCGTGACTGTCGATCAGCCCCATGGCCCCGTGGCGTGCCAGTTCGCTCAGCAGCGCGGGGGCGTCAGGCGCAATCACCAGCACAGGGCGCGCAGGGGCATTCGACCGCTCAACGGCAGGCTGCTCACGAATAGCCTTGAGCATCCCGCCCAGAATCGCAGGCTGGCCGATCTCGATAAAATCCTCGACGCCCTCGGCCAGCATCCGCTCGACCACCTGCTGCCATTGCACCGGGTGGGTCAGGTGTGTGGACAGTGCCTCCACCAGCCCGTCGCGGGTATGCGGGCGCGCGTGCACGTTGGCGATCACCGGGAATGCCGGTTCGCGAAACGCTCCGCTCATGCGTTGCAGAAAGTCCCGAAACGGTTGCTCCACAGCGGCCATGTGCGCGGTATGAAAGGGCCCGCTCACCTTCAGCGCAATGGCCCGAATCCCCCGCGCTGTGCAGTGCTCCAGCAACTGTTCAAGGGCTGCCAGCGTGCCCCCTACGATGATCTGTGTGGGGCTGTTGATATTGGCGATGGCCAGGCCTGCATCCGGCCGTTCGTCCAGCAGTGCCTGCACCCGCTGTCGATCGTGGCCCAGCACCGCCACCAGCCCGCCGCCCTGCACCTGGGCCATCAACCGCGCCCGCTCGATGACGATGCGCAGGCCCAGGCTGAAGTCCAGCGCGCCGGCAGCGGTCAGCGCCGCGTACTCACCCACGCTGTGCCCGGCCGCAACGCTGGCAACGGCGCCATCCTCACGTGCCGCCAGGTAGCCAAGCCACGACACCACATAGATGGCCGGCTGGGTGAAGGTGGTGAGGTTCAACTGCTGCTCGGGGTCTTCCAGGCACAGACGCTCGATCGAGTAACCCAGTACCGCATCGGCTTCGGCCACCAGCGCCGGAAAACGCGCGAACAACGCCGCGCCCATGCCCTTGCGCTGGCTGCCCTGGCCCTGGAACAACCACGCCTTCATGCGCTCACCTGCTGGCGCACAAGGTCGAAGGCGCGCATCTGCATGCCCTCCAGGCGCAGTGCGCAGCGGCCATCGGCCGTGCACAGGGCCACATCGAAGGTCATGCCCTGGCGCTCGACACTCAGCTGCCGCGCGTCTCGCAACGCCTGGGGATCAAGCGTCAGCGTGCGAACGCGATAGGGCAGGCTGGTGCCCGCCGCCGTGCTCAGGTGGGTCAACAGCGCAGCCCACAGCCGGTAGCCGTCCAGGCCCTGAGGCAGTGTCGCCTGCACACCCTCTGCCGTGACGGGCAACGCCTGCAATACCGGCGCGGCAGCAACCGCAGCCGCGGTCTCGACCTGCAGCAGCACCTGCCCGTTCACACTCACCTGCCAATGCCGTGGGGCGCGGGTAAAGTGCAGCGTGTCGCTTGCCGCAAGGGCAACCGGCGGGCCAAAACACACATCGTGCCAGTGCAGCACGCTGCTTGGCTGGGCCACATGGCCCACCAGGGCGGCCAGCGCCATGCATGAACCCGGCAGCGCCGCGCCAGGCGCCCAGCAGTCGAGCCACGCCTGTGCCGGCGTGGCCGGCGCAGGTGCTGCGACGGCTGCGCTGTACCACACCCGCTCCAGCCGCCAAGGGTAGGCCGGCAAGGGATACTTGTGTGGCCGCGGTTCGTCGCCATACAGCGTGGCCCAGCCCGGGCTCGGCACTTTGCCGGCCACCCAATGCGCAGCCCATTGCTCGAGCAGTGCACGGTCGGCCCGGCCACTGCCTGCCTCCGGCGCCGGTTTGGCGGTCAGCTCATCAGCGCTGTGCCACCGGGTATCCGAGGGGCAATCAGACGACCCCAGATACGCCCGCAGCTGTTCGAACAACGCCTCGCGACTATCGACCACCACCGCCAGCCGCCGCACCATCGCATCGCGCCCCTCCTGCAGGCTGCGGGCGATGGCCGCAAGGCTGGCCGACAGGTCGCCCGGCAACGCATTCAAGCTCTCCAGCCGTGCCGCCTCTTCAGGCTGCACCGCCGCTTCGCCCACCAGCCGCTCAACCACCTCTTCAAGGCTTACCGCACCGCGCCATGCATCGATGGGTACGTCCAGTTGCAGGGCGTCCAGCGCCTGCTCCAGGCAACCTACAAAATCCTCGGCGTCCATCTTCAGCTCGGCAAGCCGGGTGGCCACACCGTTGCCTGGCATCAGCCCCAGCAGGTCGCGCAGACGTTCGTCCAGCGCCTGGCGCAGCGCGCCGCCGGCATCGGGCAAGGGCTCGCCAAAGGCCGCCAGCAACTGCCGCGCACGGGCGCGCAGGCCGTCTTCATCCTTGGCCGACAGCAGCACCAGATACGCCTGGCCGTCGGGCACGCCAGGGCTGTCGCTCCCCCTGTCGGCAGCCTTGAGCACCACATGCGCATTCACCCCGCCAAACCCGAACGCACTCACCCCGGCCAGCAGCGGTGCATCCTGTTCGCCCATGGAATGCGTGGCATCGGGCAGATAGAACGGGCTGCCCGCCAGCTCGATCTGCGGGTTGAGCGCGTCATGGTGCAGGTTGCCCACCACCTGGCGATGCTGCAGGCACAGCAGGCTCTTGATCACCGAGGCAATCCCGGCCGCGGCTTCCAGGTGGCCGATCTGGCTCTTGAGCGCGCCCAGTGCGATGGGCGTGCCGGCCTCGGTCATGGGCAGGGCGTTCTTCAGCGCGTTGATTTCAATCGGGTCACCCAGCGGCGTGCCGGTGCCGTGGGTCTCGATCATCCGCGCCTGGCTGGGGCAATGGCCGCTCTGCTGCCAGGCCCGGGTGATCACCTCGGTCTGCGCCTTGGGGTTGGGCGCGGTAAAACTGTGGGCACGGCCGCCGTGGTTCTGCGCGCTGGCGCACACCTGGCCGTAGATGAAGTCGCCATTGGCCTGGGCTGCCGCCAGCGGCGCAAGCACCAGCGCGGCCACCCCTTCGCCGCGCACATAGCCGTCGGCACTGGCGGCGAAGGTCTGGCAATGTCCGGCATGGCTGAGCATGCCGGCCTTGCCGAAGGCGATGAACAGCTCCGGCCCCAGCAGCAGGTTGACCCCGCCCACGATCGCCAGCTCGCATTCACCGTCCTGCAGTGCCTGCCGGGCACGGTGCAGTGCCACCAGCGAGCTGGAGCAGGCGGTGTCGATGGCCTCGCTGGGGCCGTGCAGGTCCAGGCAGTACGACACCCGGTTGGCGATGGCTGTCAGCGCAATGCCGGTGCCGCGCCAGGCATCACTGGGCACGCCGTCGCGGCGCATCAGCGTGGGGTAGTCGGCATGGCCCACGCCCACGAACACCCCCACCCGCCGTTTGGCCAGCTGGCCCGGCGCGTAGCCGGCATCTTCCAGCGCCGCCCAGGCCGCCTGCAAGAACAGCCGTTGCTGCGGGTCCATGCCTTGCGCTTCGCGGGGCAGAATGCCGAAGAAGCGCCCGTCGAAGCGGTCGACCCAGGGCATGAAGCCGCCGCGCTGGCAGTAGGTGGTCTCTTCCCCGGGGTTCAGCGTGCTGTCGTGGTCGCGCCAGTTCCAGCGCTCGGCCGGCACCTGGCCGACTGCATCGCGGCCTTCGCGCAACAGCTGCCAGAACGCGCGCAGGTCTGGCGCCCCCGGCAGGCGAGCGCTCATGCCGACCACGGCGACCGGCGTCACGACGGGCATGAGACCGGCTCCCGCTCTTGGACGTGGTGTGCGGCGCTGCTGGCGTCATAGGTGTGGGCGATGCTCAGCAACGGGCTCTGGCGATTGCCGGCCTGGGCCCGCTCGCGACCCTGGCGCAGCTCCTTGGCCAGGTAGTGCAGGTAGGTGGGGCCGTGCATCTCGTAGTTGTTGCGTGGGGTGGCCAGGAACTCGCGCTCGATCACCTTGCGCTCGGCGGCAATGTGCGCGCGCTCGGCCTCGGCCCCGGGGCGCTGGTACGCACCGGCAAAGTAGTCGGCGGCCACCTCGGCCTGGCGCTCCATCATGTCCAGAAAGCCCCAGGTCACGGCCTGGAACACGCCGATGAAGGCAAGGTTCGGCACCTCGGGCAAAAAGATCCGCTGGTACAGCGGAATGCGGTTTTCCTCGATCTGCAACAGGCTCTGGGGCAAGAACGGGAAGTCGGTGTGATAGCCCGTGGCGTAGATCACCGCGTCCACTTCCAGGCTGCTGCCATCCACGAAGTGCACGGTGTTGCCGTCGATGCGCTGCACCTGCGGCACCACCTTGAGCTTGCCGTCGCCCACGCGGTTGGCGAAGTTCTCCGACAGCGTCGGCAGGCTCGACATCATCAGGTGGTCGGGCTTGGGCATGCCCAGTTGCTTGCGCTTGGCGATCAGCAGCTTGTACAGGCCGGTGAACATCAGCCCGGTCAGCGGGTAGGGCAGAAGCTTCTTCACCCACCAGTCGTTGAGTGGGCCCATCACCTTGTCCACGCGAATGCCGAACAGGTAGTGCGGCAGCACGTACACCCCACGGCGCAGCGACAGGTAGGTCATGCGTGCATCGTGGCTCACGTCCACGGCAATCTGCGCGCCGCTGTTGCCCACGCCCACCACCATCACGGTCTTGTCCTGGTAGGGGTGGCGATAGCGGTAGTGCTTGGAGTGGATGCTGTCGATCCGGGCAGTGGCTGCGTAGTCCGGCAGGTTGGGCGTGTTGTGGTGCCCGTTGGCGACCACCAGCGCGTCGTAGTGGCGTACTTCGCCCGAGCCCAGGGTCACCCGCCAGGTGCCGTCGGCCAGGCGCTCGGTGTGCTGCACCGGGCACTCCAGGTGAATGCTGTCGCGCAGCGCGAAGTGCTCGACGAAGCTGTCCAGGTACGCATGCACCTGGCGGTGCGAGGGGAAGTCCGGGTAATGCGACGGCATGGGGAAGTCGCTGAACTGGTACAGGCCCTTGGGTGTGTTCATGTTCATGCTGTGCCACACCGAGGTGTGCTCGCCCGTGTGGTCGAAGGCCCAGATACCGCCGATGCGGTCGCGCTTGTCGAAGCAGTCGAAGGCGATGTGCTTGCGCTTGAGCGCGCGGGCCATCGACAGGCCGCCGACCCCGGCGCCGACGATGCACACCCTGGGGCCTGGCCCGGTCAGCGGGCGAATGGCGGCCACACCCGGTGCGGCGTGGCTTGGCGAGTTGACGCGAGTGTGCTCAGTCACAGGTTGGGTCCTTTTTTTTTAGGGTGGGTGAGGCTCGACAGAAACTGCGCAGTGCGCGTATCGCCCAGGTGCCGGTTGTGTTCGGCGCAGTCCTGCAGCACGCCGTCCACGCCCCGGGCCAGGGCCCGGCGCAGGTTGGCGACCATCAGGTCGATGCTGTCGCGGTCGATGTTCAGCGGCGGCAGGTAGCGCAGGCAGTGGTTGTGGATCGGGCACACGGCTGCCGCCACCCCGCCTTCGGGGTCGCGCAGCAGGCTGCCCCACAGCAGGTAGCCGAAGCTGCGCTCGACAAACGCCGGGGTGCCGGCCAGCTCCAGCTCCACCGTCAGCAGCAGGCCCTCGGCGCGCACTGCGCGAATCAGCGGGAACGCCCGTTGCAGCTCCAGCAGGCGCTGGTGGAAGTACTCCCCCTGCGTTCTCGCATGGGCCAGCGCACCCTCGCGCTCCAGTGCCTGCAGGCAGTTCAGCGCCAGGTGCGCGCTCAGCTGGCTGATGCCGCGCCCCTGCAGGTCGGCCACGCGCTGCGGTTGTCGCTGGGCGCCCGCGTGGGTCACGGCCTCGCTGCACAGCACCACGCCCATCGGCAGCAGGCTGTCGCACAGCGCGCTGCCCAGTGCCACGATATCCGGCTGCGGCACCTGTGCCTGGCTGTGCAGAAAGCGCCCGGTCATCAGGTTGGTCTGGGTTTCGTCGATGCCCACCAGGTAGCCGCCGGCGTCGCGATGGCGCTCGATCATCGCGATCAGGTGGGGCGGCACCGGGCGCGAGGCATTGGCATCGACCTGGATCGTCTCGAACCACACCAGGGCGATTTCGCCGCTCAGCAGGTGGCCCTGCAACTGCGCCTCGGCGTCTTCGGCCAGCGGGTCGATGAACACGGTATGCGCATGCAGTGGCTCGAACGGCGCGCGGAAGATATCGAAGCCCAGCGTGTGCGAGGCCGCGGCGCTGAGCATCGAGAACCCCAGTCCGCCGCTCAAGCACAGCAGTTTGTGACGCTCGCCCCTGGCCGCCAGCAGGCCGAGGGTCAGCGCGGCCTCCACGGCGGTGACGTTGCTGGAGGCCGGCAGCGCCATCGGCAGGCCGGTGTTGTGCTGCAGCAGGCCTTGCAGCTCGCCCCAGTAGTCGCGCCGGGTGTCGTGCTGGCGTGCGACCTGCTCGATCACATCCAGCGGGTTGAGGCCGCGCGGGCAGGTGCCCACGTTGACGAAGCAGTCGATGATTTCCCGCGAGGGTTCGCCATCGTGCATCAGCCGTGAGCGCACCCCGCGAGCCTCGTGGAAGCGCCCATCGAAGCCGTGCATGCGGGCGATCTTCGCGTACCCGCGGTTGCCGTAGCACAGGTGCGCCTGGTAGGTCGCTTCGCTGCTGCTGGCGATACGGCGCAGTTCGCGTTGCTCATCCACGCTCAGCCCGGCGGCGAACTGCGCCATCAGGTGTTCGAAGGCCAGCTTGAACGGCAGGCCGAAGTTGCTCATCACATGGCGTACATAGCTTTCGTTGGGCGTCATCAGCCACGGGTTCTTCACCCGTTCATGTACCAGGCAGGCGCCCAGCGGCGCCTGGAACCCGCTCAGGCCCTCGCCCAGCACGATCAGGTCGGGGCTTTCGCACAACGCCAGCAACGGCCAGTGCCCGGCCTGCCGGGCAGGCTCCACCACCAGGCTGAGAATGCCGCTGCCGGCCAGCTCGCGCAGCCAGGCATCGCAGGCCTCGGCGTTGGCGTCGGCGGCCTGGATGCAGGCCACCGCCGCCAGTTGCTCGGGCCCATGCTGGCGCTGGTAGGCCAGCGCCTGGGCAAGGCTCGCCACCACCCGGATGCCGGGTACCAGCGCACTGGCATCGGCGCGCTGCAGCGGGTTGAAGTAGCGCGCCCAGTAGCCGCTGTCGTCGATCAGCAGCAGTTCGCCCTGGCCGTCGGGGGCGCAGTTGCGTGCATGGTGGCGGGCCAGGCGCAGGGCCGCATCCAGGGCTTCCTCCAGCGAAGTCATGAAGTAGCTGCGGTAATCGGCAGGCTCGCGCTTGCCGCGCTTGGCCAGGTGATTGAGCAGCAGGGCGGTCTGCGCGGCGGGCGCCGACAGGATCGCGCAGTGGCCCTGTTCGCCCTGGCGCACGTAGTCTTCCAGCGTTTGCAGGGTGTGCGCGGTGGCCGGCTGAAACACCGGGGGCACGGGGCGCCGGGCCGGGTCTTCGGGGGTTGGCAGGTTGTGCAGGAACTCCAGCAGCAACTGGTTGTAGCGTTGGTGATGGGTAAAGCCCAGCAGGTGCCCGGCGCCCTGCACCTCGATCAGTTCGGCATGCGGCACGGCGTTGGCGATCAGCGCCGAATAGGCCGGCGGCTGATAGGCATCGTCGCTGGCGCAGATGATCCTGCACGGGCAGTGCAGGTTGCCCAACTGCGGGCGCAGGTCGAAGTCGCCGATCACCTGCTGGTAGGCCGGCAGCGCTGCCATGTTCCAGCCGCGGTTGAGGGTCATGAAGCGCGGGCTTTTCTGCAGCTCGCCCATCAGTACCGGGAAGTTCGACGCGCCTTCGCTGAACGGCGAACTGACGCTGATGCACAGCCCTGCGCAGCGGTGCGGGTGGGCCAGGGCAAAGGCCTGGGCCAGCACGCCGCCGAACGAATAGCCGATCACCGGCAGCGGCTGGTCGATACCCAGCTGATCCAGCAGCACCACGATATCGGCCACCAGGTGCGCAATGTCGAACGCGGGCGGCAGCTCGGCCTCGCCGCAGCCGGGCAGGTGCAGCATGATCAACCGGTGCCCGCGCCCCAGCGCCTGCAGTTGCAGGCGCCACATCACGTCGTACTGCATCACCAGCCCGCCCAGCATCAGCACCGGCGTGCCGCTGCCATAGGTCGCGCATTCCAGGCGCGGCGCGCCGGGTCGGTGGATCTGCACCCGCGTGGCCTGCTGGCACAGGCTGAACTGTTCGTCGAGCAGGGCCTGGCTGGGCTCGTACTCGTTGCTCACTCGCGTGCCCTGGACCACCGCCGGGGCAGCGGGGGCGAGGTGCTCATAGCGTTGCCACAGCGCCTCGATGCTCAAGGGGCCTTGCGTAGCGGGTGTGGCCACTGCGCCGGCAGCCACGGGCGCAACCACCTGCGCCATCGGTGGCGCCGCAGCCACAACCGGTGCGGGGGCGGGCAAGGGCGCACTGTCGCCGTAATGCTCGAGCAACTGCCCGTGATGGTTGGCCAGCAGGTAGCCGCAGAAGCTCTGCAGGTTCTGGAACTCGAAGAACACCGTCGGTGGCACGCTGATGCCGAAGCGCTGGGTGAACAGCGTGCCGATTTCGGTGGAGGCGATGGAGTCCAGGCCATAGTCCATCAATGCACGCGTGGGCGAAAAGTCCGCCGGGTCGATCTTCAGCACGCCCAGCAGCAGATCGCGCAGGTCCTCCAGCAGGCGCTGCTCCAGCGGCGGCGCGGCGCCGGCATCCAGGCTGTCGAGCAGCAGCAGCGCCTGGCGCGCACTCAGCGCGCCGGCATCCGGGTCGCCCGTCAGGGGCAGGTGGGTCGGTTGGTTCATGGTCGGTTCCCCGGCGTGTCGTCGATGGTCAGGCGCTACGCGCCAAGGGTGGCGAGGGCTGCAGCCGCGCGGTCAGAAAGTTCACGGCCCGGATGAACTTCCACAGGTCCACTTCGTGGGCGTGGCGCTGGGTCTGCATGAAGCGCTGCTGGCCCAGGTCGAGCAGCTGCGGCTGACGCTTGATCTGCTGCACGGTGTGCCAGGCCGGGCTGCGCAAGGCACGGGCCTGCAGGTAGGCGGCCACGAAGCGCCCGGTCATGTTGGCCAGGTTGCCGATGCCCGACGGCGTGTTGAGGTAGCCGACGAACACCAGGTCGTCGTGCTCGGCCGGCAGCATGCGCAAAAACAGCGAGTCGAAATCGCGCTGCCAGTCGAAGGTCTGCAGCGGCAGAAACGGCAGGTCGATGCCGTAGCCGGTGGCCCATACGATCAGGTCGATGGTGGCTACGCTGGCGTCGCAAAAGTGCACCTGCTGGCCGTCGAAATGGCTGATGTCGGGCTTGGCCTGCACATCGCCATGGCCGATGTAGTAGAGAATCTGCGAGTTGAGAATGGGGTGGCATTCGCGAATGCCGTGGTCCGGTGCGGGCAGGCCATAGTCGCGCCCGTCGTAGCCGGCGAACTTGAAGCTGCGCTCCACGTGCGCCCAGTATTCGTCCTCGTCGGCAAATTTCGGCGCCTGGTCCATCAGCCATTCCTGGGTCGGCTGGCCATCGATGAACTTGGGCATGTAGTGGTAGCCGCGCCGGGTCGAGTGCAGCGCCAGGCTGGCGGTTTGCGCGGCGTCCACGGCAATGTCGCAACCGGAGTTGCCGCCACCCACCACCAGCACGCGCTTGCCGCGAAACTGTGCCGAGCTGCGGTACGCGCTGGCATGCAGGGTCTGCCCGCTGAAGGTGCCGGGGTACTGCGGCACCTTGGGCGTGCCGAGCAGGCCGTTGCATACCACCACCGCCTCGTAGCGGGCCTGGCGCCCGTCGTCGAAGCTCAGCAGCCAGCCGTCGGCGGTCTTGTCCATGTGGGTGACGCGGGTGTTGAAGCGGGTGTGCTGCTGCAGCTGGCAATGCTCGGCCAGTTGCGTCAGGTAGTCGAACACCTGGGTGTGCCGCGGGTAGTCCGGGTAGTGCTCGGGCATCGGGAAGTCGGCGAACTGGGTGTTGCGCTTGGAGCTGATCAGGTGCACCGCTTCATACATTTTCGAGGCCGGGCCGTCGGGCTGCCAGTTGCCTCCGAAACGCGCGGTGGCCTCGATGATCTCGAAGGCCAGGCCCACTTCGCCGAGGGCCTTTGCCACGCCCAGGCCACTGGCCCCGGCGCCGATGATGGCGATAGTCGGCTGCTGCATTGCATCACTCCCTTGAAGGTGGAAACAGGCGAATTCAGAGCATCGAACGCAGCAGGTCGCGGGCCTGTTGCTGGCTGATTTCCCGGCGGGCCAGGCGGTCGAGAATGTCTTGTGGCGTCACCGCGGGCGCAGCGTGCGGTGGCGCCGGCAGCGGTGGGCTGCTCACCGTGGGCGGCGTACTGATCCAGTAGCGACGACGCAAGAATTCATAGCCGGGCAGCGGCACCTTTCGCCACGCCTGGGTCGCCGCTGGCGGCGTCGCGGGCAGGTGCGCATCGAGCCAGGTGCGGGCCAGCGCCGCACACTCGGGCGCAGGGGCCGGGCCACTGAGCAGCACCCGTGCTTCGTCGCCCGGCGGGCTCATCAACCATTCGCTCAACTGCCGGCGCAGCGCGTCGAAGTCGTCGGCCACCACGGCCAACCGTGCTTGCTCGAACGCCTGGCGCCCGTGCAGCAGGGTGCTGGCGACGTCCCGCGTGGTGAAGCAGCGCAGGCCCAGGTAGTGCTCGGGGTGCTGCGGTGCCAGGGCGTGTTCATGCTCCAGGCAGTCGACAAAGCGCTGCAGGTAGCTGCGCAGTTGCCCGGCGCTGTGTGCGCTGAATACAAAGGCCTGGGGGCCGGTGGGCGCGGGTGGCGCTTGCAGCGGGGCGTCCTCGATCAGCACATGGGCATTGGCGCCGCCGGCCCCGAACGAACTGATGGCGGCCACCCGTGGCAGGCCATCTGCAGGGTCCGGCCAGTCGGCCAGGCGCTGCTGCACCACGAAGGGCGTGTTGCTGAAATCGATGTTCGGGTTCAGCGGCTGGGCATGGATGGACGGCGCCAGTTGCCGGTGCTTGAACTGCAGCAGCACCTTGGTCAACGCGGCCATGCCGGCGGCCGATTCCAGGTGGCCGATATTGGCCTTGATCGAGCCGATGGGGCAGCGCCACTCGCTGGGTACCTGGGCGGCCAGGGCCTTGCCCAGGCCACGGATCTCGATCGGGTCGCCCAGGCTGGTGCCGGTGCCGTGGGCCTCGATATAGCCCAGCCTGGCGGCGGGCAGGCCCGAGCGCTGCAGGGCGCGGCCGATCACCTGGGCCTGCGATTCGGCGTTGGGCACGGTATAGCCCGAGGTGCGCCCGCCATGGTTGAGCTCGCTGCCACGGATCACCCCGTACACGTGGTCGCCGTCGCGCAGGGCCTGGGCCAGCGGCTTGAGCAGCACCACGCCCACGCCTTCACCCGGCACGTAGCCGTCGCCGCCGGCGCCGAAGCTGCGGCACTGGCCCTGGGTGGAGGCGAAGTTCAGCTCGCACAGCATGCGGTACTTGTACGGGTGCAGCGACAGGTTCACCCCGCCGGCCAGGGCCAGCTCGCAACTGCCGCTGCGAATCAGGTCGCAGGCCAGGTGCAGGCTGGTGAGCGACGACGAACACATGCTGTCGACGGCGAACGAGGGGCCTTCCAGGTCCAGGCAGAACGACACGCGGTTGGCGATCGAGGCATACGAGGAGTTGGTCAGGGTCGCCGGCCGCGCGGGCCAGCTCGACGCACCATAGAACTGGTACTCGCCGTACATCACCCCCGCGACCACCCCCACGCGGCGTCGCTCCACGCCCGGCTGGCGCGGCCCGCACAGGCTCTGCGGGGTGTAGCCGGCGTCTTCCACGGCATGCCAGGCGGTTTGCAGAAACAGGCGCTCCTGCGGGTCCATGCGCTCGGCGTCGCGCGGCGAGATGCCGAAGAACAGCGGGTCGAAGCAGTCGAAATCATCCACCAGGCCGCCCCAGCGCGCATACAGCTGGTCGTCGCCGCCCGGTTGCTCCCAGCGCGAGGTCACTTCGCTGATCAGGTCATCGCCGGCCGCCAGGTGCTGCCACAGCGCCTGGGCATCGCGTGCGCCGGGGTAGCGCCCGGCCAGGCCGATGATCGCGATGTCCTGGCGTTGGGTGTCGGCAGTGCCCTGCGTGACCACCGACAGCGCGGGTGCTGGCGGCTCGACCACCACGGGGGCCGGTGCCAGCCGGGCGACTTCGGCCGGGTGCTCGTTGCCGAGCAGGGCGGCCAGCTCGCGCAGGCTGCGCACTTCGAACAGCACGGTCTTCGACAGGGTGGGGAAGTGCTGTTCAAGCCGGCCGTTGAGTTCCATCACCAGGATCGAGTCCAGGCCGAATACCTCCAGCGAGGTGTCGGGGTCGACCTTGTCCAGCGGCGTGGCCGTCACCTCGGCCAGTTGACGGGTGAGGTAGTCGAGCAGGCAGGGCGCGTCGCTGGCCGCCTGCGGCGCGACCTGCACGGGCGGGGCAGGCGGCGCCTCGATGCCGAACAACCGTGCAACCGCGTCGCGCTTGCCGCACACCGGGATCAACACCGCTTGCGCCAAGGCGAGGCAGCGCAGGAACGTGGCCACCCCCTGATCGCTCGGCAACAGGGCCAGGCCATGGCGAGCCAGCCATTGGCGCACCGGCGCCGGGGCCTGCATGCCGTTGTCGGTCTGCCACAGTGGCCAGGCAATCGACAGCGAGCGGCCCTGGCGCTGGCCGCTGGCACAGCGCTGCTGGCGGGCCTGCACGAAGCGGTCGAGCCAGGCGTTGGCCAGCGCGTAGGCGCTCTGCCCGACATTGCCGTACACCCCGGCCAGCGACGAGCACACCATGAACAGTTTCAGCGGGTCATCGGCGGTGGCTGCATCCAGATGGCGGGCGGCCAGGGTCTTGCCCTGGAGTACGCTGGCGCGCTCCTGGGCAGGTTGCCGCAGGAAGAACCCGTCCTGCAGAACCCCGGCACAGTGAATCACCCCGTGGCAGGCGCCATAGCGCTGGCGAATGCTGGCCAGGGCAGCGTGCAACGAGTCGGCATCGGCGCAGTCGGCCTGCCAGTAGGCGGCATCGTCGGCGCCCAGGTGCGTGAGGCGCTGCAGCCATCGGGCAGCGTCTGCATCGAGGGCGCGACGGCCCAGCACGGCCAGGCGCAGGCCGCCGAGGCTCGCCAGCGCTTCACTCAGTACACGGCCGACGGCCCCCAGCCCGCCGCTGATCACTAGCACATCGCCGGCGCTCAGTTGCGTCGGCGCTGTGCCGGCACCCGGGGTGACAAAGCGCAGGCTCGCCACGCGGCGTTGCCCTTCGCACAGCGATACCCGGTTGACACCGTGCTGCGCAGCCGCAAGCAGTTCGTGCGCCAGCGCTTCACGCTCTGCGCTGCCGGGCTGGTGGCTGGTTTCGATCAGGCTGGCGCTCAGGCTGGGGATCTCCTGCACCACCGAGCGCAGCAGCCCTTCAAGGGCACTGACAGGGCCGGGGTGCAGCACGATCCGGGTATGCAGCGCGGGGGTGCTCTGGCCCTGGCACAGGTGGCGCAGCAGGTCTGCGGTGGCCAGGGCGGCGTCCAGCCCTTCGCCCAGGCCGGCGTCCTGGCTGCCGGTGCTGCGCAGGTCGATCAGCAGGCGTGCGGGTACCTGCTGCTGGCTGGTCAGCAGGCGCAGCAACAGGTCGATGTGGCGCGCATCGCCCAGGTCGGCCTCGACGGTGCGTGGTGAGGTGTAGTGGAACTGCTGCGCGGGTACCAGTCGCCAGGCGGCGTCACGCAGTTGCGCGGGTAACTGGGCGAAGGCTTGCGGGTCGTCGCACAGCAGCAGTGTGGTGGGCATCGGCCCGGGCACGGCCGGGGCGGCGGGCTGGTGCTGCCAGTAGGGTTCGAGCAGATGCACGGCATGCTCGGGGTCGACGCGGTACTCGCGAAAGGCAAAGGCCTCGATGTCCATCAGCACCTGGCCGTCTGCATCGAACACCCGGAAGTCGTACAGGCGCATCTGGCTGCCCTGGGCAGCACGCGGGCGCACGTGCACGAAGCAGCGCTCGGTCAAGGGCCGGTAGCCATGCAGGGCCTGGCAGGCGTAGGGCACGAAGGTGGTGTCGATCTGTGCATTGCCCTGGGCGGCGGTGACGAAGGCGCTTTGCAGCACCGCATCGAGCAATGCCGGGTCCAGCGTGCTCAGCGGTTCGCCCTGGCGCTGCTCGGGGCGCCAGTGCAGTTCGGTCAGCGCCTGTTGCTCGCCCAGCCACGCGCCGGCAATGCAGCGCAGGGTGGGGCCGTAGGCGATGCCCAGGCGCTCGAGGGTGGGGTACAGCGCGTCGAGGGCCAGCGGCCGGGTGCACTCGCTGCGCACCTGCGCCAGGCTTGGCAGGCTGTCGGCGGGCACCTGCACGGCGCGGCACTCGCCACGAAAGCTCGGGGTGGGGTCACTGGCCGGCAGCGGCTGGAACGCCAGGCGCACACCGTCGTGGGTGCGCTCGCTGCGGCATTCGATGCTGCGCTGCTGGCCGGGCTCGACGCGGATCGGGCTGGCCCAGGTCAGCTTGTGCAGGGTCAGCGGCAGGTCCAGGCCGTGGCGGCGCGCCTGGTTGCAGCACAAGTCGATGTAGGCGGCGGCGGGCAGCACCGGCTGGCCCTGCACCACATGGTCGCGCAGAAAGAACTGGCCGGCATCCAGGTGCAGCTGGGTGCTGGCGTGGGGCGCGGCCGACTCCACACGCGGCACCCAGTAGCGGTCCCTGGAAAAGGGGTAGAGCGGCGCGGCCAGTGGGCTGGGCGGCTGCGGCCAGAAGCGGCCCCAGCGGGCGAGCGTGCCGTCTACCCAGGCCGCTGCCAGTTCATCGGGGGCGCTGGCGCTCAGCTCGCGCGTTGGTGTGCCGGGCAGCAGCCGACCCTGATAGCCCCCCGGCATCGATTGCACGAAGCGCTCCAGGCCAGCCTGCAACTGCGTCAAGTCGGCAGCTACCAGCGCGAAGCGATGGTCGAACGCCGGGCGGCAGCATTGCAGGGTGTAGGCGAGCTGGTTGGCCGATGCGTCGGGGTGGCGTTGCAACCAGGCCAGCAGGGCGGCGGCCTGTTCTTGCACTTGCGCTTGGCTGCGCGCCGACAGCGGGTACACCGCCGGGCCCGTGCTGGCGCTCGACGGTGTGGGTTCGGGGGCCTGTTCGACAATCACATGGGCATTGGCGCCGCCAGCGCCGAACGAGCTGATGCCGGCGCGGCGCGGGCCGTTGTCGCTGGTCCAATCGCGCGTGTCACGCACGATCTGCAGGTGGCTGTGCTCGAGCCCGGCGTCGGGGTTCAGCACCCTGGCATGCAGCGACGGCGCCAGGCGCCGGTGCTGCAACTGGAGCACCACCTTGCTCAGCCCGGCCATGCCGGCGGCCGCTTCCAGGTGGCCGAAATTGGCCTTGATCGAGCCGACATGGCAGGTCGCCGAGTGTTGCCCGCCCAGTGCCTGCCTGAGCCCTTGCAACTCGATGGGGTCGCCCAGGCGCGTGCCGGTGCCGTGGGCTTCGATGTAGCTGATGCTGGCGGCCGGTACCCTGGCATCGGCCAGCGCCCGCTCGATCAGCGCGGCCTGGGCACCGGCGCTGGGCACGGTGTAGCCGTTGGTGCGCCCGCTGTGGTTGATCGCACTGCCCTTGATCACTGCCAGTATCCGGTCGCCGTCGCGCCGGGCCACCTCCAGCGGCTTGAGCACCACGGCCGCAACCCCTTCACCGGGCACGAAACCGTCCGCCTCGCTGCCGAACGCATGGCAACGTCCGGTGGGGGAGAGCATGTGCTGCTGGCACAACTGCACGTACTTGGCGGGGTGGGTGTA
The DNA here is from genome assembly GCF_024126555.1 of Pseudomonas sp. VE 267-6A. Classification (NCBI taxonomy): domain Bacteria; kingdom Pseudomonadati; phylum Pseudomonadota; class Gammaproteobacteria; order Pseudomonadales; family Pseudomonadaceae; genus Pseudomonas; species Pseudomonas sp. VE 267-6A. The sequence goes on from NZ_JAMYBY010000002.1 coordinate 329,164, forward strand.
GAGGTTGACCGCACCCACCAGCGCTGCCCGGCACTCGCCCTTGCGCAGGCTGTCGATGGCGCTGTGCAATGCCGTGAGCGATGACGAGCAGGCGGTGTCGATGGCCAGGCTCGGCCCGCACAAGTCCAGGGCGAACGACACCCGGTTGGCCACCGACCACGGCAGGCCACTGGGGATCGCCGGTTGCCCGGCCTGCCACAGGGCAGGGCCGAGCAGGGGGTAGGTGTTGCTGGTGATCCCGACGAACACGCCGACATCCAGCGCACCCTGGGCGCCGCGCAGCAACTGGCTGCGCTCGCCCAGGTGGCCGCTGTCTTCCAGGGCATGCCAGGCGCATTCGAGAAACAGCCGCTCCTGCGGGTCGAGGCAGGCGGCTTCACGCGGGGCGATGGCGAAGAACTGCGCATCGAACCGATCGATATCGGGTAGAAAACCGCCCCATTTGGCATAGCTCAGGCCGCTGCTGCGGGCGTCGGTGCCCGCGGCGAAAAAACCGTCCAGCGGCCAGCGCTCGGCGGGTATCTCGCTCACCGAGTCGACACCCGCCAGCAGGTTGCGCCACAGCGCATCCAGGTCGTCGGCACCGGGAAAGCGGCCATGCAGGCCGACAATGGCGATATCGCCAGCGGGCTCCTCGTTGCACGGCGCCAGGGGGGCAATCGAGGGCCAGGCCTCGACGCCTGCGGCTGGTGGGGGCGGGCTGGGCGGGCGGCCCTGCAGGTAGCTGGCGCTGGCCTGCGGATGCTCGCGCAGCAGGTGCGTGGCAACGTCGCGAATGCAGCGGCAGTCGAACAGCAGGGTCTTGTTCAGGTCGGCGAAGAGGGGCTGGATCAGCTCGTTGAAATTCAGGATGGCCAGCGACGTGAGGCCGATCTCGTGGAAGGGCGCATCGTTGTACAGGGTGTGGGCCTCGACACCGGTCGCCTGCTCCAGCAGTTGACGCACCAGAGCCATCAAGGCGGCGTGCGAACGGGCTTCCTCGGTATCGAGCATCTTCAATTCCTGAATAAAAGTTGGCAGACGACGGGCAGGCACACAGAGGCCGACGCCGCTGCGGCGTCAGCCTTCAAGTGGCTGGGTCAGGTATTAAAGGGTAATGCTGGTGGTGGGGTAGAACAGCATGTTCAATACGAACAGAATCATCCAGAAGCCGATTTCCAGTGTTTCGGTAATAGGCTGAATACGTTTTATCGCGCCATAGACATGCACCACAAACATCAGGGTGAATACCACGAAGAGTATGTCGAAGGCATAACTGAAACTGGTGCCGGTGGTGGCCGAGCGCAACATGGCCACTTCAACCACCAGAATGAACGCGCCCAGGCAGCGGCCGAAATAGATGGCCAGGTGGGTATGTTCCGGGATGGTCCATTGCATCAGGCGCGCCCAGGTGAGTGGCGCAATGAAGATCGGCAGGGCGAAGAACAGCGTGGTCACGATCATCAGGGTGGTGATGTACACACTACTGTATTGCGCATAGTAGCCAAGCATCGGCGAACTCCTTGTTCAATTGTTATTGTTGTTATTCATCGTGGGGTTTTGCTGGGGCAAGCATTGCGAGGGCGGTACTTGTGTGTCAAGCAAGCCGCGGTGGGGGAATACCAAAGAAGGGGAGCCGGGTCGAGAGTAGTACTACTTAGGGCGCGAGACTTAAAACGTTATCAACCGCTTCACGGCAGGTGAAGTTATCAAGTAATAACCGGGTGAATAAAGTTTTATTTATCCGATAGTTGCGAGCCCTGCCGGCACATGACCGTCAGGGCCCACTCGCTCGCCGCCTACCACAAACCTGCTGCAGCCCCTCAGGAAAAAAATGCAGGATGTTGTGCGCAGAAATCGCTTGAGGTGGCCGGCCTTGCCGTCCAAGGTGCCACCCTGATAGCCATTGCCTGAAAAAGGCTGAAGCGTGCGGCGCAGGCACATGACGATGCCTGCGTGAGGAGCGGCCTTCTGCAAGCGTGACGCGTCATCTCGCTGCAGAACGTTGCCGTCTTCTCCCAATAATAAGAGAGGTAAAGGAAATGCAATCCAACAGTCTCAAGCAGAGCCTGAAGCAACGTCACATCACCATGATCGCGCTGGGGGGCGTGATCGGGGCCGGGCTTTTCATGGGCTCCGGCTCGCTGATCGCGTCGGCCGGCCCCGCCGCGATCCTGTCGTACTTCATCGGCGGCATCGTGGTCACCCTGGTGATGTTCATGCTTGGCGAGATGGCCTGCCGCACCCCCGATGCGGGGTCGTTCTCCACCTACGCCAACATGTACCTGGGCGAGTGGGCCGGCTTTACCGTCGGCTGGCTGTACTGGTTCAAGTCGATGATGACGATCACCCTGGAGGCCGTGCTGCTGGGCGCCATCCTGCATGATTTTCTGCCCTGGCTGCCGATCTGGGCGGGCGCGTTCATCATGCTGGTGACCCTGATGGCGAGCAACGCCTACTCGGTGAAGTCGTTCGCCGAAGTGGAGTACTGGCTGGCCGCGCTGAAGGTCGCCACCATCCTCATCTTCATGCTGCTGGGCGTGTCGATTCTGCTCGGCCTGCACAGCGACATCCCGTCCCCTGGCCTGGTGAACCTGACCGCGCACGACGGCTTCATGCCCAATGGCCTATCGCCGGTGATGGCGGGGGTGATCGTGGTGATCTTCTCGCTGGGCGGCAGTGAAATCGCCGCCGTGGCGGCTGGCGAGTCCGAGAACCCGCGCCGCAACGTGATCCGCGCGATCAAGAGCGTGATCCTGCGCGTGATGCTGTTCTACGTGGGCTCGGTGTCGATCCTGATCCTGTGCCTGCCGTGGACCGACAAGGCCAACCTGGCGTCGCCCTATGTGTCGCTGTTCACCCTGGCCGGATTCGGTGGCGCGGCGGTGGCGATGAAGATCGTGCTGTTCGTCTCGTTCATGTCGGTGATGAACTCGTTCATGTTCTCCAACTCGCGCATGCTGTTCTCCCTGAGCCAGCGTGGGCATGCGCCCAAGCTGTTCTCGCACACCACGGCCAAGGGCGTGCCGCTCAATGCCTTGCTGCTCAGCCTGTGCATCTGCCTGACGATTCTGACCGTGCACTTTCTCAGCGGCGGCGACCTGTTCATGACCCTGGCCAAGAGCAGCGGCACCTTCGTGATGATCGTGTGGATCTTCATCATCATTGCCCACCTGGCCATGCGCCTGAAAACCCGTCACGAACCGGTCGACCCCAAGGCCTTCCGCGCCTGGTTCTTCCCTTATGCCAACGTCGTGGCACTGCTTGCGCTGCTCGCCGTGATCGGCAGCCAGGCCATCGACCCGGCATCACGCCTGCAACTGTGGTTCATCGCGGCCACCACGGTGCTGGTGGTGGTGGCCTATTTCGTGAAGCGCAATCGGGTGGCCGACAAACCGGCGGCTTACGTGCAAGCCGAGTAAGCCGTGGCAAGGGTGTAGGAGCCAGCCTTGCTGGCGATGCCCGGCCATGCCGGGCCAGGGGTGCTGTACGCACCATCGCCGGCAAGGCCGGCTCCTGCAGCCGCTTTACCAGAACCCTGCCGGCGCCTGCAGCGCAGCCCTGAACACCTCGATCGCCCGCTCCACATCCGCCATCTCGGTATACCGCCCCACGCTCACCCGCACACTGCTCAGCGCCTGGCCGGCATCCAGCCCCAGTGCCAGCAGCACATGCGAAGGGGCCTGGGTGGCCGAGCTGCACGCGGAGGTCGACGACAGCGCCAGGCTGCCGGCCACCTGCGCGCTGTTGAACCCGCTGCGGCTGATGCACAGGTTCAAGGTGTGTGGGACACGCTGCTGCGCGCACCCATTCAGGGTCACGCCCGGCAGGGCCAGCAAGCCTTCACGCAGGCGCTGGCTCAGTTGCTCGATGCGCATGCTTTGCGCATCACCTTGCACGCCCGCCAGATCGAACGCCGCGCCCATGCCCACAATCTGATGCGTAGCCAGCGTACCCGAGCGCATACCGCCCTCGTGCCCGCCGCCATGCATCTGCGCCTGCAGCACGGGGCGCGCACGCGGGCCGACGTAGAGCGCACCGATGCCTTTGGGCCCATAGACCTTGTGCGCCGAAAACGACATCAGGTCGACCGCCAGCGTGCCCAGGTCGATGGCCACCTTGCCCACCGCCTGCGCCGCGTCCACGTGCAGCAGTGCGCCGTGTTCGCGCACGATGTCGCCGATGCGGGCGATGTCGGTGAGGGTGCCGAGTTCGTTGTTCACCCACATCAACGACACCAGTGCGGTGTCCTCGCGCAAGGCCGCCTGCACGGCCTCGGGCTGGATCAGCCCCTGTGCATCGGGCTTGAGCCAGGTGACCGTGTGGCCCTGGCGCTCCAGTTCATGGGCGGTGTCGATCACCGCCTTGTGCTCCAGGCAACTGGTGATCAGGTGACGGCGCCCAGGCTGGCCCTGGGCAATGCCCTTGAGGGCCAGGTTGTTGGACTCGGTGGCGCCCGAGGTCCATACAAGGGCGTCTGCGGTAGCGCCAACCCGGTCGGCCACTTGCTGGCGCGCGTGGTCCACGGCCTGTCGGGCGGCCTGGCCATAGCCGTGGCCAGTGGAGGCGGGGTTGCCGAAATTGCCCTGGCGGCCGAGGCAGGCCAGCATGGCTTCGATCACCCGGTCATCGACCGGAGTAGTGGCGGCGTAGTCGAGGTACAGCGGTAGTTCTGGCATGGTCATCGTCTTTTTGTGCACGTGAAGGGCAGGTAGGTAGCCTACCGACGATGACGGAGAAAATTTTTGACTGTTGTTCGGTTTGTTTGGTTTTTATAGAAAAAATCTTCTATTTGAATCCAAAGAGTTAGTATTTTTTTCGTTATGGCGCGCCGCCGACCGTATTCATGCCTAAACCGTTGCGCCTCGCCAACCGCATCACACCCTGAACATCGCCATCAGCCCCTGCTGATGATTGGCCAGCCGGTTGAGTGTCTGGCTGATCTGCGCCGATTCCTCGGCTTGCCCGGACAACGATTCGGTCACGTCGCGAATGCTCGCCACGTTGCGGTTCACTTCCTCGGCCACGGCACTCTGTTCCTCCGCCGCCGAAGCGATCTGCAGGTTCATGTCGGTGATCACCGCCACCGCATCGCCAATGCGCTGCAGGGCCGGCAATGCCTGCTCCACACGCGCCGCGCTGTCCTGCGCCTGGCGGTGGCTGTTGTGCATGGCCTCCACCACCTCGCGGGTGCCTTGCTGCAACTCTTCTATATCGACGCGAATCTCGTCCACCGAGTCCTGGGTGCGCTTGGCCAGGTTGCGCACTTCATCGGCCACCACCGCAAAGCCACGCCCGGCTTCCCCCGCCCGCGCTGCCTCGATGGCGGCATTCAATGCCAGCAGGTTGGTCTGCCCGGCAATCGAACGGATCACGTCCAGCACCGAGCCGATCTGCTCGCTGCGCGTGGCCAGGTGTTCCACCTCCTGCATGCTGGTGGTCATCTCGCCGGCCAGTTGTTCGATGGCGCGGGTGGTGTCGCCAATAAGCTCCAGGCCTTCGCGGCTGGCATGGTCGGCGCCGCGCGCAGCCTCGGCGGCCTGCGCGGCGTTGCGCGCCACATCCTGCGCAGTCGCGCTCATCTCGTGCGACGCCGTCGCCACCTGGTCCACCTCGCGGTACTGCTGATGCATGCCGGCGCTGGTCTGGCTGGCCAGTGCCGCCGACTGGTCGGCGGTGCCGCGTGCGTCGTGCACCGAGGCCTTCACGTCGGCAATCACCGGCTGCAGCTTGTCGAGAAACCGGTTGAACCAGCCCGCCAGCTCACCCAGCTCGTCCTTGCCCGCATACTCCAGGCGCCGGGTCAGGTCGCCCTCGCCACTGGCGATGTCCTTGAGCATCGCCGCCACGTCCAGTATCGGGCGGGTCACGCCGCGCGCGGTCAGCCAGATCACCAGCAACCCCACCACCGCGGCCACCAGTGCCATCAACAGGCTGCTGAGGTTGGCGCTGGCATTGTAGGTGTCCAGGCGATTGTTGAGTGCCACGGCCGGCGCACGCAGCACCTGCTCGGGCACTTCCAGCAGCACGCTCCACGGCTGGGCACCGGGCACCGGGGCGAACGACTGGCTCACCTGCAGCAGGCCGTTGTCGTTGAATTCGGCCGCCTTGCCGGCACGCATCTGTTCGGCCAGGGCCCTGGAGTCGGTGCCGAACACCTGCTCGAAGTGCTTGCTCAACTGGCCGCTGTCCTCGCTGTGCCCGGCCAGCAGGCCGGTCGCGCTGACGATGCTCACCTGCCCGTTGCCGTCGAACAGGTCCTTGCGTCCCTCCAGGCTCAGCAGCTGCAGGTTGTCCAGGCTGATGTCCACACCCAGCACGCCGATCAGCTTGCCGTTGTGCTTGAGAGGGATGGAGATGCTGGTGGTCAGCGGGGTGCGGTCGCCCACGGTGTCGAAGTAGGGCTCCACCATGCAGGTGTCACCGCTCTCCAGAGTGCAGGTCAGCCAGCGATTGGAGACCGAGCCATTGGCCGACACGCTGGTGTCGGCGAGCATCGATTCAGGCATCGCCTCGCGCTCCAGGGTGCCGGGGCTGGGCTGCGACCAGTACAACGAGAACCGTCCGGCCTCGTTGCTGCCCGCGCCGGCCTGGTTGACGAAGGCCGCGTCCTTGCCGTCCAGCGCATCGGGCAGGAACACCAGGTACAGCCCGAGCAGTTCGGGGTTGTTGCCCAGCGCCCGTTCGGTTTCGCGGGTCAGGGCCTGGCGCAGGTCGCCATTGCCCTGGGCGCGAAGGTACATCACCAGGTCTGCAAAACCGTTGCCGTACAGGTAGGCGCTCTGGAAGTAGCGCTGGATCTGCGCCGCCTGCAGCTGCGCGTAGGTGTGCAGGCGCAGGCGCGCGTTCTGGTCGAGCATCTGGGTGCTGGCGCTGCTCACCAGCGTGGCGCTGCGCGAGGACTGCACCCGTGTCGCCACCATCAGCACCACCACGACGGCCAGCAGGCACAGGCCCGCCAGCAAGGTGATCTTCCATTGAATTCGCAGGCGACGCAGCAACATGATCAGGTCCTTGATTTCACGGTGTCGAGCAGCAACGGCCCGCTCTGGATCGCGGGTGGGCATCGTTGGGCGGTACTCGGCAGGGGTGGCGCAGTGATGGCATACAGGAGGCAAGGACCATAAGAAAATTGACAGACAAGTGTCAATTAATATTTCCACTTTGAGGCGGGGTGCTCGCAGATAAAACGCAAAATTGCCGATTTTTCCGTTTTTTCGCGGGTGATGACTGATGGTTTGTTTATTAAATTAGACAGATTGGTTATCAGCCCAGGCGGAACCATATGTAAATTTCGTAAATAAGATTTAAACCCATTTGAGAATCATTATATTTGGCGTCTCTTTGTGGCAGCCCTGCCGTGCAGGCTGCCCTTGTGCTTGATGTGACGGAGACGTGAAATGCAGTCCAGAAGTACCCCCAACAGCCTGGCCTGGGCCTTTGTCGCGCTGTCATCGCCGGCCCTGATTGCCACCTCGGCCCAGGCCGATGACGAGCAGAACGGCGAGAACACCCTGGTGATCCAGAACACCATGGTCACCGCCGAGCAGGAAGCCAAGCAGGCACTGGGCTCTTCGATCATCACCGCCGAGGACATCAAGCGTCACCCGCCCGCCAACGACCTGTCCGACATCATCCGTCGCGAACCGGGGGTCAACCTCACCGGCAACAGCGCCAGCGGCGCGCGCGGCAACAACCGCCAGATCGACCTGCGCGGCATGGGCCCGGAAAACACCCTGATCCTGATCGACGGCAAGCCCTCCAGCGCCCGCAACGCAGTGCGCTACGGCTGGAACGGCGACCGCGACACCCGCGGCGAAACCAACTGGGTACCGGCCGAGGCGGTGGAGCGCATCGAGATCCTGCGCGGCCCGGCTGCTGCACGCTATGGCTCCGGCGCCATGGGCGGGGTGGTCAACATCATCACCAAGCGCCCCACCCAGGAACTGCAGGGCAACGTCAGCCTGTTCACCACGCTGCCCGAAGACCACGCCGAAGGCGCCAGCAAGCGCACCAACTTCAGCCTCAGCGGCGGCCTCACCGACGACCTGGCGTTCCGTGTGTATGGCGGCCTGGCCAAGACCGACGCCGATGACCTGGACATCAACGCCAAGAGCGCCAACAGCGCGCTGGTGGCCGGCCGCGAAGGCGTGCGCAACAAGGACATCAACGGCCTGCTCAGCTGGCGCCTGAACGATGAGCACCGCCTGGAGCTGGGCAGCGGCTACAGCCGCCAGGGCAACATCTACGCCGGCGACACCATGAACAGCAACGGCGGCGGTGACGTGGAGCGCATCTCCAGCCTGTACGGCCACGAAACCAACGTAATGCAGCGCAGCACCTACGACCTCACGCACCTGGGCGACTTCCAGTGGGGCTCGACCAAGTCGTCGCTGTCGTATGAATACGTGCGCAACTGGCGCCTCAACGAAGGCCTGGCCGGTGGCCCGGAAGGCTCGATCAACGACACCGGTGCCGACATGTCGCGCCTGCGCAACACGCGCCTGTCCAGCGAAGTGAACCTGCCGTTCAGCCTCGACAGCAGCGAACATGTGCTGACCCTGGGTGGCGAGTACCTGTACGAAGTGCTCAACGACAAGGGCTCGCTGCGCCCGCAAAGCTTCGACCCCAGCGGTGGTGCCGGCAATGAAATCGCAGGCTTCGATCGCAGCGACTCGAAGATGTCGGCCAAGAGCTTCGCCCTGTTCGCCGAAGACAACATCGTGATCGGCGACACCACCATCACCCCGGGCCTGCGCCTGGATCACCACGAAGAGTTCGGCGACAACTACAGCCCGAGCCTGAACGTGGCGCACAAGCTCACCGACGACCTCACCGTCAAGGGCGGTATCGCACGGGCCTACAAGACCCCGAACCTGTACCAGGCCAACCCCAACTACCTGCTCTACAGCAAGGGCAACGGTTGCAGCACCCAGCAGACCAACAACGGCGGCTGCTACCTGCAGGGCAACCCCAACCTCGACCCCGAAACCAGCGTCAACAAGGAAATCGGCCTGCTCTACGACCGTGGCACCTGGCGCACCAGCGCGACGTACTTTCGCAACGACTACAAGAACAAGATCATCGGTGGCACCGACGTGATCTACGACATCAACAGCGGTCGCCGCGTGACCCAGTGGGAAAACGCCGGCAAGGCACTGGTGGAAGGGGTGGAAGGCAACTTCTTCGTCGAGCTGACCCCGTCGCTGGACTGGAACACCAACCTCACCCTGATGCTCAACAACGACAACCGCGACACCGGCGAGCCGCTGAGCGTGATTCCCAAGTACACGGTCAACAGCACCCTGGACTGGCGTGCCACCGACAAGCTGTCGTTCCAGGTCGCCGGTACCTACTTCGGCAAGCAGAAGTCGCCGACCTACAACTACCGCACCCAGCAGAACTACGACCTGGATGCCCAGCAGGACGTCGAAGCTTACGGCCTGGTCGATGTGAGCACCGGCTACAAGATCACCAAGAACTACGACGTGCGCTTTGGCGTGAACAACGTGTTCGACAAGCAGATCCACCGGGGTGGCAACGCCAGCAGTTCGGGCGCCAACACCTACAACCAGCCGGGCCGGGCGCTGTTCGCGGCACTGAACATCTCGTTCTGAGCCGCCATTGCCTACAGGCTGCCCCGGGTCGATCGCGCATCGATCGGCCCGGGGCGGCTTTTTGTGTTTTCAGGCCCTCTACACCCGTACTACCCAAGGTGAAGCGTGAGTTATCTATCAGCACAACCTGCCACGAAGATTCTGGCCGTCGAGGACGATCCGCTGCTGGCGGCCCATCTGGAACAGCACCTGCGTCGCCGCGGTTTCGATGTGAGCGTCTGTCATGGCGTGGACGACAGCACCGACCTGCAGGTCTGGACGGCCTTCGACCTGATCCTCATGGACATCCTCCTGCCCGGTCGCGACGGCCTGCAACTGCTGGGTGAACTGCGCGAGCGGTTCATGGTGCCGGTGATCCTGATGTCGGCACTGGGTGCCGAGCAGGACCGCATCGTCGGCTTCAGCCAGGGCGCCGACGACTACCTGCCCAAGCCGTTCAGCATGAACGAGATGGACGTGCGCATCGATGCGGTGCTGCGCCGGGTCGCCTATGAGCGGGCCGCGCCGGAAGGCGCGCAGGGCGAGCCGGCGGCGCTGCGCAAGGACATGCGCCAGGACATGCAGCTGGGCACCGCGGTGGCCAGCTTCACCCCCATCGAGTACCGCCTGATGCAAGTGCTGCTGGCGCACCCCGAGGAAGTGCTGAGCAAGCCGTTCCTCTACCAGCAGGTGCTGCACAGGCCGTTCTCCCAGCAGGATCGCGTGCTGGACATGCACGTCAGCCACGTGCGCCGCAAGCTGGCCGCCATCGGCTATGCCGGCCGCCTGGCCACGGTATGGGGCAAGGGCTACGTGCTGACACAGGTGCCGGCATGAGCTTGCCCGGACGTCACTCGCTGCTGTGGAAACTGTGCGCGCTGCTGGTGGTGCTGTGCCTGTCGATCATCTGGTTCAGCCGCTCGGGCGGTGCGCACCTGGAGCGCAGGAGCTATCACCTGAGCGAGGAGGCGCGCCAGGTGCTCAAGGGCTATGCCGTGGAGGCCCACGCGGCGTGGCGCAGCGGCGGCACGCCAGGCGTCGACCGGTGGCTGGCCGACCTGAAGATCCGCGAGCCGGGCTGGGCGCTGGTGCTGGGCAGCGACCTGCGCTCGTTGAGCAGCCAGACGCTGACCGATGAGCAGCAGAAGTACGTGACGTTCATGCGCGAGCTCGACTGGCCCATGAGCAAGCGCTCCACCGAGCTGCCGGCGATCAGCGTGCCGTTCCCCGAGGCGCCCCAGGCCGGCAGGCTGGTGATCCAGTTGCCCGAGCGCTTCATGCCGTCGATGCGTCCGCTGCTGGTGCAACTGCTGATCCACGGGCTGCTGCCGGCGCTGTTGGCACTGCTGGCGGGTTTTCTGCTGTATCGCGTGCTGATCGGCCCGCTGGCGCACCTGCGCGCCCAGGCCAATGCCCTGCGTGCCGACCGCCTGGACACCCGGGTCGACCCGGCGATTTCCCGGCGTAGCGACGAACTGGGCGATCTGGGGCGGGCCTTCGACCACATGGCCGAGCGCCTCGAAAAGACCGTGTCGCTGCAGCAGCGCCTGCTCGCCGACCTGTCCCACGAGTTGCGCACGCCGTTGACGCGCCTGCACATGGCCGCCGAAAACGAGCCCGACGATGACGTGTTGCGCGAGCGCCTGACCCGCGAGGTGCAGTGCATGCGCCAGCTGGTCGACGACACCCTGGAGCTGGTGTGGCTCGGCACCGAGCGCCCGCAACTGGCGCTGGACACGGTCGAGGTGCAGACCCTGTGGGAGGTGGTACGCGAGAACGCCTGTTTCGAGTCCGGCTGGCGCGAGGGGCAACTGCCCATGGCGCTCACCGAAGACTGCCTGGTGCGCGGCCACCTCAACGGCCTGGCCCAGGCGATGGAAAACATCGTGCGCAATGCCATCCGCCATTCGCCTGCCAACGGGCAGGTGCGCCTGGGCGGCCGGCGCGATGGCGATTGCTGGCACCTGTGGATCGACGACCAGGGCCCCGGCGTGGCCGAGGCTGCGCTGGAGACCATCTTCCAACCTTTTACCCGACTCGACGCCGCACGCCCGGGCGGCGACGGCTTCGGCCTGGGCCTGACGATCGCCCGTTGCCGGGTGCAGTTGCAGGGCGGCCAGGTATGGGCACAGAACCTCAAGCCGGGCCTGCGCGTGAACCTGCGCCTGCCAGCGGCAGCACAAGGAGAAACCTGATGAGCAACACCCGACCGGTCTGGTTGTTGATTGTGTCGCGCGCGGCAGCCGCCTTGCTGGGCGGCTATGCATTCAGCTATGCGGCCACGGCTTTTCTGGCCCGTGTGCTGCCAATGCCTGCGGTGGATGCGGTGATCGTGGCCAGCCTGCCGTCCTTTGCGTTCTACACCTGCGCGTTCCTGTGGGCCTTCGCCAGTCGCGATGCCCTGCGTGCGTGGTGGCCGGCGGCGCTGGCGGTGCCGTTGGCGGCGGTCGGCTTCTGGCCGCAGTTGTGGAGCCTGTGAGATGAAAAATACCTTCACCCAATCCATGGCGTGGCTGCACACCTGGGCCGGCCTGATCTTCGGCTGGCTTCTGTTCGCGATATTCGCCACCGGTACGCTGGCGGTGTTCGACAGCGAAATCGACAACTGGATGCGCCCCGAGGTGCGCAGCCACGACCTCACCCAGTTGCAGGCCGCGCAACGCGGGCTGGCCTACCTGACCCAGCATGCACCGGGCGCCAGCAACTGGAACATCAGCCTGCCGGATGCACGTTCGCCCGGTTTGCAGGTAGCGTCCGGCGAGCGTCGACGCGGTGGCGGCACCGCGCTCGACCCGCATACCGGCGAGCCGATCGAGGTGCGCGAAACGGCCGGCGGCAGCTTCTTCTTCCGCTTTCACTTCACCCTGAACCTGCCGCGCAACTGGGGCATCTTCGTGGTCGGCGCCCTGGCGATCGTGATGCTGGTGGGGCTGGTCAGCGGCATCGTGATCCACAAGAAGATCTTCAAGGAGTTCTTCACCTTCCGCCCCGGCAAGGGCCAGCGCTCGTGGCTGGATTTTCACAACGCCAGCGCGGTGCTGCTGTTGCCGTTTCACCTGATGATCACCTACACCGGGCTGGTGATCTTTTTGCTGATCTACATGCCGGCGGCGGTGGATGCGCTGTTCGAGGGTGACAACCAGGCGTACTACAAGGCCCAGGGCGAGCAGCGTCTGCCCACGCCGCGCGCGGCGCTCAAGCAGCCAGCCGCGCTGGTCGACCTGGCCCCGGTACTGGCCAGCGCGCAAGAGCGGCTGGGCGCCATCAGCAGCATCGGTATCTCCAACCCCGGTACGGCGGCCGCGCGGATCGAGGTGCGCCCGACCCTGGGCTATCGCATCGCCCTGAGCAAGGGGCAGGCCATGGTGTTCGACGGCGTCAGCGGCGAGCTGCTGCGCGATGTGCCCGACATGCGGCCTGCCGTGCTCACCCAGCGGGTGATGGCGGGGCTGCACTTCGCGCAGTTCGGCGGCTATCCGATGCGCTGGCTGTACTTCGTGTGTGCGTTGGTCAGCACCGCGATGATCGGCACCGGGCTGGTGCTGTTCTGCGTCAAGCGCCGGCGCAAGTACGCCAGTGCCTCGGTGTCGGCGCAGCGTTGGTACAAGGTGGCCGAGAGCTTCAACGTGGCGTTCGTCGCCGGCCTGATGCTGGCCTGCGCAGGCTTGCTGTGGGCCAACCGCCTGCTGCCGGTGGAGCTGGCGCAGCGGGCCAACTGGGAGGTCAAGGCGTTCTTCGCGGTGTGGTTGCTGTCGCTGCTGCATGCCGGTTTGCGCCCGGCGCAGCGCGCCTGGGCCGAGCAGCTGGGGCTGGCCGCGGTACTGTGCATCGGCCTGCCGGTGCTGGGCGCGTTGACCGCGCAGCACGATCCGGCGCACCGCGTGCTGGAGGCCACCAGCGTGGTGCTGGGTGGGTTGCTGGCGTATGCGGCATGGCGCTGCGTGGCGCCGCGTGAAGAAAAACCTGCGCGCAAGCGTGCGACGGTAGCGGTGGAGGGGCAATGACATGCTGATGATCGGCGCGGTGGTGTTTGCCTATGTGGGCATGTTGGCGTTGTGCCTGGGGCTGGAGCGGCACTACAAGCAGGTGTGGGGCAGGGCACCTGCACCCTGGATGCGGGTGGCCCTGCGGTCGGCGGGCTGGTCGGCGCTGGCCATCAGCCTGTGGGTCAGTGGCGTGGCCTGGGGCTGGGCGATGGGGCCGGTAGCCTGGTTTGGCGGTATTTCACTGGCCGGGTTCGGGGTGGCGATGCTGTTGCCGTACTGGCCGCGTGCAATGGTTTGGCTGGCCGCAGCGTTGCCGTTGTGGGGCGTGCTGCTGGCGGTGTGACGATGTTGCAGTGGGGGCTGACATGCTGGACAGGCCCCCCCTGCGCGATGGCATCATCGCTAACTCGTTCACAGTCACCCCGGATGTCTTGCAGATGCTCACGATCTACCTGGTGGTCGCTCTCGGGGCCGTTGTTGCGGGGTTCGTCCAGGGGCTTTCGGGCTTCGCCTTCAGCATGGTCGCGATGTCGTTCTGGGCCTGGGTGCTCGACCCGAAGCTGGCCGCCACCCTGGCGGTGTTCGGCGGCCTCACCGGGCAGGTGGTGGCCGCGTTCTCGGTGCGCCGGGGCTTGAGCCTGCAACGCCTGCTGCCCTTCATCCTCGGTGGCCTGGCCGGCATTCCTCTGGGTGTTGCGCTGTTGCCCAACCTGGACATGCACTGGTTCAAGACCTTGCTCGGGGCCCTGCTGGTGACTTGGTGCCCGGTCATGCTGCTGGCCGGCAGATTGCCGAGAATCCCGCTGGCCGGCCGGCTGGTCGATGGCGTCATCGGTGTGATCGGTGGCGTTATGGGTGGGCTTGGCGGTTTCACCGGCACGGTCCCGACGCTGTGGTGCACCCTCAAGGGCTACGAGCGCGACCTGCAGCGCTCGATCATCCAGAACTTCAACCTGTCGATGCTGTTCGTGACCATGCTCACCTACCTGGGCACCGGCATCGTTACGGTGGACATGCTGCCGTTCTTCGCCATCGTCGCGCCGGCCATGCTGATTCCGACCTTCCTTGGTACGCGCCTGTACATCGGCATCAGCGACCTGCAGTTTCGCCGCATCGTGCTGGGCTTGCTGACTGCCTCGGGTGTCTCGCTGCTGATTTCGTCTGTGCCGAACCTGCTGGGGTAACCCAACCCTTTGGCCGGCTAGGCCGGCTCCTGCAGGTTCGCGCATTTGCCCAACCCCCCGGCACATGCTAGAAAACCGCCTACCCATTCAAAACCTGAATCCCGCCATGAGCCTCAGCCTCAAACCCAACAGGTCTCTGTTCGACCTCGACCTGCTGCGCGCCATCGTGGTGGTGGCCGACTGCGGCAGTTTCACCACGGCGGCCACGCGCCTGCATTCCACCCAGTCGACCATCAGCCAGAAGGTCCGGCGCCTCGAGGAGATGGTCGGTCACCGCCTGCTCGAGCGCGGCAATCGCGAGGTGCTGCCCACCGACGCCGGCCAGACCCTGCTCGGCTATGCCCGCCACATGCTCGCCCTCAACGACCAGATGCTCGAAGCCCTGGCCGGCGCCACGGTCGGCGTGACCCTGCGCCTGGGCGTACCCGAAGACTTCGTTGGCGGGCGCACCACCAACGCGCTGTCGGCGTTCAACCGCAAGCACCCGCAGGTCAAGCTCGAAGTCACCAGCGGCCTGTGCCGCGACCTCAGCCAGAGCTACGACAACGGCGAGCTCGACCTGGTGCTGCTCAAGCAGCGGCGCAACGGTCGCGAAGGGGTGGCCAGCTGGCCGGAGCAATTGCGCTGGATCGACAGCGCGCACAACCCGGCCCTGGCGCTGGACCCGATCCCGCTGGTGACCTTTCCGCCACGTGGGCTGTACCGCGACGAAATCATCAGTGCAGTAGAGAGCCTGGGCCGGCGCTGGCGCATCGCGTTCACCAGCTCCAGCCTCAGCGGCATTCAGGCCGCCGTGGCCGACGGCATGGGCATCAGCCTGCTGCCGCCACGCGCCGTCACCGCCGAACACCGGGTGCTCGGCGAGGCGGATGGCCTGCCGGTGATCGACAGCTACGAGATTCTGATTCTGCATCGCCAGACGGCCGATCCGATGGTACGAGCGCTGGCGGGCGTGTTGACCGGCCTGCTCGAAGCACAGGCGGTGTGAGCCTGCGGGTCACTTCCCCACAAAAAAGCCCGCCAGTCACGGCGGGCTTTCTGCATCGCTACCTGCTTAACGCTTTGGGTTCAGCGTCAGGTTCACGTTGCGGTTCACATCCTTGTACAGCAGGTAGCGGAACGGGCCAGGGCCACCCGAGTAGCAGGCCTGCGGGCAGAAGGCGCGCAGCCACATGAAGTCGCCGGCTTCCACTTCGACCCAGTCCTGGTTCAGGCGGTACACCGCCTTGCCTTCCAGCACGTACAGGCCGTGCTCCATCACGTGGGTTTCCGCGAACGGGATGGTGCCGCCCGGCTGGAAGGTCACGATGTTGACGTGCATGTCGTGGCGCATGTCGGCCATGTCGACGAAGCGGGTGGTGACCCAGGCGCCATCGGTGCCCGGCATCGGGATCGGGGTAACGTCCTGTTCGTTGGTGACGAACGCTTCCGGGTGCGCCAGGCCTTCGACTTCCTGGTAGTGCTTGCGGATCCAGTGGAAGGTCACGTTGGCCGCGCTGTTGTTGCGCAGGCTCCAGTCGGCGCCCGGCGGAATGAACGCGTAGCCGCCTGGCTTGAGGGTGTACGGCTTGCCTTGCAGGGTGATGTCGACTTCACCCTCGACCACGAACAGAACCGCCTCGGCGTTCTTGTCCTGCTCCGGGCGCTCGCTGCCGCCTTCAGGGGCAACTTCGACGATGTACTGCGAGAAGGTCTCGGCGAAACCCGACAGCGGGCGGGCGATGACCCACATGCGCATCTTGTCCCAGAAGGGCAGGTGGCTGGTGACGATGTCACGCATCACGCCCTTGGGGATCACCGCGTAGGCTTCGGTGAACATGGCACGGTCTGTCAGCAGCTCGGTCTGAGCCGGGTGCCCGCCGTGGGGGGCGAAGTAAGTGGTTCTGGACATGGACAGTCTCGATGTTTGTTGTTGTGTCCCCCGGGCCAGCCTGCGGCGGGCGGCCCCGTTCAGGGATTGCACCGCTACGTTATGACCATCTTTAGCTATCCACAAATTAAATGTTGAAATCCCTGTCATTCGATTTGTGAATGCGGCGTGCGCCGGGCCAACACTGCGCTACAGGTGTGCGCCCTGTGTAGCGGGTGATGCAACACCTGTAGCGTTGATTGCAGCGCGGGCGGCATCGGTGCGGCGCGCGAAAAGCCGCGTGCCAGAGCGGTTGTGGCGGTTCATGTCACAGCTGGCATGGCGGTTGCGATGAGCTGATGGCGCAGCGCGAAGACTGCGCCACTAATAAGAACAGGACACTCCCATGAGACAGACTGGCCTCGCCTCGCTTCCCCTCAAATCCCTTGCCGTTGCCGTGCTGCTGAGCCTGGCGGGTACACCGGCGCTGGCTGCGGACATCCCGGCCAACGTCGATGGCGCGCGCATCATCGCCGCCGACAAGGAGCCCGGTAACTGGATGAGCACCGGGCGCACCTACGACGAACAGCGCTACAGCCCCCTCAAGCAGATCAGCGACCAGAACGTCGGCCAGCTGGGCCTGGCCTGGAGCTACAAGCTGGACCTGGACCGTGGCGTGGAAGCCACCCCCATCGTGGTCGACGGGGTGATGTACACCACCGGGCCGTTCTCGGTGGTGTACGCGCTGGATGCGCGCGACGGCAGGCTGATCTGGAAGTACGACCCGCAATCGGACCGCCACCGCGCCGGCGAAGCCTGTTGCGACGCGGTCAACCGTGGCGTGGCGGTGTGGAAGGGCAAGGTCTACGTGGGCGTGCTCGACGGGCGCCTGGAGGCCATCGACGCCAAGACCGGCCAGCGCGCCTGGTCGGTCGACACCCGCGCCGACCACAAGCGCAGCTACACCATCACCGGCGCCCCTCGGGTGGTCAACGGCAAGGTGGTGATCGGCAACGGCGGCGCCGAGTTCGGCGTGCGGGGCTATGTCACCGCCTACGACGCCGAAACCGGCAAGGAGGCGTGGCGCTTCTACACCGTGCCGGGCGACCCCAAGCTGCCGCCCGAGGGCAAGGGCATGGAGATCGCCGCCAAGACCTGGTTCGGCGATGCCTATGTGGAGCAGGGCGGTGGCGGCACCGCCTGGGACTCGTTCGCCTACGACCCGGAGCTGAACCTGCTCTACATCGGCGTGGGCAACGGCTCGCTGTGGGACCCCAAATGGCGTAGCCAGGCCAAGGGCGACAACCTGTTCCTGTCGTCCATCGTGGCGGTCAATGCCGACACCGGCGAATACGTGTGGCACTACCAGACCACCCCGGGCGATGCCTGGGACTACACCGCCACCCAGCACATGATCCTGGCCGAGCTGCCCATCGACGGCAAGCCGCGCAAGGTGCTGATGCAGGCGCCGAAAAACGGCTTCTTCTATGTGATCGACCGCGCCACCGGCGAGCTGCTGTCGGCCAAGGGCATCGTGCCGCAGAGCTGGACCAAGGGCATGGACATGAAGACCGGGCGGCCGATCCTGGACGAAGAGAACGCCGCCTACTGGAAGAACGGCAAGCGCAACCTGGTGACCCCGGCGTTCTGGGGTGCACATGACTGGCAGCCGATGTCGTACAACCCCGACACCGGGCTGGTGTACATCCCGGCGCACATCATGTCGGCCTACTACGAGCACATCCCCGAGGCGCCCAAGCGCAACCCGTTCAAGAGCATGTACCAGCTGGGCCTGCGCACCGGGATGATGCCCGAAGGCGCCGAAGGCCTGCTGGAGATGGCCAAGAGCTGGTCGGGCAAGCTGATCGCCTGGGACCCGGTCAAGCAGCAGGCCGCCTGGGAAGTGCCCTACGTGACCATCTTCAACGGCGGCACCTTGAGTACCGCGGGCAACCTGGTGTTCGAGGGCAGCGCCGACGGGCGGGTGATCGCCTATGCCGCCGACACCGGCGAAAAACTCTGGGAGCAACCGGCTGCCAGCGGCGTGATGGCCGCGCCCGTCACCTACAGCGTGGATGGCGAGCAGTACGTGACCTTCATGGCCGGCTGGGGCGGCGCGTTCTCCACCTTTGCCGGGGCCCTGTCGCTGCGGGCCGGCGTGCAGCCGTACGCCCAGGTGCTGACCTACAAGCTGGGCGGCACCGCCAAGCTGCAAGAGCCGGCGCCACGCCCGGACACCCCCAAACCACCCGCGTTGAGCAACGACACCGCTTCGATCGAGGCGGGCGCCAAGCTGTACGACGGTTACTGCTCGCAGTGCCACGGTATCCACGCGGTCAGCGGCGGCGTGCTGCCCGACCTGCGCAAGCTCACCCCGGAAAAGCACCAGATGTTCCTCGGCATCCTCTTCGGTGGCCGCGTGCCGGATGGCATGCCGTCGTTCGCCGACGCCTTCACCCCCGAGCAGGTCGACCAGATCCACCAGTACTTGATCAAGCGCGCCCACGACCTTCATCAGGAAGGCGATACCTGGAAGCAGTTCAGCGCCAAGTCATCCCATTGAAAAGGAGCCATTGACCCATGAGTGACGTCATCTACCAGAACTACATCGCCAATGCGTTCGTCGACAGCGACGCGCAGATCGAGGTGCACAACCCGGCCAATGGACAACTGCTGGGGCGCGTGCCCCAGGCCAGTGACGCGCAGGTGGAGCAGGCCATTGCCGCCGCGCGCAAGGCCCAGAAGAGCTGGGCCACGCGCCCGGCTATCGAGCGCGCCGGCTACCTGCGCAAGATCGCCAGCAAGGTGCGTGACAACGCCGAGCGCCTGGCGCGCATCATCACCGCCGAGCAGGGCAAGGTGCTCGGCCTGGCCCTGGTCGAAGTCAACTTCACCGCCGACTACCTGGACTACATGGCCGAGTGGGCGCGACGCCTGGAAGGCGAGGTGCTCACCAGCGACCGCGCCGGTGAAAGCATCTTTCTGCTGCGCAAGCCGTTGGGTGTGGTGGCCGGGATTCTGCCGTGGAACTTCCCGTTCTTTCTGATCGCCCGCAAGATGGCGCCGGCCCTGCTCACGGGCAACACCATCGTGATCAAGCCCAGCGAGGAAACACCGATCAACTGCTTCGAGTTCGCCCGCCTGGTGGCCGAGACCGACCTGCCCAGCGGCGTGTTCAACGTGGTGTGCGGTACCGGGGCGACCGTGGGCCAGCGCCTGACCAGCCACGCCGGCATCGACCTGATCAGCTTCACCGGCAGCGTGGGCACCGGCTCGCGGATCATGGCCGCGGCGGCGCCGAACATCACCAAGCTCAACCTGGAGCTGGGCGGCAAGGCGCCGGCCATCGTGCTGGCTGATGCGGACCTGGAGCTGGCGGTCAAGTCGATCACCGCGTCGCGGGTGATCAACACCGGGCAGGTGTGCAACTGCGCCGAGCGGGTGTACGTGCAGCGCGAGGTGGCGGATGAGTTCACCGACAAACTGGCCAGCGCCATGGCCGCCACCCGTTATGGTGACCCGCTGGCCGAGGCGGACCTGGACATGGGCCCGCTGATCAACCAGGCCGCCCTGGACAAGGTCGGGCAGATGGTGCGCACCGCCACCGGGCAGGGCGCGCAGCTGGTGACCGGGGGCGTGGTGGCCGATCGCGGGCAGGGCTTCCACTACCAGCCGACGGTGCTGGCCGGCTGCTCGGCCGACATGGAGATCATGCGCAAGGAGATCTTCGGGCCGGTGTTGCCGATCCAGATCGTGGAGAGCCTGGACGAGGCGATTGCGCTGGCCAACGACAGTGAATACGGGCTGACTTCATCGCTGTACACGCGCAGCCTGAGTGCAGCGATGCATGCCAGCAACGCGCTGGATTTCGGCGAGACCTACATCAACCGCGAGAACTTCGAGGCCATGCAGGGCTTCCATGCCGGCACGCGCAAGTCGGGGATCGGTGGGGCCGATGGCAAGCATGGGTTGTATGAGTACACGCATACCCATGTGGTCTATATCCAGATCTGAGGCCCAGTAGCCTGTTAGGGCCTCATCGCGGGTCAAGCTCGCTCCCACAGCCTGTGGGAGCGGGCTCGACCCGCGATGGGTTGCACAGCAACCCCTGCCATCACAACCGATCATTGGGCTGCACCACCCCGTACTTCTTCATCTGCCGATACAGCGTCGAGCGCGCCACCCCCAGTTCAGCCGCCACCGCACTGATGTTCCAGCGATGGCGCCGCAACCTTTGCAGCAACTCGCTGGCCGGGTCCTGGCTGTCGATGCGCAGCGGCTCGTCGCGCACCACCTGCACCACTTCCGCCGGCAGGCAATCCACGTCGATCACCCCGTCCTCGGCCAACGCCACCGCGTAGCGCAACGCATTGAGCAACTGACGAATGTTGCCCGGCCACGCATGGGCATGCAGGCACTGGCGGGCCTGTTCGGTCAGCCGCACGCCGCTGCTCTGCGCCGCCAGTAACTGCTCGATCAACGCGCCCCGGTCACTGCGTTCGCGCAAGGCCGGCAACGCCAGGCTCATGCCGCCCAGGCGGTAGTAGAGGTCCTCGCGAAAGCGCTTGTCGCCAATCATCCCGTGCAGGTCCTGGTGGGTCGCCGACACCACCTGCACGTCCAGCGCCACCGGCGCCTGGGCGCCGATCGGGAAGATCTCGCGCTCGGCCAGCACCCGCAGCAAACGGGTTTGCAGGTGCGCCGGCATGTCGCCGATCTCGTCCAGAAACAGCGTGCCGCCGGCGGCCAGTTCCAGCTTGCCCTTCATGCCCTTCTTGTCGGCCCCGGTGAAGCTGCCGCCGCGGTAGCCGAACAGCTCGCTCTCGATCAGCGTCTCGGGAATCGCCGCGCAATTGAGCGCGATGAACGGCCCGGCGCGCCGCGCACTGGCCTGGTGGATGGCGCGGGCGAATGCCTCCTTGCCGGTGCCGGTCTCGCCGGTGATCAGTATCGGCAGGTCCTTGTCGAGCACCTTGCGCACCCGCTGCACCGCCTGTTGCAGGCGCGCATCGCCGCCGGCCAGCTGCTGCAGGTCGGGGTGGCTGCTGCGCACCGGCGGTCTGGCCGGGGCAGGGCGGTGGCGCTGCGACGGTATGCGCAGGCCCACATCCAGCAAGGCGTCGTCCTGCTGCCCGCGCAGGCGCACGCCGCGTGCACCGCCCTGGGTCAGGTGCAGCAGTTCATCCATCGAGGTTGGCAGCAGGCTGTCGATGCGCGCACCCAGCAGCGGCGCCGCATCGCGCTGGTGGGCAACGAAGGTGGCGCGGTTGGCGCCGATGATGCGGCCGTTGTCGTCCAGCGCCAGCAACTGCTCGTTGGCCAGGTCGGCTATGTCGTCGATGGGCTTGAGCGACAGGGTGAGGCGGTCGCGGTAGCACTCGCGAAAGTGCGCGTTCTCGATCAGCCGCGCATACAGGATCACCAGTTGCAGGGTCAGGTACTGCGCCTCCTTGGGCCCGTTGCTGTTCAGGCAGGTGGCGTTCAGGCAGCCGCGCAGCAGGCCCTGGGCGTCGAAGATCGGCGCCACCGAGCAGCTCAGGCGAAAGTTGGAGGCCAGAAAGTGCTCTTCGCGGTGGATGATCAGCGGCTGCGCGGCGGCCAGGGTGGTGCCGATGCCGTTGGTGCCGGCAATCGACTCGTCCCAGCGCGCGCCCACCACCAGCCCGGCCTGGGTATAGATGTGGCTGGCTTCGGGCAGGCGGGTGTCGAGGGTGATGCCGTGTTCGTCGCTGAGCAGCACCGCGAACCCGGCCGGCACCACGCGCCTGGCCAGGCCGCTGACGCCCTGGCTGGCGATGGCCAGGTATTGCTGGTGCTGCTGTTGATGCTGGCGGATGGCGTCGGCGCCCAGCACGTGGGTACGCCCGGCGGCGCCGGGGTCGAGGCGATGCTCGACCACGCTGCGGTACCAGGACTGCGCAATGACAGGGTCGGGGCGGATGCCGCGCTCGGGGAAGTGATCGTCGACGAAGGCCGCAAGATCGCTCGGGCTGGTCTGGGTATGCTGCATGCTGGGCTCCCGTCGACCGTGGCGCGCGCAGGGGCGGCTCACCGTCATCTTGTTGTCTCGGGCCAGGGGCGGGCACCGATCTGTGCCTACCTTAGTCGCTGTGTCGGGAATTTTCAGCTATTGATGCAGCCCTGGCCTAGAAAAGCATCCCCAGCAGAATTGCCTTCACCGTCGCCTCGGCCTTGTTGCTGGCCTGCAGCTTGCGCATGGCGTTGACCAGGTGGAACTTCACCGTGCGGCTGTCGATGGTGAGGATGATGCTGATCTCGCTGTAGGTCTTGCCCACGGCGGTCCATTTGAGCACTTCTTTCTCCCGTGCGGTCAGGGCCTTCTGGGCCTCGGGCAGGTGGGTCTGGGCAAAGAAGCCGGTCATGGCACTGTGCGCCAGTTGCGACAGCCAGATGAGCTTGGCTTCCTTGGCGTCCAGTTCCAGTGTGGAGATCGGGTCATCCGGGCGGGACAGGGACAGCAGGCCGATGGTGCCGTAGTCGCCCTGCACCGACAGGCACCAGCCGTGGTCCAGGCTGTAGTGCCGCGCCTCTTCCCAGAATGCCTGCTGGTGCTGCTGTTGCGCGGCGGCCCACTGCAGGGGCGTGGTGCGGGTCAGCCCGTGGGCCACCGTCGGGTCGCAGGAAAAATAGTCCTCGGCCACGTACCTGGCTTCCCAGGCGCTGGGGTAGTTGGAGCGCAGGATGAACTGCGGGGCGGCGATCGGCAGCGGATTCTTCAGCCCATAGGAACAGAACTCGAAGTCCAGCTCGCGGGTAAGTCGGGTCAGCTCGCTGAACAGCTCGCCTTCGTTGCGGCACCCCGTCACCACGGCAATGAAGTGCTCGCGCCAGTCATTCACGCAATGTGCCTTTCATGGGTGGAATGTGCTCGGCCAATGGAGAGTGCAAACAGGCCCGAATTATACCGTACGGTACAGTTTTCGCGGAAAACTTCTGTAGCAAATGGCCATCAGTGCGCTGGCATTTCAGGTTTTTCCTACGAATAAACCTGCCCTTTCGGGCAGCTATATAGGCTCCGGAGGGTTTGTTGTACTCCCAGCTCTTTGAGTTGGGGCGTTTTCATGTTCACTGCTGTAACCGGGACCATCAAAGACTTTCCGCGCACCATGGCGAGCGCACTGGCCGAGTACCGCTACCAGGTGTTTGTAAGGGAGCTGGGCTGGCCATTGCAGTGTCCCGAGGGTCAGGAGTGGGATGAGTTCGACCGCCCCGATACGCTGTATGTGCTGGCATGCGACAAGCAACAGAATATTTTCGGTTGTGCCCGCCTGATCCCCACCCATCGCCCGTACCTGCTGGCAGAAGTGTTTCCGCACCTGGTTGGCGATGCGCCGCTCCCCTATCAGCAGGACATATGGGAGCTCTCGCGCTTCGCCATGAGTTCGCCCAAAGGCCAATACCTGTCGGCTGAACAGGCTTGGCAGAATACCGTGGCGATGGTCGGCAAGGTGATCGATGTGGCCCGTGCCCAGGGGGCGCGCAGGCTGATTGCCTTTACTGCAATGGGTAACGAGCGGTTGCTCAAGCGCATGGGCGTGACCACGCGAAGAATCGCGCGTCCGCAGATGATTGACGACAAGCCGGTGCTGGCCTTCTGGATCGAAATCGATGACCAGACGACCCGCGCACTGCAACTGGCAGCGTGACGGGTGAACATGTCGAGGGAAGGTGGTAAAGCAATGATTGCGTGTGTGCGTTGGCTGTTGGTCGTGCTGTTCGTGGTGGTGACGTTTCCGTTCCTGTGCCTGGTGCTGTTGCTCAACCCGCGCAAGCAGGACAACCTCTACCTGGCCTGCAAGGTCTACAGGGCCATCAACTGGATCTTTGGCGTGCGCGTCGAGGTTGGTGGTTTCGACGCCATCGCGCCCGACCGCTCCTACATCTATGTGGCCAACCACCAGAGCAACCACGATGCATTTGTCGTGGCCCAGGCGCTGCGCCCAGGCACGGTGATCGTGGGCAAGCAGTCGTTGCGCTGGCTGCCGTTGGCCGGGCAGCTGTACTGGCTGACCGGCAGCCTGTTCATCGACCGCAGCAACCCGCGCGCGTCGATCACCAGCCTGCGGCGCATCGCCACCCGCGTGGCCGACAGCAAGACATCGCTCTGGATCTTCCCCGAGGGCACGCGCAACACCGGGCAGGGCGTGCTGCCGTTCAAGACCGGTGCATTTCGCATCGCCAAGGAAATGGGCATCGGCATCATCCCCGTGACCATCAGCCCGGCGGTGCGCCGGATTCGCCACAACGCCCTGGGCTGCACCGATGTGAGTATCGTGGCGCACCGGCCCATCGAGGCCGACCTGGTGGCCAGCATGGATGCCAAGCAGCTGGCGTCGTATACGCGGGAAGTGGTCAACAATGGGTTGCCCATCGTGTAGTTGCCGGGGCCTTCGCCCGCAAGGCTGGTTCCTGCAGGAACCAG